>JBFHVQ010000101.1:0-8005 GCA_041589455.1 Gammaproteobacteria bacterium | reverse complement strand
GGTACCGAAAGTATTTACAAAAATACATGTGCACTATATCGTCAAGGGTAAGGGGTTGAGCGAGAAGCAGGTAGAGAAGGCAATTCATCTTACGGCTGAAAAGTACTGCTCGGTGTCTATAATGCTTGCCGCAACCGCCACGGTGACTCACGATTTTGAAATCATCGAAGAATAATCGAAGCAGTTAAGAATATTAATAATGACAAATAATCCAACTGAGGAGACATTCAACGGTCTTCTCGAGCAGTATTACAGCGCCTGGTTTCGCTATCATCCCGAGCAGGCTGTACATGTCGGTGTGTCGGGATATGAAGAATACCTGACACCATTCAGTGAAGAAGAAATCGGTGCACTGGTTTCACTCAATCAGAAAATTGTCTCAGCACTGGATGAGATCAATTACTCCGATTTATCAAAGGCATCTCAGCTGGATTGCAGCATTTTATACAATGCTGCAAGTATAGAGCTGCATGAACTACTGGAGCGGGACTGGCGCTATATCATGCCACAGAAATATCTGCCGCTGGAGGCCATACACCAGCTGGTGATTCGTCCGGTAGATAATATGCATCAGGCGCTGAAGCATAGGCTACAGGCAATTCCCGAGTATTTAAGAAGTGCCAGGAATTACCTGCAGCAGGGGGCAGAGCAGGTGCCGTCAAGCTGGGTTGAGGATGCGATACAGGGAGCCAGTTCGGGTGCCGAATATTTCAGAGACCTGCTACGTAACCCGGTTGTTACCCAGCAATTCCAGAACCCTGCGCGGCTGCAACCAGTTTGTGATGATGCAATGCATGCCATGGAGGATTTTGAAAAGTTTTTGCGCAATGAAATCCTGCCTCGTGCGCAAGGCAGTTATGCCTGTGGCAGGACACATTTTGATGCCTTACTAAATGACTGGCACTGTCTCGATATAGACGCTGATCAGCTACATGCATTTGGATCTGCACTATTCGCTGAAACAAAACAGCAACTGCAGGAGCTGTGTCTGTCAATGCCCGGTTCTGATGATGTGAGCGAGCAGCTCGCACAGATACGAGAGCAGCACCCTGAGAATGATAACAACCAGCTGTTGAATACCTATCGTACGCGCATGAAGGCGGCGTATGACTTCGTTGTGAAAAAATCTCTTGTGAGCATGCCTGAAACCCAGTCGCTGAAAGTGGTAGAAACGCCGGTATTTTTACGCCATGAAATTCCATTTGCGGCCTATGAAGAACCCTCTTATAAAGATCCTGAGCAAAGAGGTTATTACTATGTAACGCCTGTTCGTTCGGAAGGTCATTTGCTGGAGCATAACTGGACGTCTATTGATTTAACCTGTGTGCATGAAGCTTTTCCCGGGCATCATCTGCAATTTTCAATCGCTAACCAGAATCCACAGAACAGTCTGCCGCGTATGTTGAATGCATCAGCAACCCTGTATGAAGGCTGGGCATTGTATTGTGAGGATATGATGCAGGAGCAGGGATTTCTCGATAAGCCGGAACATACCTTTATTATGCTGCGTGATCGATTATGGCGAGCACTGCGCGTTATGCTCGACGTCGAATTGCATACCAGGGGACTTGATGTTGAAGAAGCTGCGCAGCGTATGTGTGATGAACTTGGTTTTTCGATAGACCAGGCACGGGCTGATCTAAACTGGTATACACAATCTCCAACGGTACCCATGGGTTATGCAACCGGCTGGGCTTTGATAAAAGCCTTAAGAGAAGAAGAATCGAAAAAACCAGACTTTGATCTGAAGCGCTTTCATGACAGCCTGCTTTCAGTTGGTTCCTGTGCCTTACCACTGGTTATCAAATGTGTGTTCGGTGATCAGGTCTGGCAAGTGGTTCGAAATAAAGTTTTTTGCTGAGCCAGCTATGAGCTGGCTCAGATTTAATTTAAGATCTTTTTTTAAATATGCTAACTAAACCGATAAGCCCGCTTAAAAATAACAGGACAGCCGGGGGTATCGGTACGCTTGAAATGGTAATACTTGCATTATTAAATATAACGTCCAGATCATAATCGAAACCATCCGCTGCAGCAAAACCTGTGAAACCTGGGTTATCGGCAAATAATTCACTTAAAACCAGTAGAGAGGTTCCTGTACTCAGTGTGTCAAAGCTGATGTCGGCTAACTTTACTGTACCGGATTGCCCGATAAAAGTGGAAGCTGTCAGCTCAATATGTCCACTGACGTTATCTATATTATTATCTATTCCCTGGAAGGGCCATGCAGTATCTATCGTGTAACCTGATGCAGATAGCTGGGTACTATCAAATGCAATATCGCTACCCCAGCCAATTAAGCCTCCATGAACAGGGTCATCGACATTGGTGGCCATTATGCTGGCTGTAAATGAACTTCCCAGGGTGATATTCGTTGATGAATCCTGTAAACCGTCGCCATTAAAGTCAAAATAAACTATCGGTGCTGCGTGTATATTAAGACTACAGCAGAGTAGTAACTGTAAAACAAAGAAGTATCTCATCTGTCTATCCTTTTATTATTTATGTTCATTTACTTAATCGGACAATCGTTGCGGCCAAACTCACTACTGAAAATTGCGGTATCTTTTGAGTCAACATCATTGTCAAGGTCGAAGTCGCCTTCGCATATATTGCTTAAAGAGCAATCTGTTCTTCCAAAGTCAGCACCAAATACAGCTGTATCGACCGAGTCAACATCGCCATCATTATCAAAGTCGGCCTGACATGCTGTTGGACATGCATCACCAATACCGTCATTGTTAGAGTCCAGTTGAGCGGGATTGGCTATCGAGGGGCAATTATCATCCTGATCAAGTATAAGATCATTGTCACGATCCACGCCAAGCCTGACTGATGTATCAAGTGGAACAGCTGTAAAAGTAACCTGCTGTCCGGGCTGGTTCGCTATCGTTATCAGGTCACTGAGAAAAACAGGTGTTTCAATTGAGTTATCACTCTGGAATCTGCCATCAGCCTGGAGAAACCAGCCTCTTTGCTCACCATTAAGGTTTGCTTTTACAATGAGTTCGCTATTGCCAGCAGTTGCCTGTGTAAACATTAACTGAACTCTGTCCAGGGCCTGAAAGTTTTCAGGGTTATCGATGGTGATTTGCTGGCCAGTAATGGGTGCATGGTTGGTGTCCATCGCATGCATAAACTGTTCAACATCTCTTATCTTTTGCGTTGAAGGAAAACTGAACAGCGGCGTGCTATGAAAACGGAACAGATTGTCTGCACTGCCATCGTGAGTAAACCCGAAACCTCTGATCTGGTCGCCCATATGAATTCCATCACCAGGGACTATGCCGTTATTAAAAGGCATGCCAAACATACCAACTTTCTGGTACATATTTCTCAGGTGAGGAATTTTAAATTCCTGGGTTTCGCCTTCAAAACTCATTCTGCCATCGCTACCAAAAAAGCCCTGGGCGGGGTCAACAACATGGCAGTCATTACAGGTGTTGCCAAAGGTTGATATGGTATTAAAAAAGAAATCAGCACCACTCTGTTGTGACGGTGTTTTGGAGTTATCAAGTGGTCGGTTTGGGTTAGGGGGATAATTGACCTGCAAGATGAAGCTGGTGAATGCATTCATCTCACTCACGCTTAAAAGACTTTCACGACCGAGCAAACCTTCAAATGCCACATTGAATTCATTAAAGGCGCCAAATTCATCCATTGGGTCGCCACCCGAATCTGCAGCGCTTCTATCTCCACGCCAGTGCATGGGGCCGTGGTTGGCGAGCCCGCGTAATGACTGCGTCGTCATAGGTCCCTTCATTGGATGAAAAGGCTGGCTGGTACCGCCAATCGGTCCAGGTACATTGTTGTTCGCCTTGATAATACCTTCTGGGTCGCCAAGATCCCAGGCAAGGCTATCAAGGTCTGCAAATACATGGCAGCTGGAACATGAGGCTTCTCCGTTGCTGGATGTCAGGTTTGCATCGTACAGAAAAGGTCGACCCCGCCTGATAGTTTCTGGTTCAGGGTTGGGTAACAGGTAATGACGTGATTCAGTTTTACTTGTGATATCGACTACGGATATCGAATTGTCAAAACGGTTGAGCACATAAAGCTGATTACGTGTCTCATTCAGTACCAGGCCACTGGGGCCGCCTCCGCTGAGGGTAATATGGTTGGTTACTGAAGGAGTAAAAGTATCGTTTTCAAGTGTGAGGGTATCAAAAATACCAATTTTTGAAGAACCAAATGCGCTGACATACAGTGTCTTTCCATCTGAACTGATGGCCATGCCTGTGGGTGTCGCCAGGCTGTGTTCCTTGACGGCGGGAGGCGAGGGTACCTGGTTATAGTCAATGTGCTTATTCAGGTGTCTTGAGACGACTGTCTGGTCAACAGTTGCCCCTGGGTTTCGTGGTATAAACTCAGGGTCAATTATAGATATACGTGCTTCATGTAAATGACCAATGACAGATGAATGCGCTGTGCTATTGCGTGTACCTTCAAAGCGGATGTGATTAGTTGCTTCGGTATTTGTAACATACACTTTTCCCGTCACTGGATTGGTGATCATATTATAAAGAATGGTGCCTATACCCGAATAGGCTGTGAGATGACCGGGTGTAGTGGCATCTGCATCAATGGCAAACACATCGTAATCAGGCAAGTTAAATCTAACCTGATTGCTCCAGTCATGTGTGCCACGTTCATCAAGCCATTGATCACCGGTCTTCTTGACAATAATGCCGACTTCGGGCGCTGTGGTCCCTGAAATATCGGCATTCGGTGCGGGTAAACCACCAGGGGCAGTTACGCCTGCGAAATTTGTGCACGCAGGTGCAGTTGAGCCGCCATTACAGACAGCGCCTTCGGCGATGACGGCCGTCCTGTTACCCGTATGGAAGCCGGCCATATAAACAGTTGAGCCATTAGCTGAAACCGTTAGCGCGCGAGGTGTATCTGTAAACAGCGTATGGATAGTGAGCGGGGTTCCTCCAGGGCCAGATCCTGTGTTGTTGGCATCAAAAACCCACACATCAGCTCGACCAATACCGGGCTGTGTTACCTGGCCTGGGTCATCAGGCATTTGCTCTGGGCCATAGGGGCTATTCTGCCCTCGATGCGCGGTTGAAATAAATGCTTTGTTGTATAAAGAGCCTGCGAATACGATATCTCTTGGTTCGTCACCGACCAACAGGGTTTGTTTGACAAAAGGAAGACTGGTACTCGTGTCGACAATGCTAACTGAATCTGACAGGTGATTAACAACCCAGACTTCACCGTTTAGAGTTGCAGCCACAGCAACGGGCTCGAGCCCAACGGGCACAGAGTGTTGATGGATTAGAGAAGTGGCGGTGATTTTAAATATTTCTAGTCGATTATCTGGCGTATTGACTGCATATAGTTTCTTACCATCAAGTGAAATGGCAAGTGGTCTGACCTGTCCAGATTCGAAAGTAGTAAAAGCTGATGGGGTCGTCGGCGTAAACTTTGAATTAAGCTTTTGTGAATCAGTAATGCTGGAACCCTCAGAATCGGAATTTCCATTACATGCGGTTAGTAAAAACACACAAATACAGCATAAAGTAGTGTAGATGTGGGGTAATGCTTGAATATTTTTCATTTTAATATTTTTCACTCCAGTGCAATCTATCCATTTCGAATGGTCAGCAGCAAGAACCAAGCCAGCAAGGTTAAGTACTTGTCTTTGCTGCATAAAACAGCATATGGGAAGGGATATGATCGGTTGGTATGTAAATTAAATCGACAACTCTGTGAATGTTGGGGGAGTATTGACTGGCAGAGGATACTAGAGCTTTTACAGGATAAACCGAGATAGGGTCATCCTGTTGTAACAGGATAGACACATATCTTTCATTTGATTGAAATAAAACAGGAATAAATCTGTAACAAATTATCCATATGATGCGCGCAAGTTAATTTTTCAAACTTGCTTGTGATCATTTAGAGGAAATTTATTTCATGATTTTATTCACAAAAAAAGCAGCTGTTTTTGCTGTATTAGCTGCAATTGCAGTACCTGGTGTTGCTTCAGCTGAAGCTAAACTTTTCGGTAAGGCACACCTGTCTTTGGGTTATGTGTCGCAGGATGATGGCACTACGGATACAAGCTCTACTTCTATAACATCACATAAATCACGTGTGGGTGTGAAGGGAAGCATCGATACAGAAAGTGGTGCTCAGGTTATTTATCGCTTTGTATGGCAGGTAGATATGACTGATGCTTCAAAAGATACGACGTCTGTAGACTTCACTGATGAAGAAGTGAAAGACAGCAATCACATCAAGTCTCGTGAACAGTATGTAGGTCTAAAGGGTGACTGGGGTCAGGTTCGTATCGGCCGTGATGACTCACCGTATAAGAAAGCGGGTAAGAAAAATGTTGAGCACCTGAGCGATACATGGGCGGATTACAACAACATTATCGACAAGAAACAGGACACTCGTAACGATGATTCAATTGGCTACTGGGGTAAAGTTGGTCCGGGAAAACTGGCAATACAGTATGCTGCAGGCGATGACAAAGTGACTGCTGAAAATGCAGGTGAGTCTATGAGCATCTCTTACGATGTTAAAATGGGTAATATCGGTTTTGCAATTGCGCATCAGTCTATTGAGGAATCTGACACCAATGACGAGACGGGAATGAAACTGGTTTTTGGTTACAAGCTAGGTGACACCAAACTGGGCCTGATGTATGAAGCGGTTGAGGATGATGAAGATAAAGATGACAAAAACACCTACTTAAGTGTTAAGCATGGCCTGAACAAGACTGATAGCATTGTTTTTGCATATGGCATGAAAGATCAGGGTCTGGAAGATGATGCCACTATGACTGCCCTGGCTTACCACCATAAAATGGATAACCAGGTTTCACTTTATGCGTTATGGGCTGATGGTGCAGACAATGGCCTGGCGGCTGAGTCTAAATTAAAAGGTGACGGATCTGCCGTTGTACTGGGTGTAATAGCCAGCTTCTAAATCCTGTGCAGCAATAACTATCGGGGGACCCTGCTCCCGATAGTCAGGATAATAAAAATATTAAGACTCTTGCAGAGTTGGTCGTCTACATTTAGCACCTGTGTATTGCGGGTGCTTTTTCTGTGGTGTGTTCATGCCGCATTAAGCCCATTAGATTCGTGTGTATAAGCGGTAGTTTTTGTCATAAACTATAGCCATGCTAAAAAAAATACAGTCTTTTTTTGAAACATATTTCATGCTTGAAGAAAGCAGCGAAAAAGCGAGTGAGCATCAGCTGCATATGGCTGCAGCGGCGTTATTGATAGAAATGTCGCTTCAGGATGATGAGTCTCATGAGGCCGAAGTTGAAACGGTAAAACAGCACCTGATGACTGAGCTCGGCCTGAGTGAGGTGGAAACGAGCGAGCTTTATGCGCTGGCGGAAGCAGAGAAGCATGAATCAACAGATTACCATCAGTTTACTCGACTGATTGCTGAGCACTATTCACAGGAACAGAAAATCAGGCTCATAGAGTCGCTATGGGAAGTCGCATTTGCCGACCAGGTACTGGATAAATATGAAGAGCATATGGTGAGAAAAATTGCAGACCTGATTTATGTACCGCACCGGGAATTTATACAGGCAAGGCACCGGGTTGAGGAGCGGCTTGGGTTATAGAGCGAGTAGCCGTAGTGACCTTAGGTATAAAAAAAGCCTGCTCATTTCTGGGCAGGCTTTTTGGTATTCACGGGGAGGTGAATTCTTACTAATAGTCGATTTGCTTAGCGCAGGATAGACTGCTTAGTTTCACGATTTGCATCCCAGGCTTCATGTACCTGATCAATCGCATTTTTGATATGAGTTTCAGTGATCTGGATCATATCGCCATTGTCATCAATAATCATTCCGCCCTTGAAGCCGGTCTGTGTGATGGCATATGCGTATTTACCGCAATCCTGGTCTTTTGCTGAGTTAGACATCTGGAAGTTTCCTTAAAAAGTAATAAAAATTCTGTATTTCTAACGGCCCTTCTCGTTTTTATTTTGTGGACAGTTACAGATATAGAATTAATTGATTCAG
>JBFHVQ010000100.1:0-8175 GCA_041589455.1 Gammaproteobacteria bacterium | reverse complement strand
GGTGGCCTGATATATCTGTTTCATTGCCAGGCTGATGACCAGATCTTTAACCATGCGTATGCCTAGCCGAGTAACAGCCATCTGCAGGTCTTCGATGGGTGAGCGTGATCGATATAAAGGGCTATTCGATACCTGAATCAGGCGTGCGGATAGCGATGCGTCCTGGCTGAGGGTCTCAGCAATTTGCTGAGCTGAAGCACTGTCACTCTCTACGGCATCACGTATTTTCAGGGCAACTTCGGGTAGGGTCGGTAAAACTAACTGGTCTGATTCAACCGCTGTTTTGAGTTCATTGAAGAATTGTTCTGCTTTTGCATTCATCGATATGCCCATGCCTTTAATTTTTTAAATGTTATGGCACAGATTATAGTGATTTATTTGAAGAGTGAGGTAGTTTCATCAAAGATCAGCTTATTTTCTTCAATTTCAAGGACGTTTGACTCTGTATCTATGCCTAGTCGTTCAAAAGCGGAGACACTTGACCAGTCTTCCGGGCATTCAAGTCCGGTGTAGATGCTACCTTGAATCAACGCAACCTGGACCACATCGACATAGTCTGGAGGGCCATCGTGGTGGCGTCTGAAGTTATAGCAATTCTCAGCAATCTCAATCATATACGCGGGGAAGTGCCAGTCACGAAAAATATAGGCGCTAACTTCACCCTGCATTTTCTTCACTACCTGGTAAAGTGCTTCGGGGTTATCAAACAGATCGTCATCTTCTTCAGCCATTAATATAATGGGCAGGGCACCAATGTTGTGCACCAGACCTGCCAGCATCGCCTGTTCCGGATCAAGTTTGGTGTGGTTGACTGCCAGCAATCGAGATATAGCAGCAGTTTTGGTACTGGCGAGCCACAGTTCACGAAAACGCTCAGCAATAATGTCGTTACTGGTTTCATAAATCTGTTTCATCGAAAGACTGATAATCAGGTCACGTACCAGTTTGAGTCCCAGTTTGGTAATTGCCATCTGAATATTATCAGTTGTGTGAGAAGTGCGATAAAGTGAACTATTGGCGACCTGCAGTAGGCGTACTGACATGGCAGGGTCCTGTGAGATGACTGTGGCAATGCTTTCAGCATTCGTATCATCTTTTTCACACTCTTCTTTTAGTTTTATTGCGACATCAGGCAGTGATGGTAGCAACAGGCGTTCGGTAGCAACGGCATCTTTGACTTCCGCTAAAAATAACTCTATTTTATCCTGCATTATTTTAGTCATAATTATATTTGCATCAGGCTTTCGCGTGTCTCGTCTAACTGGCTTTGTGTGTCAGAGTCAAATTCCAGGACTTCAGGGTCTAGCCCAAGTTTTCCAAAGGCCTGAATGTGGGTCAGGTCTTCAGGTGTGTTGCTGGGCCTGTGTTCAGTATGTAGCACGGCAACCTGCACAAGATCAACATAATCGGCATCTCCCGCGTGCTCGCGTTCATACTGATTCCATTCACTGGCGACATTCACCAGCATTTGTGGAAAGCCCCAGAAGCTTAGAATCTTTTTTCCCAGTTCGCTTTGTAGCATGGGAATGGCGTCTGCAAGAGGGAGATCTTCAAATAGTTGAGGCTGTCTTTCAGCAAGTTCAATCAATGGCAGGCTACCAATATTGTGAATCAGTCCAGCAACAATTGCCTGTTCGCTTTCAAGCGATCCCTGACTCTGGGATAAAACTCTGGAAACAGATGCCACATCTATGCTGCATTGCCAGATAGCACGAAATTGCTGGTCTACTTTTGCATCGCTGGCTTTAAAGGCCTGTTTGATGGCCAGCATAATCACCAGATCTTTAACAATTCTTAGACCCAGCCGTGATATGGCTGTCTGTAAATTGTCGATCTTATGACGAGCACGATAGAGGGGACTGTTTGCAAGCTGTAACAGACGGGCGCTGAGTGCAGAGTCCTGTATTAATAAATCTGCAATATCGGCCGCTGTCTGATCTTCGCTTTCTACCGCGCTTTTTACTTTCAAGGCAACTTCAGGCAGGGTCGGTAATTTTAGCTGATCGGTTTCAACTGCCTTGCAAATAAGGGAGTATATATGTTGTGCCTGTTGGTTCATCAGTCTTTTATTTTTATAAGTTACTAACAGTTTAGTCAAATTTAGCCGGTCACGCTCATGTGACAGGCTAAATCATAGTGCTTTTATTCAGGCGCTTTCTTCAAGACTGTAGGGGAGAGTCGTTAGATTTACTGCGGGTCCATTAGCATCATGTAGCTGGAGTTTGCCGGATTCCGCATCGTTGATATCGATTACTGCCAGAGCATCAACACCGCCATTAGGGTTTGCCTGTGCAGTGACTATCTGGCCCGTACCCTGGCCACTGCTTGAGCCTTCGCAGAATAGCTTATCTCCCGGTTTTACTGCATCGCTTGTGTCGACAAGTACTTTAAACATGCGACGTTTAAGTTTGCCGAGGTACTGCATTCTGGCGACGACTTCCTGACCGCTGTAACAACCTTTCTTGAAGCTGACACCATTCACCAGTTGCATATTGGTCATCTGAGGAACAAAAGCTTCGCTGGTTTCAGGGTAAATCGTCGGTATACCCGCCGATATATCAAGGCTTTCCCAGGGGCCCTGACCAACCGGTGCTGCATCAACATCAAGGTTTGACCAGAGTGTTTTCATTGCTTCCAGGTCGCCATATATCTCATAGCGTGGCAGTGTACCGGCGATCTTGATAATGGTGTAACCACTGACTTGAGTCACATCATCAACGTTTTCCGGGAGATCAGTGATGTGTTGAGAAAGTTGTTGATCGGCTTTCGGGCCAGAGACACCGATGCCTATCAGTGACTGGCTACTATCCTTAAGCGTCAACTTACTCATCAGAATAAACATGCCAATACGTTTTAGTGTGGGCTCCAGTAGGTCTTGTGGAATTTGCAGGTAATAACTTTCCTGACGTTTAAAAATGCGGAAATTCGCCAGCATGCGACCTTTATGGTTACAGTAGGCACTGAGCTGGCTGTGTTGCTGGCTAACATCGCGAACATCATTGGTTAACTGGCCCTGTAGAAAGTCTGTCGCTTCTTCGCCATTGGCTTCAATCAGGCCTTTATGGCTAAGATCCGTAATCACCAGACCGGTGTGGACAACCATCTGTTCATGTTGCAGGTTGCCAAAACTGACCACCCGATTGTTTTCGATTTCTGCGCCTGCATCCGTGAGAAATTCTTGCCATTCGCGTTTCATGTGTATACCTGAAGTAAAATAAACATTATCGTAGATAGTAATCAGTTTATATTGTAGTGTCAGCTTATAGTTGATGTGGATAATTCTGCAGAATTTATACAATCCACTACAATAACAGGAAATATAATAACAAATGTGGAAGGAAAATCAGCCATGGCGGTCTCTGATAACCGACCTTTCTATTTAAATCTGATAAAAATAAAGCTGCCGGTGACGGGCTTTGTTTCTATTTTTCATCGCATTAGTGGTTTACTGATGTTTCTTGCTGTGCCTTATGGTGTTTACCTGCTGGGTTTATCGGTTGAAGGTGAGACGGGATTCGAGGCAATACGATCGCAAATACAGCAGCCACTTATTCAATTAGCTTTTTTGATTTTACTCTGGTCGATAATCCATCATCTGCTGGCGGGTATTCGTTTTCTGTTGATCGATTTTGATATTGGTCTGGAAAAAGAACAGGCTAATTTTTTTTCCTGGCTGGTGTTTGGACTTGAGGCCGTTATATTTATCTGGCTGACGGTGGTGATTATATTATGAGTTCTCCTGGCCTGCAGGGATTACGCCCCTGGATGATTCAACGTGTCAGTGCGGTCTATATTGCACTGTATGTTTTCTATGTGTTCTTTTGCTGGTTGATTAACGATCCTTTTAATCAGGCTAATTGGTTGAACTGGTTAAGCCAGCCAGTCAATAACATCGCGCTTGGTTTATTTGTAGTCGCAATACTGTGGCACGCATGGATAGGAGTCAGGGATATTGTGCTGGACTATGTACCGAATGTGGCATTTAGATTAATCGTGTTAAGCCTGATCGGGGCAACACTTATTGGCAGTGCCCTGTGGGCCTTCAGGTCATTATTTATGGTTGTATTCAAATGAGTATCGATTCCATACCAAGACGACGTTTTGATGCACTGATTATTGGTGCTGGTGGTGGTGGCCTGCGTGCTGCTCTGCAACTGGCAGAGGCGGATGCGTCCGTTGCCGTAGTCTCCAAGGTTTTTCCGACGCGTTCACATACGGTTGCTGCTCAGGGCGGTATGAATGCTGCGCTGGCTAATGTGTTACCGGATAACTGGCACTGGCATATGTTCGATACCGTCAAGGGGAGTGATTACCTGGGAGATCAGGATGCCATTGAATACATGTGTCGAGCAGCGCCTAAGGCTGTCTATGAAATGGAGCATTTTGGTGTACCATTTTCACGACTGGATAATGGCAAAATTTATCAGCGTCCATTCGGTGGTCAGTCACAGAACTTTGGAGGTGAACAAGCGGCGCGAACCTGTGCGGCTGCAGACCGCACCGGTCATGCGATCTTACATAGCCTTTATCAGCAGAATATCCGCGCTAAAACGCATTTCTTTGATGAGTACTTTGCGGTCGACATGCTCAAGGATAATGAAGGCAATGTACTCGGTGCATTTGTTTTTGATATTCATAGCGGCGAAGAATTAATCATTGAAGCGAAAACAACCCTGCTGGCAACCGGTGGTGCCGGTCAGTTATATCGCACTACAACCAATGCATTGATCAATACTGGTGATGGAATGGGTATGGCATTACGTGCCGGCGTACCACTTCAGGATATGGAGTTCTTTCAATTTCATCCGACCGGCATTGCTGGTAGAGGGATGTTGATCACTGAGGGTGCTAGAGGTGAGGGTGGTTATCTGGTTAATGAGCAGGGTGAACGGTTCATGGAGCGTTATGCACCTAGTGCTAAAGACCTGGCTTCCCGTGATGTGGTGAGCCGATCTATTTATACGGAAGTTAAAGAGGGTCGAGGTTGCGGCCCTGAAAAAGATCATGTCATGCTTAAACTGGATCACCTGCCAGAGGACGTGCTTCAGGCGCGCTTACCGGGTATTCGCCAGACCTGTATTACTTTCCTGGGTATTGATCCCGCCACTCAGCCAATTCCGGTTTATCCCACGGCGCACTACACTATGGGAGGGATTCCAACGAACCGTCAGGGGCAGGTTGTAATTCCTGTCAAAGATACACCAGAAGAGCCAGTCAGTGGTTTGTATGCGGCGGGTGAGTGTGCCTGTGTGTCAGTACACGGTGCGAATCGACTCGGTGGTAACTCACTGCTGGATATTCTGGTATTTGGTCGTTCAGCGGCAAATCATATCATTGAGTACCTTAAAGAGCACCGCTATCACAAAGCACTGGATGAGCAAAGTATTGAAGAGGCGTATCAGCGCCTGCATCGTTGGGACGACACTGGTGAGGGTGAGTCAATCGAAGTGATTCGACGTGATTTACAAAAAGTCATGGAAGATAACTGTGGCGTTTTCCGAACACAGGATGTGCTGGATAAAGGCGTCGATGAGGTTTCGAAACTGGCTGAGCGTTTGAAGCATGCCCGTATAAAAGATCACTCAGCACTATTTAATACAGCTCGTGTCGAGGCGCTGGAACTTGAAAACCTGATGGATGTAGCACTAGCGACTGTTCACTCAGCCGCGGCACGCCATGAAAGTCGTGGAGCTCACTCCCGTATCGATCACACGGAACGTGACGACATACACTGGATGAAACATACGCTATATTCAAAAGAAGGGCGTAAACTTGATTACAAGCCCGTAAGAAGCAAACCCATGTCGGTGGCGAGTTTCCCACCTAAGGCACGGGTTTATTAAAGCTTAGTTTAAAGGTGCCATTATGCGATTTCGCATTTACCGATACAATCCGGAAACAGATAAAGAACCTTACATGCAGGACTATGTGCTGGACGATGTTACGCCAGACATGATGTTACTGGATGCGCTTTTACTAATTAAAGAGCAGGATCCTGCGCTGGGTTTTCGTCGTTCCTGTCGTGAAGGTGTCTGTGGCTCCGATGGTATGAACATTAATGGTTCCAATGGACTGGCCTGTATTACGCCTTTAAATAGTCTTAAAGAACCCGTAGAAATTAGACCGATGCCGCGACTGCCGGTAATACGCGACCTGATTGTCGATATGGATCAGTTTTATCAGCAGTATCGCAATGTTGAGCCTTACCTGACCGTTAAGGATCCATTACCGGAAGTCGAACTACAACAGAGCCCACAGGAAAGAGACAAGCTGGATGGCTTGTATGAGTGTATTCTTTGTGGATGCTGCACTACTTCCTGCCCATCGTTCTGGTGGAACCCGGATAAATTTCTTGGCCCTGCTGCTTTATTGCAGGCAGCTCGCTTTATCAATGATTCACGAGACCAGCAAACTGAGGAGCGTTTACAGGCTCTGGACGACCCTTTCAAGTTGTTCCGCTGTCATACCATTATGAACTGTGTACAGGTCTGTCCTAAAGGACTAAACCCTACAAAAGCAATTGGTGATATCAAAAAAATGATGGTTAAAAAGTCGTTCTAGATATGATGTCTTCAAACACAACGAGTATGCCTGATGAGGTTGATGCGAATCTGTTGTGGCGCTGTCGCCGTGGTATGCTGGAGCTGGATATTTTGTTGAATCAATTTATCAAACAGCAATACTGTTCTCTGGATTTACAACAGAAAACGACCCTCGATCAGTTTCTTGATTATCCTGACCAGTTACTGTTTGACTTGTTACTGGGTCATATGGAATCATCCGATAGCCATGTCTCAGCACTCGTACAGAAAATTCGACAGTCCGTTACTGCTTGATATTGGGGTTTCAGGGATTTACCTGAAGTGTCTTGTTGTTGCCGGTCTGTTGTCTAGTCTGGCGGTTTTACAACTGAATCTTGAATCATCGCTACTCAAATTGTTATTGTTTGCAGTATCGCTTAGTTATCTGGCAAATGCCTACATACGCCATCGTCCCGTAACGTTATGTATGAACGCTGATAGTAGTTGGCAAATTACAGTATCTACTGTGTCCTGTGCAGGGCAGCTAAAACATAACTGTGTGATTACGCCGTTTTTTTGTTTACTGCATTTTGTTTTACAGGATGGCACAATGCGTCGCGTGCTGATTTTTCGCGATAATATTCAGGCAGATGTCTTCCGGCGATTCAGAGTCTGGGTCAGGGTCAACGGTATCGATTTGCCATCTCATGATACACTTACCAGATGAACGAAAAACTGGCTTCCCCCCTCAATAACTGTTTACGTAATACCAGTCAGTATGGTTGTGAAGATGTGGTGCCTGATGACTTTGTCAGTCTGATGGATATGTATGAAGATAACTACATTAAACTGCGTAAACTGATTCCTCAGCTGGATTCAATTCAACAACAAGCTATTTCCAGTGTGCCAGGGCATCTTGACTTGCATCTGGAAATTCAGGAGCGGAGTCGATACACCACCACGTTGTTTTTAACCTACTGTTTTCATGAGGCAGCGGCATTGAGACGTGAGCCGAATTTGAAAATACGTATTTATCACGATGCAGGGCTTGCCGAGGTGATGTCCGGACGGCTTCACCATGGACGTTTGGTGCTGGATAATGTGCCAGCGGATGCGCGTCGACAGAAGTGGCAGCTTAATCGTTTCCTTGCCAAATGGTTAAAATACTGCCTACGCCAGCAGCATGTATTTAATGGTGCTCTGAGCCCACAAGCAAGCCGGGTTTTGCCCTGAAAACAGACTAAAACAGCCAATAAGGCGTAATTCGCCTTTCTCAGGTATTTTATGCTCAAAAAATAACCAGTATTAAGGCTGATTTAAGTGTGAATCAGATTACCGTTAGTCACTGATTTATGGTAAAATTTCGTGCTTTGTAGCTGTGTGATTCTGATCGCCTCTGAAGCAATTTCTAAGGTCGTCAAAAAGTCACAATTGATAACGGATAAAAAACCCCCATGGCCGAATTTGCCAAAGAAGTTGTACCCGTCAATTTAGAAGATGAGATGCGCCAGTCCTACCTCGATTATGCGATGAGCGTAATTGTCGGCAGGGCACTTCCCGATGTAAGAGATGGTTTAAAACCGGTTCATCGCCGTGTGTTATACGCGATGAATGTACTCGGTAACGACTGGAATAAACCTTATAAGAAATCAGC
>JBFHVQ010000099.1:0-8236 GCA_041589455.1 Gammaproteobacteria bacterium | reverse complement strand
AGGCCATCGTGGTTGGCTGTGTAATTTACTTCGCGATGCATCTGGTTAAGGTTGCAACTCATCTCAACGAAAGTATTGGCAAGCTTTCCAATTTCATCTTCTCGTTTAATGTCTATGTCTGGCGTGTGCTTTCCCTGTCCTATCGAAATGGCTGCTGAAGTCAGCAGGTCAATAGGTTTTAGAATTATTGTTCTGAGCATAATAAATGCGAAAAACACAGCAATTATTACGGCGATGAGAGTTACAGAAATAATAATTTTACCGAGCGACATGCTGTTATCGAAAATTTCTTTTTCCGACAGGGCGCCTATAAGTATCATGCCCGATGGAAGTTCGCGTTGATAAATACGGAAATGCATTTTATTGAAATTCAGCCGTAGTGTAGAGGATGTGTCAATGGGACTATCTGAGCCTGGTAGAAACAGGCTGGCTAACTGGGAAGAGTATTGTCTGGATGAATCAGGTATGTGCATGATCTGGCCTGCGCTGCTAATAGCGGCGAGGAAGCCGTGCTGGCCAATTGAATTTGAATTAACCTGCTCCTGCAGGTGATCCAGGCTGAGTGTGATTGTGAGATATCCACGAAGTTTTGCGGGTTTGGTTGCAGCATCTACGGCAGGTGAGGTCAGGACTATTTTTCGTGAGAGAAACAGGGCGTGCTTATTTGTATTTTCATCATAAATTAATCGAGTGAACACTGGCTTATCTGACTTTTTCATTTCATCAAAAAAAACTTCGTTCCTGATTGATTCATGCCTGTTTTCTATCTCTGGCGAAAGCCATACGGCATCTTCATAGCCGTTTGGTAGAATGAATTTTATTTCGTAGTATTTTGGAACAGAGTTTTGCAAGTTGCTGAACACACTGAGCAAGTGTGGTAGTAGTAGCTCATAACGTACAGTATCATCTACTGCAACAGCGTACTGTTTTACTATCTGGTGGTCAGCTAGTAACAGTAGATTAGCTTGTGCAGTATTAACCTTGTTGTCGACATAGCCTGATATCTGTTCAAGTAATGTTTCAGCGTGAGTGCTTAACTGGTGCTCAGTGATGTCTTTAAGCTTATAAAATGCAGCATATCCTATCATTGTCATGGGAATGACAATAAGCGGGATAATAAAGAGTAAAGTTTTATGGCGTAATTTCATCTCGTTAACTATTGCATCAAACGCGCATAAATTCCTGACCTGAGACGGTTTGTTTTTGATGAGAGCTCGGTGTAGAACTCTGATTTTTGCAATAGTGTTTTATCTGGATAAATTACGGGGTCATTTAATATTTGTTTAGATAATAACTTTTTAGCAGCACTATTAGGGGTTGCCAGGTACATCTCCTCAGCATTTTTTGCAGCGATTTCAGGCTGGTTTATAAAATTGATAAAGTCATATGCCAGTTGCTGATTCTGAGATTTAGAAGAAAGTGTGAAATAATCGACCCATATATTGCCACCTTCTTTGGGGATAACATACTGGATATTTTCGCTGTGCTCTGAAACATTGAGGGCGTCACCGCCAAACACGGTAGCCGCGACAATATCACCCGATACCAGGCTTGATTCTTCGGCGAGTGAAATATAGCCATATTTTGCAACATGTTCTTTTTGAGACATAAGTAACTTACCTGCAGCCTTGATTTCGTCCGGGTTTTCGCTATTCGCTGAATAGCCCAGTGCCTTGAGAGCCATGCCAATCACATCGCGTGAAGATTTTACCACCAGGATTTTCCCCTGCAGATCTTTTGCAGGCTGGAAAAATTGCATCCAGCTGGTGATCGGTTGTTCAACCAGGTCTTTTCGGTAAGCTATGCCCAGTGTTCCCCAGAAATAGGGGTAACCATAATCTCTGGAGAAGGTGAATGCATCGCGCCAACGTGATTCAATATGCTTATTATATTTTAATTTGCTTTGATCGAGCGGAGAAAGATAACCGCGCTTGACGTAACTGTTAAAAGATGCACCATTAATTAAAATCAGGTCATAACCTTCACCGCCCGTTTGAAGGAGTAGCCGATCTCGGTCGTCATCTGATTCAAAATAAACTTCCCTGATTCGCGTGTTATAACGATTTTCAAATGCGTCTACAATCTCGGGTGAGAGGTATTCTGACCAGTTAAGTATTACCAGGCGAGATGCGGGTTTAGCTGTAGACTCTGCATTGCTGGCTAAAGGCAGGCAAAAAAGTAGATGCGCCAGCACAAGCCTGAATAAGAAGGGGAAGGCGCAAGCATTCAGTTTAAATATTTTTATCATTCTGTGGCTGCATGTCGGGTGATGTAGTTAATATTAAAGTATAGACAATACAGCGTAAATCTTGCATGAAGCCGTTCAAAAGAGTGTAAATTCGGCGATTAAAATTGTGTTGTTGATTGATGTCATGATTTGAAGCGGAACTTGGGCAAGGTCAGGTTGTAACGAATCGCCAGCATTCTTGCGATGAATATTGCAATGCCGGAAATAATGGCAGATACGGATGGGTTAATGCCTGACTCAAGCATAACGATGAAAAGCAGTGAACCAGCCCAAGATACCGTCGCATATAATGGGCTCTGGAACACGACAGGGGGTTCATTGCTGAGTACATCGCGGAAGATACCTCCCATGGTGCCTGTCATGACACCCATAAAACTGGCCACCAGCCATGGTGCTCCCGACATGAGAGATACCAGCGTACCGGCAATCGCGAAAGTGGCGAGGCCGGCTGCATCCGGTATAAGGAAGAATTTAGGTGGAATGGCGACCAGCCTGGCGGTAATAAAGATGATGATGGCACTACCCAGCGATGCCATGAAAAAGATCTGGTCTCGAATCCAGAAAACCTCTCTATCCAGCAGCATGTCCCTTAATGAGCCACCACCCAGCCCGGTGGCGACCGCTATAATGATCACACCAAAAAGGTCAAACTTCTTGAAGCCGGCTTTGAGTACCCCAGAAGTGGAAGATACGATAACGGCGATAAACGTAATCCAGTAAAGGCTCTGCAATAGAGACGGTTCAGGGGAAGTGATCATATGGGCCCAGTTGAGGTATTAATAAGCGCTAATATGACATAAAGAGGAGTCGAAACCTAGTACTCAGGCTTAAACCGGGCATGCGTCGGCCTCTGACTCAGACGCAGTGAGCGTTATTTGAAGCTGTGTGGAGCAAAGAATACGTCAGGCAAATGTATCAACGTTACGACCTGTTCGGGAACTGCTATCAGTCGCTTCAGAGGTTGCCGGATTCTGGCTGGATTCAGCAGGCTGTGGTTCTTCAACCGGGCGCTCACTGACGGTTTCCTGCTGGTTACGTTGCAAGGGTGCTGTTGCGGCGGGCTGTATAAGCTGAGCACTGCCGCCTGTCGGTTCGATCATGGCCATACTGTCCTCCTTCGCCACCAGGGCTGGGTAAACAGATTTCGAATACATCAATCATAGAACCATAACCGACAGATGTGTAGCGGTAATGGGGCATTATAGAAAAATTAAATCGTAAATGAATGAATAAAAAGAAAACGCCAATGATAGCTCCTGCTCTAAAAACCAACACAAAATCAAATCAAAACAGAATACAGCATCCCGGGCAATGCGCAGCCAGCAATGACCGTAACAATTCCCAGCTTATATCGGAACAATGCAATAAAAGCCGCAACGCCAATCAGTGCCGAAAACCATTCAAACTGACCGTTGAAGCCATCTGGCCATAGCACGTGGTAGGCAAAAAACAGGGCAAGGTTAAGTATCACACCCACGACGGCGGCAGTAATACCCGTTAAAGGCGCAGTAAATTTAAGATCATTGCGAGTCGCCTCAACTGCTGGGCCACCCAGCAGGATGAACAGGAAAGATGGCAGGAAAGTGAAAACAGTGGCAACGCATGCACCGGCAAAAGCAGCGAGTAATTGCATATCGGGGCCGAACAGCTCTTTTGTCCAGCCACCCACAAAGCCGACAAAGGCTACTACCATTATCAATGGGCCAGGAGTTGTTTCACCCAGGGCAAGGCCATCAATCATCTGCGTAGCACTCAGCCATCCATAGTGTTCAACACCGCCCTGGTACACATAAGGTAAAACGGCATAGGCACCACCAAAAGTAACCAGTGCAGCTTTGGTAAAAAACCAGCCCATCTGGGTGAGTGTGCCCTGCCAGCCATAACTGGTATACAGTGCAAGCATAATGAGTACCCAGATACCTGTGCCGATGAGTGAATAAATAAATACTCGCAGCCAGCTAAATCGGGCGTGAGTTGGTGGTGGTGTGTCATCATCTATAATGGCCGGGCCGTAAGATTGACTGGAAGCAGCGTGGTGTGCGCTAACCTTGAAGAGTTGTGGATAAAATCGTGAGCCAGTATAACCAGTAATGCCGGCAGCCAGCACAATATAAGGGAAGGGAACGCTAAAAACGAAAATAGCGATAAACGCGGCGACAGCTATCATCATAAGAGCCGTATTATTCAGTGCGCGTGTACCGATTCGATAAGCAGCAAAAACGACAATAGCCGTAACGGCAGGTTTAATGCCATAAAGTATGCCGGACACCAGAGTAACATCGCCATACGAGAGATAAATCCAGCCCAGGAAGCTAAGAATAAACAGTGAAGGTAATACGAAGAGTGTGCCCGCTACAATGCCTCCCCATACACCATGCATCAGCCAGCCAATATAAGTAGCCAGCTGCTGTGCTTCAGGCCCCGGTAACACCATGGTGTAGTTAAGGGCATGTAAAAAACGATGTTCGGAAATCCAGCGACGTTTTTCAACCAGCTCCTGATGCATCATGCTTATTTGTCCAGCGGGACCACCAAAACTGATAAAGCCAAGTTTAAGCCAGTAGATAAAAGCTGACCAGAAACTGATACTCTCCGGTGGAGTGTTAACGGCGTACTGCTTACTGGTGTCATCGGTATTTGCCATTTTAGAAAGCCCCGCGTTTGTTGAATGTGGTCACGCTTAATTAACTTTTAACACGACAAACATAATTCACACAGAAGAATAAACGGCTTATGCGAAATGGCTAAACATTGTACCAGCCATTATGAATGAGCCTGGAGGCCCGCGATACTCATAAGCAATCGATTAAAAGCATTGCTTGCTGACAGAGAGGCAGATTCTTCCATCGTGTGATATCCCGTCGTGGGGATTTGTAATGTAGTGCCCTGCACGAAACCATTCGAAGCAGAAATAATACGACCCATTTCAGTGCTACCCAGTGACTGTGGTTCCATGCCGGCATCGGCAGCTTTCAGGTTTTGTTGCTTGATATACTCATCCTTAAAGCTGTATGAAATACCCATAGACTTGCAAAGCTGTTCCAGGCGATCAGTAGTCTTCTGATTAAACTGGGCATTTGCATCGCTACGACGTAGCACCACATCCTGAAGATTAGCAGCCTGTCGATCAGGGAATGGGCTGGTATCAACGACGACAAGCTGGTTAGTCGCACCGTTAAATCGGCGGAACCACTCAAGCAGAAAACGCCAGCTACTTCCCGATTCTTCCTGTGCCGTAAAAAAGGCAGTACCCTGAAAACCAAGGCTATATAAATGAACCAGATGAGCGGCAGATAAAACATTATCTAGCTGGCCACAGAGTAAACTGTCGGTAATACGTAATTTATCAGTAAAAGCGACAGGGGTGCCTGCAACCAGGTGTTCCAGGCCCTTAACTTCAAAAATCAGGTTATTACGATACTCGCAGACATAACTACGAGTAATAGTGCCTGAGCCAGAATATAAACCGGACCAGGGTTCATAGGCCATTACAGGAATCGCCTGGAAACGATCGACAATCTTTTTAATGAGTTTTTCAGATACAGAATTACCAAGTAAATCGGAGCGATGCCCCGTGACGAAGGCTGCATACTGGAATTCGTTTGGCCCGGTACATACCAGCCCGTGCCTGTCTATATGTGCAGAGAACATAGCCGAATCTGGCTCACTGCCCTGAGCAACAAGCAGGCCTTCATACCAGGTGACCTTTGCGCCTCGCTCTTCAAGTTCTCTTTGTAACACACGAAAGAAAGCATGCTCGGCGCCGACTACACTGGGCTGGCGAATAAGAGATTTGAGAAGGTCGATAAAGTGGTCGGCTTGTTGCATTAATGACCGGTCTCCAGAGGCAATATCAATTAAAGGGATAGCATATAGTCTGTCGATAACAGGCGGAGTATTACATAAAGTGATGTGAATGCAATAAAATTAAACTGCCAGAGTTGGCTGTTAAAAAGAAGGTATAGTGGATTGCTTATAAAGTAATTAAGGCGTTATGAGTGTCATTAAGGAGAGCATAGGGCAGCCTGTAGCAGGTTGAAGTTGAAATAGATAAGGTTGTGTGCACTGAGATGTCAGGTGTAGATAAACGGTCACCATAGATTTGGTCTATTAAGTGATTCAACACACACAATATGACCACCCGCTATGCTAACCGAAGAGTTGAGATTCAAAGCTTGCCACCCCTCTGGAAACTGTAGCGTATATGGGGGTATATAATTGCCAGCGAGGTCTTTCTCAAAGCCAAATCGCATATAGTAATTCGGGTCGCCATAAACAAAGATAATAAATGGCCCCATTTTAGAGATAGCCTGTAGTCCATGCTGGATTAATCTGGTGCCAATCTTGTTTTTTTGAAAAGCAGGTAAAACTGCTAATGGTGCCATGATATAACCAATATGTTTACTGTTGTTTTCAAGCATCACAGGGCTAAACGCAATGTGGCCAACTACTTGAATATTAATGATGGCAACGAGTGAAATTACTTTGGCAAAATATTGTTCATGTAAGAGGCTGGCTGCGACATCAGCTACAATTTGTGCCTCAGACTTGTGAAAAGTTTGTAAATAAACACTAATGATATCTTCAGTATCATCTATGGTTGCTTGTCGTATTTGCATGGAGCGTGGTTTCTGGTTGAATTAAATACTAAGCAGTATAAGCATGGCTGTAGAAAACAGATATAAACGCTATGAAAACATAAGTTGTACATGATGAGAATAAAAATACATGACAAGGTATGAAATTGCAATAATAGAAAACATGTCTGTAATTGTATGATATTGCAGGAGAAGAATTGATAAAAAAAGTAAAATGATATAAGAACTATGAATGGCTGTGTCTGATGGTTAAATAGATAATAATGTCTGGATCGTCAGGAATTTAATAGCATAGATGGCTTTACTCTTGATGATGGCCTGTGTTGTTAAAAAAAGTGGTTATAGATCAGCAAAAAATTGATCGGCCGAGCTGTTAGCTCGGGGGGGGTTATTGTCAGCGTTGATGTGATTGTTAGGTGTTTGCTCATGCTGTCAAAGTTATCTTTTATTTCTTTTGCTTTGTGTTTTGATATCAGCAACTGTAGGATTCCAGTCCTCTGCTCCTCCTTGTTCAACAGGGGTGTAATTAAAGCGCTGACTGCCGTTGTTGATGAAACGACCTCCTTTGCCATAATGATTCATGGTTGCTCGTAAATGCAGTGGAGCTTTTGTTGGCATGCCTTGAGCAAACAAATATGCAAATATGCCAAAAATCGGAACAATAGTAATTAAGTACAATAATGCTTTATACCAGGATGGATCACATGATTTGTAGATGTGTGTCCATAAATATAAAGCGATACATTCTGATATACCCATAACTATCCATTTTGTAGTTAGTAATTCAGAAAATTCCATACTTTACCTATTGCACTTAACGTAAGTTGAGGGCGAACCTGCTTGTTGGTTGATGCAATTGAGCGGGTTGTTGTGTACGCTTGCGAATAGCTATGCCTAATAATCCCATTAGCCCTGAATAAAATAACCATGAAGCTGCTGGTAATGGGACATGTGATACGAAAAGTTCAAATGATACTTCTCCAGTATCATATGGATTATACTCGTTATATGAGAGTACAAGTAAATTTGAAAAGGGATTAAGTGTCATTTCATACCCGCATTCAACGCAAATAGAAGGGAATGGGATTAATGTGGCATTACCATAACTGTTGTAATCAAACTCACCGGTAAAGCCAGAAACAAGTGACCCAGTTGATATTGCGGAACTTTCTGTAGCCAGGGTGTCAATAGTTCGAAATGAACTGCCATTGAGAAACACGTTGCTATAATCTATTGTGACTTCAGTTAAGCTATCATTAATAGTGACCTGAAGCAATCCAGTTAGTGGCGATGTATCAGTTACTATGTCTCCGCCATTACCCCAATCTGCATAGCTATGCGAATAGTAAGAATTATTAGTAAGAACGTAGTTTATAATAGTTGCTGCAGT
>JBFHVQ010000098.1:0-8307 GCA_041589455.1 Gammaproteobacteria bacterium | reverse complement strand
TCGATCATGACCTTGAGGCGGGAACGGATTCTACTGGAAAAGAGCAGTATGGCTAACACCAGAACTGCTGCAAAAAGGAAAGTCGCCTGAGCCACTACACCCCAGTCCCCGCCCATTTCCCGAACGTAATAGCCACCAAAACCGATAAACACCAGGTACAGCCCAGAGCCTAGTAGTGTGGTGGTATGGAATACCATGCGTCTGGATAGAAAAATATCGATAGAAGCCTCGCCAAGAGACCACTGCATTTCTCGCTTGATAGCGACAGCAATCAAGGGCACAGCCATCGCATGGATAAAACCACGCGCATTCCACAGCTCATTGTCAATACGCTGGAACAGGAAGGCATCAGAGTAAAGATAGAAGTCATACGCGAACATGCCTCCAATGCCTATCCAGAGGTACTTCAGTGCTCGCCGATGATCTTCTGAGGTGTTCCTGTAGAGCTGCTCTACAATAACGATTCCACCCACAGAAATGAGCAAATGCCCTACAAGCACGTCATTACCAGCAACAAATTCAAAGAAAGAACCGCCAGAGATACGATACAGAGCCAGCAGCATCATACCGACAATAAACACACTGAGGCCGGCGAAGGTAATTTTAAAGTTTTTATTAACCTGATCTGACGAGATATACGCGGTTCGCAGCATCACCAGCATGAAAGCAAACCAGGCGAGTGAACGCAATAGCTCAAGTAGTAATGTAGAACTTAGCAGACCGCCATAAGCCGCCTGATATGTCACTGTGCCTGACCATACAGCACTCACCAGAGAGGCCATAGCCATCATGGTCTTAGGCAGGTTGTCCCGTTGCCCTGTGAGCATAATAAGCCCCAGTATCAGGAAAAAGACAGTGGAAAAACCAAAACTGATGACTTCTATGAACATTAGGCCTTATGGTCACTTACATTGATTATTTAGATAATAGCAGTTGAAACATCCAGGTTCTTGCCTTGAATCACACGTTAATATATGTATTTTAAAAACTTTCATGCTGGATATGTGACATTTGCTACATATTCAGCATGAATTCGAGAATGCAAGCATCTGAAACTAAAGCTATAGATGCAATGACTAAGCGAATAACCGATTAGATATTCTTCAATAACTCTTTTGCATCATCTTTACCCGCAAAATCCTGTTCACTGGATGCTGCTATCTCAAGATGTGATTTTGCAGCCGTTTTATCACCTGTCTGGTATAGCGCATAGCCTAAATGATAACGGAAGACTGCAACATTTGGTGCTTTGTCGACAACCGGCTTCAGGACATCTATCGCTTTAACATTATCACCCGACTTGGCATAGGCCCAACCAAGGGTATCAAGTAAGGCAGGCTGAGGTAATAACTCGAACCCTTTGGCGATTGATAGCGCCTTTGGTATATCAGATGCCTGACCATAATCCAGTAACAATGAAGCATAATTGTTTGCAGCAAGTTTATTTGTAGGCTGGTCATCAAGTATCTCTTCATAGGTCGAGATAGCATCATCAAACTTCTTCTGGCGCTCATATATCGAAGCTATTAGCAATTTAGCTGGCGCAGCACTCTTAAGATTGGTTTGTGCATCTTTTAATACAGAAATGGCCTTATCGTAATTCTGCTCATAAAGATAGGTAGAGGACAGGCTTGAATATGGCTTGAACCAGCTACTCGCATTTTCAGCCGCAAGGGTAAAGTGTTTTCGAGCTGTCTCAATCTCTTTTAGTAAAAAATGAAGCTGGCCTTTAATCTGGTTCGCAACAGGATCATTTGCATTAACTGACAGGATTTTATTCAGTCTCTCTTTAGCCTTATCAACCTGATTTGTTTTAATATAGGTCTCTACGATCAAATTTAGAGGCTTATATTTTGAAAGGGCTTTATCAAACGCCAGCTCAAACTGTTCTATACCTTTATCAGTCTGCTTTTTAGACAGGTAAAACTGACCTCGGGTAATATTTACACTATCATTACGTGGCTCAGCCTGCTCCATCATATCTAAAATAGGTAGTATCTGAGAATCATCACCACTACTTGCAACAGAACCTAATTTTAATTCTAGCAATGCATAACTATCTTTAAAATAAGTAAGTGCTTTATCAAGAACATCAACACCCTCATCAAAACGCCCTTTGCTCATAAGAAAATCTGCATAATTGAAATGAGCCTGGTCGTTTACCGGATTAGCTTCAATCGCTTTCTTAAGCTGATCTTCAGCAAGCGCACTTTCTTTATTGAGCTCATGCGCCTTAGCCAGTAATAAAGATGCATCCGCATTTCCCGGGTCATTTTTGACAACTGTACGCAAGCCATTTATTGCGCCAACAGCGTCGAGATCGGCCAATGCTAATTTGCTTTTGATTAAAATCGCATCATTATTGTTAGGGTACTCTCCCAGAACTTCGTCAACATATACTTTAGCGGCCTTATGGTCACCCTCATCGAACAGAAGCCCCGCAAGCTGGGTTCGAGCTTTAATACCTTCTAAATCATATAACTTATCAGATATGATTTTTTCCAGTACTTTCTTCGCTTCTTCACGATTTCCTATATTTTCATAAAACTTAACCTGGGAAAATTTGAGATCAAAAAGGTCAGGATTATTATTAATAGCAAGATTTAATTCTTCTTCGGCTTTTTGAATGCTCACTCTGGATGATAAAAACTCAACCAAAACCAGATAACGCTCCGCATCTTCAGGATCCTGTGAAATTGCGTTTCTAAGTGTTGTTTCTGCTTTATCTAATTGATTTGTAGCAGCATAAAATGAAGCCAGATCAACCTGAAGAGAATATTCCTCTGGCTTGATATTAACAGCCTCTTTTAGATGCTTCTCAGCATTAATATAGTCTTTTTTTGTTGCTAGAACTTTTGCAAGCACAATTCTTAGCGGTAAATTATCTGCATTATTAGCTACGCCATTTGTTAGTAATTTTAAGGCTTTGGTACCATCTCCTTCCTTAAGATAAATGGTCGACAAAAGAATAATACCATCAATCAGTGACGTTTTTTCGTTAACAAGAGCCTCTAGTTCTTTTATAGCTTCAGATTTAGATGCTGTTTTATATTTTATGGTGGCGGAAATCAACCTTGATTCGGCATTTATTTTACCAGCTTGATCTATTTCACGTAACAGAGATTTTGCCTGATCAATAAAATCAGTCGTACCCACAATGGCATATATTGAAGCAAGTGCTATTTTAGCATCACTATGTGCCGGATCTAATTCCAAGGCTTTCATGTAGTTACCCATAGCTTTTCGAAGATCATTATTTGCCTCTTCGAGCTGCCCCATAAAATAGTATGCTTCAGCATATTTTGGATCTATCTGTAATACGTTTTTTAGCTCTATTCGGGCTTTATCATAATTCTTCTCAGCCAGGTAGGCTTTACCCTTTTCCAGATATTTAACTTTACGTTCTTCTGCGCCGCCACAAGCTGCCAGTGTCACAATTAAAATTGACGCTGCAGTCAATTTCGTAAGCCCTGTTACAAGATGATTCATCAACAGTCTCCTGTCATTTATAATTTGTAGAATAGTAAAAATGCCATCACTATTAATGACATACAAAAATGCTTTTTTGGTTATAAACCAAGCACAATAGCCAATATAAGAGCCAGCGTGACTCCCACCTTAACCAACCCCCAGTTTCTTCGAGATGCCCCTAAAATGGCCTCACTAGCATAAAATAGAATCACTAACTTTATCGCCATTTCACCTATATTGCTATCCTCAAGGTGCACTTCTGGGAGGTTTGGCACAACAATAATGAGGATTATGACCAGATAATCGAGCGGTGTGACCTGAAATGATTTGTCTTTGGAAAAACGGATACGCAGTACAAATGCAATAAGTAATAACGCAAATATGAAATTAATAATATAATTGATATCTGATTCACGCCCAATACCCCCTAGCATGTATACAGCCATGACAGACACTACGTAAACAACAATTTTTTCAATGAAAACCCCTCGCTCATGCTTGACTACAGAAGAAATAGCAAGCATTGCAAGGAGAACAGCGGCCAGTATCAACATGTCGAGGCTAATCTGTTCTGCAAATATGACTCCAGAGAAAAAAATTAATATCAGACTTATACCAAGAACACGTATGGGTACTTTCGTTAACAAACCTCGGGTGCGTAAAATCTCAACAAATGATGATAAAGCAGAGTTTTTAGCTTCAGGCTTTTCATGAAACCGCCAGGTGGACACTCTGGCAAGCTGAAAAGACCCAAGCACAATGAAGGCGACGAGTAGATAAATGATAGCAAGAAGGCTATCTGACTCATACAGGAGAAAATAAGCCAGAACAAGCATGCTACTCTGCATAAGATATATGATAAAGACAGCTTCATAGTGGTCAAAACCAAGTTCGAGCAGTTTATGATGTATGTGATTTTTATCAGGTGAAAAGGGTGAGCGCTTCTCGTAGATACGCTGGCTCATAACCGCGAAGGTATCTAGAATAGGCAATCCAAGAATAAATAAAGCTACGACTGGACTCATGGCAGGGTTAACGGTCTGTGACAGAATGATTACAAGTATACCAAGACTAAATCCAAGAAATTGACTACCAGTATCACCCATGAATAGCCTTGCCGGATAGGTATTGTGCCTCAAAAATCCAAGAATAGAGCCTGCCACAGCCATACAGATTAATACAACCAGGTCACCACCAGCATCGTAAGCCAAAAGTGCAATCATACTGATTGAGATAAGAGATGTTCCACCCGCCAGTCCATCAAGACCATCCGAAAGATTAATGGCATTGGTAATACCAACTAAAGCGAAAATCGTAAAAGGGATCGCCAGATAATCAGGCATATCCATGTCGAGAAATGGAACATTTCGTACAATTACATCACCCCAGGTAACGACAATAATGACGGCAAGAAGTTGACCCAGGAATTTTATCTTATAATTGAGATCACATTTATCATCCCACAAGCCAAACCCCCAAATTACAGCAAAGCCTACTAAAATCGTTATAAGCTGCTGGTCAAACTCAGCGAGTATGGCAATGGAAATAATGGTTCCTGCCACCATAGCGATTCCACCGACTCTAGGAATCGCATGCTTATGCACCTTGCGCGCATCGGGGATGTCAATAGCACCAATAATATCGGCCCATTTCATAATGGGCGGTATTAATATCATGGTAGGTACTAATGAAATAATAAAGGCAAAAATAAACAGCATTAGCTTTTTTTAAACTCACTTAAACTTAACTGAAGCAGCTCATGCCATGTAGGTAGCCACAAAGAGTAAGTATTCACAATTTTTGTAGTCGATAGCACTGTATTAGAAGGCCTTCTTGCTTGTGTAAAATACTCATCAGATGAAATTGACCTTATTTCCTTAAGTATCATGTTGTTTATAATCGCTAATTCAGATGAAAACGCGACAATTCTTCTAGCACAACCAGACCATGAAGTTGTACCTGATGCAGCAAGATGATATAGACCGGAAATAGAAATGCTTCCTCTAATTTGAACCACCCTATCTACAATAATTTTATACGTTGCCTCAGCTATCATGCGTTATGTGATATTAATTCCATAGTTGCAACAAGTAAAATAATAAAAAACAAAATATACTGCATATAGTTAAACCACGTCTTAAAAACTTAATATGACAATCAAATTTAATCTGGAACATAATCTGATATAAAACTGTCAACATGATTAACAAAATCAACTAGCCTAACATCAGCATCTTCAATTGCAGCACCCTCAGGTACCACAGTTGTAACTCTCATCAAGGCACCATCAGTTCGTTGCCTATATAAAGAATCGACAAAAAAATACCATTTAATCATTTGTTCATTAGTAATATTGCGATCTCGTTGTTTAAACCAGTAATATACAAGCTGTTTTGTTTTATTTTTCTGAATAACCAACCTATTAACGAATAGCACCTTATCAGTCGAAGCCTTAATTTCGATGGGTATAGTTTTCATTTCCGATATTGTCCACCCACCTCCTGGGATACAAGCTCTGGGTGAATGAGTTGTAGATTCTTTGCGCTGTGATGAATAATATGCAGAGTAAAAATTAACGACTCCCCTCATATCACTCTTCCTGTAGTTAGCAAGTATATAATCTGTAAGCTTTAACTTATCTACAAAGACCTGCTCTAAAATATCAGTTCTACCGGTCCACTCTCCAATCTTCAATGGAAATTCCGAATATGTTTTCCTATCTGGAATAATTTCTGAACGTTTTTCGAGGGCAAATGAAACAGGAAGAGCAATCAAAATTAATATGAGAGAGTAAATAAATGATTTAGTCATCTTATATTCAGATTTTATAGCGTTCTCAGGCGTCTCATCTGGAAACTCAACACCAAAAGCTTCACGTAAAGGAAGCTTATTTTTACCTACCCGAGCTAAAATCCACATTTCAGCAACAAGTATAACAATACAACTCATGAAAACGGCCCAGCCTTCAAAATCATGAAGTACACCTTCCGCCATCTCTATTCCACCATATTCAACGGTGACTCCGATCATACCAATACGCAAGCTGTTCATAAAAATGGTAATAGGAATAGATGAAAGAAAAATGACTACTTTTTTCCACAATGCGCCTGTAAAAAAGTATGAAGACATAAAGCCTAAAGTCATAAGTGGAAACAGGTAATTCAATCCACTACAAGCTTCAACGACCTGAAGCTTGTAAACTCCTAGATCAATAACATTACCCTCAAGATATACACTGATATCAAATAAGCGAATTACCGCAACACCCAGTTGTGATGATATAAGTTGTAGTTGTGCAGAAAGATCGTTAAATATAAAATTCGGAAGTGGCAACATAAAAATCAACATTAACAAAGGTACAAATATCAATTTGAATGATTGAAAGCCAACAATAGAGAGAAACATTCCAATTAATGTAAGAACAAAAGCATATTGGATAAGAATATAAATTGAAGATAGCTCACCAAGGTAATACAACATCACACCCAATAATACCAGTACGAAACCACCTACTGAGCTAGTGAATTGCATAGTTTCAAGCTTATCTTTTTTTTGCCAAATGAGAAAAGCAACAATAAACGGTATCATTACACCATGGCCATACTCTTCACGAGTCATCCACCAATCCACCATTAGCTCAAGCCCATCATAAAAAAGTGCTATCAACATAGCCATAACGATTGAGACAAGCCCTAACATTTTTAAAGATGGCTTAAAGACTTGCACTGCATCTTTATTTAAATTCTTATCTAAGGTCATTTAACACACTTCCTCATAAAATTAGCAGTCTATATAAGTATATACACATGTTCCGGTGCTATATTACAATTAGCGATCAGCTGTAGAGTCTAACATGAAGATGTAGACTCTATTAATTCATGCCATTGAATATGAGAGAATTTCTTGATGAATTTCTGTTCATATAAATTACGCGATGAATCGCACATATCTTGCAATAGCTTCTTATCGTTTTTTAATTTAATGATAGAGTCAGCGATATAATCGATATTTCCAATTTCTGCTGCTATACCACAAGCATTGTCTAATATAATTTTTGAGACTTCGCCATCAACTGAACCAATATTCAAAACAGGTCGACCAGAGGCAAGTATCCCATAGAGGTTGCTTGGTACGATTAAGCCTTCTAGTTCTGGCAACAAACTGATTACATGCAAATTAGGCAGGGTAAGACTTATAGGTAGTTGATCTTTAGGCACATATGGAAGAAACATTATATTCGTCAAATTACGATCAATAGATGCTCGCTTAAAGTCAGAATATTTAGCCCCACCACCAATGATTACAAAAACAATATCATCTTGATCACGGAGATTCTCCGCTGCATCTATAATAGAATCGAACTCATGAGCTCGTCCAAAATTACCCGAATATCCAACTATAAATTTGTTGTCTAATTTAAGCTCTTTTCGTAACACATTATCTTTAGAGCTAATAGGGTAAATATTGTCTTCAATCGACCAATTATGAATAAGACGAATTCTATCCTCATCTACACCTTCAGAGATAAGAAGTTCAGACATTCTTTCACCAATAACTACATTACAATAGGCAGACCTCAAGGTAATATTACGCATATATCGTAAAGAGCCATAGACCAGCGTAAGTCCCTTAACGCCTAAATGTTTAGCAATTTCTGGGAATAAATCCTGCAACCAATTTATATAGCTAAATCCCTTTAGCTTGCTTAATACGTAGACAACGATAGATAGCATAGGTGGGTCGGTTTTTGCTACTACAACGTCATTCGAGTGCACATGAAACAGCATATAGAAAAACACACTGACATAAAATGATAAATAATCGATAGACCTGCCC
>JBFHVQ010000097.1:0-8587 GCA_041589455.1 Gammaproteobacteria bacterium | reverse complement strand
GATTGGTCGATGACATATACATCACCCTGGACTTTGACAATACGAGCACGAAAAGTTTCTGCATTAACTACAGGCACTAAGCTAAGCCCTAGTAATACTGTAACAAATAAGAATTTCACCATTTTCATTATCCTGAAACCGCTGACATCTAGTAGCGTCTAGTCACTTAGACTAGTCGGTTAATGATAATTTTTAAAGGTATATTTTGTCTGAAGATGACAGTGGCAGTCACTGTATTTTTGAAATAATCAAAAATAGTCACGGCAAAGTTCCTTGTGCATTTAAGCAACAAGGAACTGCTCCATGAAGAGAGGTTAATAAGTGGTTAATTAGTAAGATATTTAATTTTGAAGTATTTGCTCTATGGTTTCCCAGTATCGATCTTCCTGCTGCGTATGACTGATGGAGTGATAAACCCAGACGCGATTAATTTCATCAACCACCTTCTTGCAATAATCTGGAATGTAGGTATAAATTATATACATTCGTATTCCATTACAAGTTACTGAAGCTGCAAACACTGAAACTTTCTGTGTTTCAAGCTTTTCACGCAATAACTCCTCTAGTTCATCAAGCAAACGGGATTCCTCATCAAATGGAAAACCCAGATCATCCATATGATTTAAAGGAACGCAAATATTTATCTGATACATATAACGTGGGTGACATACATACTCTTCAATACCCTGGTTTAATCGAATATTGACGGCTTGCCCGTCATAGTGTGTTTTATACAGATCCCAATATTCTTGATAAGCCATTTTTTCCCTGTCTGAGTTGTAACCTGAATCACTTGCAATCAAGAATGCCTGGACTGCTAGGCAATGCATCTAACTCAGGTATGTTTATGTGAGATTTAGATTTTCATTTTATTATATTAATACCTGCTAATTCCCTGGTACTATATAACAATAGAAAATACTGCAAGATCCAGCCCATTTTATAGCTCCTTTTACGGTTATCAAGTGATTACAAAGATAACTGAAACTGCTGCCTTAGCTAGCCTTGCACATAAACTGTAAAATTATTCTAATTTTTCCTTACAGAATGTCGAGTTCTTATACTACATGCTTCTCCTGACAGAAGTATTTTGGGGTGAAATACGAAGATGCTAAATGCTTGTAGATGACACTAAGGCATGTATGAAATGCTTAAGAGTGGGATTAACAGTTTGAGTTATTCGAAAAAAATACAGAGGATATTTTAAGTCATATCAATAGTCTCTAATTGATGCTTATAAAAAGGTTAATTCTTCAATTATAAATGTGTGAATAACTATAAAATCTATATATAGAGGAAATGAGTTTTTTTAATAATTATTTATTCTTGGGTGAAGCTATAAGATTTATTAATTTGATCTTGCGCAAAAAATATTATTACCGTCAAAGAGTGTGATGTATAAACATCCTCTTCTTATGTGTCGGCCTTCTTAAAAAATAAAATTATAGTTACATATAAACATTGATTTATGTCACTCATAATTATTTAAAACCATGTTAGTTATAGTTGTATAAACTCTAAAGTCGTAGGAGTGATTGCAACTAGACTAAGGAGGTGTTCTGACAAAATTATATTAACAATAATATAAATGGATATAAAATAGAAAGGAATTTATCCTTCCTGTTTCAAAATAACGTAAATCATTCTGTATGGGTCATGTGTATAACAATGATCACGAATGAAAATTGTTTTTTAAACTGGAGGCTTAACAATGAAACATACATTTTGGTTGTTGGTGTCATTTTTTATACTAAGTATAGTTACAGGCTGTGGGGATAACGGCAATGATAACAATACGGGTTCTCCTAATTTAAGTACAAGCTCAAATTGGGACGAGATGAAATGGGATCAGGGTCAGTGGAAGTAAGTATGCGTGTTATATTACAAGGAGAGAGAAATGAAAAAATCAATTCCAATAACAGTTCTTGGGTTTTTATTCATCATATCAAACATTGTTTTTGGCGGCGAAGTAACCATTCCAAATACATTTAGTGCAAATACAACTGCTGTAGCAAGCGATGTCAACGAGAACTTTTCGGCGGTTAAAATAGAAGTGGATGATAATTCGTTTAACATTTCTACGAATGCAAATAATATTGCAATTAACAGTTCAAACATCGATGCAAAGCAATCACGCGTTACTGGTACCTGTCAACCAGGAGAAGCGGTTAGGGTCATTAACAATGATGGAACAGTGTTGTGTGAACCTATTAGCCAAGCAGTAGCAACTAGTCCTGTTGCGTATGGTGTGATTGATTCTGATGGAACAGTTATATCTGCAACAACAAATATTTCTTCTAGTTACAATGCAGCCTCAACTAGATATGAGATCACTATAAGTGATCATTCATATTTGTTATGGGATTATTCAACAGTTATAACGGTTCTAGGTAGCGTACCATTGATTGCGACTGAAAACAGTGTTGGTGGTGATCTTTTGGTTGAGTTGTTTGATATGAGCGGGAATTCAACAACGGGAAGATTTAATTTTATAATATACAAACCTTAATAAATATTGGTGATTTATTATGATGTGTAATATCTTTCTATGGGATAGGCTTAATTTTTAGAGCAAAGATTTAATTAAGCTTGTCCCATAAAATTGTTAATTAACTTAAGCAGCTTACGCTGTAGTTTTATATTGTAAGTCGAAGTTGATTTGTCTTTATTGGTAAAAGTATAAAAAATTCAAATCTGGTTATTATCTGTATTAACAATAGTCTTTAAATTGAATTTGGAGGATGTTTTGCTGATCGTTACCTGGCTTCTCAGGCATTGTTTTGCATGTTAATGGCTAGTAGATCAGAATTGATATTGTCTTATACTCTGCATATTGCTGTATAGCTCAGGGTAGCCGCGTATGCCTTGTAAACCGCCGCCATGTATTGCACAAATTCGAGTATGTTTTTCGAAGTGATTCTGTTTAATCAGATTGAAAATCCCATAAAGCATTTTAGCGCTATAAACTGGCTCGAGTAGAATACCATGTTCACGCTTGAAGTCTTTTATAAACTGTATGAGTTCGGGCATGCTCCTGGCAAAGCCACCGAAGTGATAGTCATGATTAATTGACCATTTTGTATCGGCGGCTTTTATTGATTTGAGCTGCTGTTTGATATCCTGATTAAGTTGTCTGTTTTTTAGAACAGCAAAGCCAAGATATTGAGTGTCTAAATCGAGGTTGTTTTCTATCAGCGCACTTAACATTGCACCACTGCCTACTTCGCAACTGATGACGTCGTAGTGTGATTCAAGCTCATCCAGGATTTCTGCACAACCCTGTCGGCCAGCTGCATTGTTTGCACCTTCAGGAATATGATAGAAATCACCGTAACGGCGACGTAGTTTAAGAATGAATTCTGGAGTGTGTTTATCTCTGTATTCAGCGCGTGAAATAAATTCTAGCTGCATACCCCAGTCTTGACAGTCTTGCAGGCAGGGGTTGAGTGGGAAGGTTGCTTCACCTCGTACAATGCCAATTGTTTTGAAGTTAGCAATCTGTGCTGCCTTTGCCAGCGCGTGCAGGTGATTGGAGTAAGCACCGCCGAAACTCAGTAAAGTGTGCTGGTTCTGTTGCTGTGCGTTGATTAAATTATATTTCAGCTTGCGACACTTGTTGCCCTGAATTATCGGATGTATTAACTCATCTCGCTTTATAAATAGCTCAATGTGTTTCTGTTCTAGGAGTGCGGATTTAATTTGAGTAACAGGAGAGGGCAGCTGAAGTTGTTGAAACAGATTAATAAACTGAGCAGAAATGCTCATTAAACAATAGCTATGAAGGCGTTATTCAGTGGTGGCTTTATTTAGCCACCACATGAATTACCGCTGCATATTCAAAGTAGACGATACGGTCATCATAGACCCAGCGGGTAATGGGGGGGTGGCCAACTGCAGGAATAATCTCACTTGGACGGCCCATTTCATTTTCAACTTTGTCCTGGCTCATGCCGCGTCGAGGAAAATCCAGTAACCGTACGGCTGTTGCTTTGGCCTTCTGGGCCGGCATAGTTAGTACGTCGCCCTTTTGAGTGGTTTCGACATTGGCCGCTGGTAAGGAGGCTTCGTTCATCATAGGTGAGCCAGTAACAGGTTCATTTGCTGGAGTTGTATTATCCAGTGTATCGGTATCAGTCATTGCCGGGCTGGTGACGCTTTCATCCGGAGTTGCTGAGACTGCTTCAGGTTGTGCATCGTCTTCTGCCCAGGGCGGTTGAGCCCAGCTGTGACTACAGAACAGTGTAAGTGTTATGAATCCGGCTGATTTCAGGTTGAATTTGCTCATTGCGCTATGCCATTTTGTTGTTTTCACTGATTCTAGCCTTTTTTTATAAAAAATACAGGTGCTTAGAGGCAAAATTTAACAAAAAGCTTTATAGATGGAGCTGTTCGCTTTGTTGAAGCAGTGAAAACTGCTCTCGTAACTGCAGGATATGCTGTTCCCAGTAGTTTGAGGTATTAAACCAGGGAAAGTGCATAGGAAAGGCTGGGTCGTCCCATCGTCTGGCGAGCCAGCAGGCGTAGTGAATCAGGCGCATGCAGCGTAGTGGCTCAACCAGTTGCAGTTCGTTGTGGTCCAGTTCGGCAAATTCAAAATAGCCATCCAGCAGATGATTAAGCTGTTGCTGCTGCTCCTGGGTATTTCCAGCAAGCAGCATCCACAGGTCCTGAACCGCCGGGCCGCTGCGGCAATCATCAAAGTCGACAAAATGAGGTCCTGCATCCGTCCACAGTATATTGCCACTGTGGCAGTCACCATGCAGGCGTATTTGCTGTGCGGGTATTTCGCTAAAGCGTTGTTTAAGCAAGGGCACAATATCATCTAACAGACTGCGATAGGCCTCTTCGAGGTAATCCGGGATAAAGCCCTGCTGTAGCAGATAATCTGCACTATCCAGAACATACTCCTGTAGCGTAATGGCTGGCCGGTATTCAAATGACTGGCTGCTACCAGCAAGGTGAATCCGACCAAGAAAGCGTCCGATCCATTGTAGGTGCTCTGTATTATCTAGCTCGGCACAACGGCCACCGCGCTGGGGGTATAGACAAAAGCGGTGCCCCTGAAAGTGGTGTAGGCTACGTTCATTAAAGCGCAATGGTTCGACAACAGGTATTTCCAGCTGTGCCAGTTGCTGAGTGAAGTCATGTTCCTCCTGGATTTGCTCGACATTCCAGCGCCCTGGCCGGTAATATTTTCCGATGATTTTTTCGCTGCCACCCTGATGATTCTCTAGGCCTATTTGATAAACCCGATTTTCATAGGAATTTAAAGGGAAAATACGCGCATCACATTGCAGGCCGAGGGATTCGACCGAGTCCATTATCAGGCTGGGATCGAGTGTTGCAAAAGGTGGGGAGTGGTCCATGGTGGGTGGCCTGGTTGTCCAGCCTCCCATTCCGGGGAGGCTTATCAGGCATTAGCCGTTAAGCTTTCGCAAAACCAGGCAGGCATTTGTGCCGCCGAAGCCAAAGTTATTGGTCAGAACCGTGTTCAGTTCGACATTGTCACGACGTTCTGTGACCAGTGGCATACCGGCAACGGCTTCATCCAGGTTTTCAACATTAACTGAACCCTGAATAAAGTTATTTTCCATCATCAGCATGCAGTAAATCGCTTCCTGTACTCCGGCAGCGCCTAATGAGTGGCCAGAAAGTGACTTGCTCGAACTAAAGGGTGGAATGTTGTCACCAAAGGTTTCCTTGATAGCGCCGGTTTCAGCGATATCGCCAACCGGGGTGCTGGTGCCGTGTGTGTTGATGTAGTCAACGGGGGTATCCACTGTTGCTAATGCCTGTTGCATACAACGAACTGCACCTTCTCCCGAAGGGGCAACCATGTCGTGGCCGTCTGACGTCGCACCATACCCCACCACTTCGGCGTAAATTTTAGCGCCACGAGCTTTGGCATGTTCCAGCTCTTCCAGTACCACGACACCGCCACCGCCAGCAATAACAAAGCCATCGCGGTCAGCATCGTAGGTACGAGAGGCTTTTTCTGGTGTTTCATTGTATTTTGAAGACAGTGCACCCATGCCGTCAAATAGCATGCTCAGCGTCCAGTCTTCCTCTTCGCCGCCGCCTGCAAAGATAATATCCTGTTTGCCCATCTGAATTTGTTCAAAGCCATTGCCTATGCAATGTGTGCCAGTGGCACAGGCTGAGCTGATAGAGTAGTTAACACCCTTGATTTTAAAGGGGGTTGCCAGACAGGCTGAGACCGTGCTAGACATGGTGCGCGGTACCATATAGGGCCCAACGCGGCGTATGCCCTTCTCGCGCAGCGCGTCAGTGGCTGCAATCTGATTACTGGGTGAACCGCCACCCGAGCCCATAATGATGCCCGTACGAGGATTAGAGACCATGTCCTCAGTGAGCCCTGAGTCTTCAATCGCCTGTTGCATTGAGATATAGGCATAAGCGGCGGCATCACCCATAAAGCGCTTAACTTTACGGTCGATATGGGCGTCGATGTCGATATCGACGGAGCCAGCTACATGGCTACGCATGCCTGCATCTTTATAGGCTTGCTGGAATTTTATTCCTGAACGTCCCTGGCGTAGTGATTCAGTGACAGTCTCTTTGTCATTGCCGAGGCATGAGACTATACCCAGGCCTGTAATTACAACTCGTTTCATTTAGAAATTACCTAAAAATCGTCAGTTCGGGTAAACAGGCCTACGCGGAGGCCTTTAGCCGTATATATTTCTCGTTCATCTACACTCACAGTACCATCAGCGATGCCCATTACCAGGCCGCGAGCGATAACGCGTTTGATATTAATTTGGTATGTGACTTTCTTGGCTGTCGGTAGCACCTGGCCGGTGAATTTAACTTCGCCAACACCCAGTGCTCTTCCACGGCCAGGATGTCCCTGCCACCCTAGATAGAAGCCGACTAGCTGCCACATAGCATCCAGCCCAAGGCATCCAGGCATTACTGGGTCTCCCGGGAAGTGGCATTCAAAAAACCATAAATCGGGTTTAATATCCAGTTCGGCTTTAATTTCACCTTTGCCATATTCTCCGCCTTCAGCAGAGATCAGGTTGATGCGGTCAAGCATCAACATATTTGGAACAGGTAGTTGGGCGTTGCCAGGGCCAAAAAGTTCACCGTGACCACATTTTAGAAGTTCTTCGTAGCTATAAGAGCTTTGTTTTGTCATTGCTAGGGAGTGCCTTAGAGTGTTAGCAGATACTTATTCGAGGGAGATTGTAACGGAAATATGCCTCTGATGGTATTGCCAGAAGGCCAGGAGGGGGGAATTATGTGGTATTTATGCGCCCGACTCGTTGTCGGGTGCATAAAGATGGGGGGTTAATCAGTAAAGAACTGCTGTTTAAAGTTGATTTTGGCGACCAGAGATTCACCTGCTGGTGTCGCTGTAATATCAAATTTCAGGGTTTCACGATTGCTTACCTGAGATTGTGCTAGATAGTAGATCGCTTCACCATCATGAATTTCCTTGAATTTGAGTTCTTTTATCTGCCCTGTCAGGTTGCTGGCAAAGCCTTTAACGCTAGCCTTTACCGGGCGTGTGACATCGCCATTTTTCTTTTGTACGGTAATATTCACTACCATACGGTTATTCCGTCGAGTCAGGGAGTAGGCCTTAGCAATATCAGGAGTCAGTATGTCGCTACGAAATGCATTGTAATGAACCACATAATCCCCAAATTCTTTTGAGTTTTCGGCAAAAGTGGCACTAGAAAATAAACCCAGAATCAGCAGTAGTGCTGAATATATGAATGTTTTAGTTTGAGTCATATTTTTCATCTCTTTGGCTAAGAAACAGGCTTTTATGTTTGAACTATAGCCTAAAAGGGTGAAGATTGCTGGCGCAGAACACTATATCATTAGAGTAGTAGTAAACTCAGTAATGGATCAGGCGTGCTACATTAAATCTTAGGAAATGTGAAATATATGAGCCATGAGCTGTAAAGTGCAAATAGAACCGAAACATCTGAAAAATCTAGTGCCGATTAATCAACTGGAAAAGGCTCACCGCTTACGGATTGCGGAAAAGTCTCATATAGTTGAGTTATCTGCCGGGGATCAATTAACTTCAAATGAAGAACATCGCTGGTTTATTTATTTATTAAAGGGCAAGCTGGATCTCGTTGATGTTGATAATCAGGTGATGTTGGTTCAGGCAACAGACGATAGGGCCCATCATCCATTGTTTAATGATGGTGAACGTAAAACCAGCCTGGTTGCTCAAACCAGTTGTGTGGTTGCGCAGTTTGACAAGCAGTTGTTTCACACATTTGTGGACCAGGAGCTACTGTCTGGAGAAGAGCTGCATACTATTGAAATGAGTGAGTCAGAGGGACTGCTTTTCAATGAAGTTATGCATGCTTTCAATATGAATGGCCTTGATCTGCCTTCTTTTTCTGGCAGTGCTAGAAAAATTAAAGCTGCTTTAAATAGGCCAGGACTTGGTTTTAACGAGCTGTTTAATTTGACGGCATTAGATCCAGTACTGGCGGTACACCTGATTAGTAAGGCCAATATGCCGGTACTGAGAGGAAATGGCAAAAGTGGTGGTATTGGCGCAGCAATACAGGTTGCAGGCCTTGATGTTGCCATC
>JBFHVQ010000096.1:0-8883 GCA_041589455.1 Gammaproteobacteria bacterium | reverse complement strand
GGGGTAAAGTACAGGATGTACAGAATAATCCTCTTAGAGGATACAATGAAATACACTATGCGCCTTTAGCTCAGCTGGATAGAGCGTTGCCCTCCGGAGGCAAAGGTCAGAGGTTCGAATCCTCTAAGGCGCGCCATTTTCTACGACTGTTTTACTGACGAAGAATCCAGTGATATGTAACGATTTCTACTTTCAAATCTAATTAGCAAGCAATCTCTTGGCGATATTCATAGCATGCTCTGGTGAATCAGCATAATGAGCGCTCTCTGGCCTGGGCAACCAGGATTCAAGATAACCGCCTATTTTACGATAGTCATTATCAAGAATGACATGAGGGATATCCATTAAGGTACTGAGTATATGCCCGTGCAATCGATCGGTGATGACCACTTTACCGAGCCCGAGAATAGACTTGGCCCATTGAAGCTGAGTTTCTGCTTTCTGATCAAATGACATTCGCTGGTAGCGATCCATAACGGCCTGGCCATTGAGGCTCACCTGATACCAATCCGTGAGCAAAATTCCCTGAGCTACAGACACCTTCAAATTCACCCCATTCTCCAATGCACCTGACATTGGCAGTAATATTGTTTTTTCCGGTTCCTGTATACGCTCACGTATACCGTGACCCTGATTATATAATGATTCTTTATCTGTTCTACAAATCCACAAAATATCTGACACCGGGTTATGCAGTGGTGCTTGTGCACCTAGAAAGTTTGCTGCGTCCGGCACCTTAAAGCATTTACAAAATGAGAAATGCGTCTCCAGCAACTGCATGGAAGCATTGTCGCGAGCACAAATAGTCACTTTTCCATGGTCTCGAAACTTTTTAACCGATGCCTGTAATCGTGACGCATCCAGAAAACTAACCGACTGGGGAAATACAATGACTTCATTATCAGGAAAATCCGCCAATACCTGCTCTCGAAACTGCTGATAAATATAGCGATCCCCAAAGCTACCTCCACCACTCATTAAGATCAGTCCATCGCCAATGCAGTCTCGCATTGCGGAAGCATTGTAAGACTCCATAGAACACTGATAGGCTGGTGTGATTCCCAGCTCTGCCAGATAACGTTTTTCTCCCAACCAGATCAGTAAATCACCGCTGTTAACGGTATCCTGAAAATCAATTAAGGCTAACGGCCTGTCTTTGGGAATGCTTGCATTCAATGCATCTCGAAACTGCTGGCAGCGCGTTTCAATAAGTTGTGCTGTTTGCTCAGATACCTGGCGATTTGAAGCGGCTTTATTGTCAATCGTCATAAATCTATTCCAGAAGCGACCATAAAAGAGTTTTGACACTTGTCGCCTGTCAATATGGCGTATTTAAACGTAAAATAGCAGGGCACTTTATGAGCATGAAGATTAAAAGCATGTCAGACAAAAGTCTATACATCATTTTATTCTTTTTCTTAAATTATATAGAGCGTTCAATGAGCACAAATTCAAGTACAATTGCAAATCTATTACAACAGGGCCGTTTACATCATAATGCAAATCGTCTGTCACAGGCTGAGCAATGTTATTTTAAAATATTAAATACTGACCCTTCACACAGTGAAGCTTTACATCTTTTAGGTTTAATTGCACACCAGTCTGGACAACATGCTCAAGCCATTAATTACCTGCAACTAGCAGTAAAACAACAACCCAACAATTATCATTACCTGAATAATCTTGGTGAAGCTTACAGAATTAGTGGAGATTTTAATCAGGCGGAAGATTACTATAATCAATCCCTTAATATTAAGCACAGCCACGCTGAAGCACATTACAATTTAGCCAGCCTTTATTTACAACAGGATAAGCCTGAACTTAGTGAGCATCATTGGCGACAAGCGCTTGTTTTCCGTCCTGATTATATTCATGCTCATCTTCAATTAGGCATGCTGTTACTGAATCGCAATCAAATTAAACAATCATATGGTCACCTTCATTGCGCATCCGCGCTTCAGCCTGAAAATATTGATGCCCAACTGTATCTGGCAAAACTACACCAGCGTAATCACGATTTTAGTAACTCGCTTGCCTGCTATAACAAGGTGCTTTCACGGTCACCTAATCACCTTATAGCATTACTCAATCGATCATCAGTCTATAAACATTTAGGCAATCTTGACCAGGCCATCGAGGGGTTCAGAATGTGCATTGCATTGAAACCTGATTTCGCTCTCGCCCATTTGAATCTAGGTATTGCATTAAAAGACCAAGATAACACTCAGGAAGCCCTGGCCAGTTTTAAAAGCGCAATACAATTTAATCCACAATTATACAAGGCCAGACTTGGTATCTGTATCAGCCAAATACCTGCGCTATATGATTCAGCCGAACAAATAGAGATCGCTAGAAAAAATTATTCTAATGAATTGGACGCTTTAATTCAAAATACTCATCTTGAAGATGCTTCACAAATCAATACTGTTTCATTAGCGGTAGGTGGTCTACAACCATTTTATCTTCCATACCAGGGAAAAATAGATCTACAATTACAAAGCCGCTATGGTCAATTGATTCATAAAATACAGGCCACTCGTTTTCCTGAATACGCTCTACCAATCAATCAATATCCGTTACAAACAGGTGAGCGTATACGTGTCGGCATTCTCTCTGGCTTCTTCAATAATCATTCTAACTGGAAAATCCCAATTAAAGGATGGTGTGAAAACATAGATCATTCCCAATTCGAATTATTTGCCTACCATGTTGGGCAGTCACAAGATCAGCAAACAAAAATTGCTAAAAACAGTTTTGATCATTTTTTATCTGACACTCGAACCACCGAACAATGGGCCAGCGTCATTTCTTCACATAAGCTACATGTTCTTATCATACCCGAAACGGGCATGGACCCCATAACTTTGACTCTAGCTGCTTTAAGGCTGGCGCCTGTACAGTGTACGTCATGGGGACACCCACAGACGTCTGGCCTTCCAACAATAGATTATTTTTTAAGTAGCGATCTAATGGAACCAGAAGATGCCGAACAACATTATTCTGAAAAACTGGTTCGACTGCCTAACCTTTCAATTTACTATAGCCCAGTTAATATAGAAGCTGCCAACCTTACTCGTTCTGACATGGGACTACGTGAAAAGGCTACACTTTATTTCTGTGCACAATCACTATTTAAATATTTGCCACAACATGATGAAATTTTTGTAGAAATTGCGAAGCAGGTTCCCGAGGCCCAGTTTGTCTTCCTCGCTTACGCACCAAGCATGGACTTAACCGAACGTTTTCATCAACGATTATTAAAAGCATTTAATGCTCATGGCATGAATGGCGAAGCGTTTATCTGCATCTTACCTAAACTAAATACCGCCCACTTTCATGCCCTTAACTCACTGGCTGATGTGTTTCTTGATAGTATTGGCTGGTCTGGCTGCAATAGCACACTCGAAGCCATCGCGCATGACTTACCTATTGTAAGTTATGCTGGCAAACTTATGAGGGGCCGTCATACCTTTGCAATTTTAAGAATGCTAGGACTAGAATCGTATGAAAATTTTAGCTTACAGGATTACATTAACCAGGCTGTGCGCATGTCGCGAGATACAGGCTATAAAGAAGGCATGTCCCAACTGATTAAAGAAAGAAAACATCGACTCTATTATGACAGCAAACCTGTTCTCGCACTTCAAAAGTTTATTAAGGATCTAGTCATCAACAAACAGTCAGAACATAATCGGTAACACCGCTTACCAACGACGGCTAATATATAGGCGATGCTCTTTATCAACAGTATCAAAATCTTCAGCGTCTGATAAAACCGTATAGTAGGCAGACCATTTCTTACTGTTATAGCTTAAGGTCATCATAAACGTATCCGCATCATTAGTAAGCCAGGAATTATTCTGATAACTACGTGCTGATGCAACATTATAACTCAATGCCGTCTGAAACTGAGGCCATCCAAAATTATGAGCAACACCCAAACTCGCGTTGTACCCATTGGTGCCACCTCCAGCACCTACAAACTTATATGACTCAGGCGTCTTTTTACTACCGGTATATTCAATCGCTGTATTAAAGAACATCATCAAACTATATGGCAGTGATTGTTGTCGTGTATAATTAAAATATAATTTTGTAAATGCCGGATCCAAACCTTCAACATCACCAATTGGCCCGACAAATTTTATAACACTTGGATCTTGCAGATTCTCTATTTTATGATCAATATCCTCTTGTGTCATAGACCCTAAAAACCCTTCAAGTGAATACTTAACCTCTAAAGACATTACATTTCTGCCGATCCAATTACTGATTGCATGATCAAAGCTCTCTGAATGGACACCAAGTCTAAGTACTGTTAATACATCTTTACCATCGACGATATCTTCACCTGCCTCATAAAAGGCATTATCTTCATTTGACATCGTTGCAGATGACACCCGCTTATGCTCTAAACCCAGATGCCACCAGTAATCCCCTTGCTCAAGTAGAAACGGCTCCTCGTAACCAACCTTCAAGGTTGTAGATTTTCCGTTATATAGCTTATCACTAATTCCCGTTGCCACTGTATCCAGTTGATATTGTGTTTTTTCCAGATAAGTTCTTATGCGTCCGGCCTCTTCCCCAACAGGACGCACATAATCAAAACTTGTACTATTTAAAAACTTAACCTCATCCATAGATAACAGCACACGAATCGCTAGCGGGTCACCATGACCAGTATAATTACTGTATCTAGCATTTAATGTCATTCGATTCGTACCGAAAAACTCACCACCCTGATTATCAAAGCCGAGCGAATACTCATCCTCACTATCTTTAATATCTAAAACAAGATTGGTTACACTTTTTGTTTCAGCCTGCAACCGAGGTGTGACTCTTGTCACTGGCAGTCTAGCTAACTGTATTAAGCGTGCGTTCAATGTATCCTGATGTATCACCTGACCTTGAAGATCATGTAGATATCGCGTAAATAATCCGGGCTCATAGCGGTAGCTGTTTTTACCCGTCAGAATAATCCTGCCCAGCCTGTTTTCTTCCATTTTTAAAACAACCACTCCAGCCACTGCTTTCTGTGGCGGAATAATACACCGTGAGGTCACATATCCTTTGCTTGCATATAAGCCAGTAATTTCATTAGCGATTTGCTGGAGTGAGTAAGCATTCGCAGGCTGATCAATAAACGGCTGGACGATGCTAACAATATCATTCTGTTTTAATACCGTATTGCCTTTTATATTAATTCCCTTCAAAACAAACTGAACGCTTTCAGGCAACTGGCTTTCGCCATGACCTTTTGCTGTTTGTTCTACTTTTAAATCTTCGATTAACGCTTTTGGTGAATCTTCTTCCGGCAGCGCACCCGCTCCCGCATCCATTAAATTACGTTCTATATCACCAGAGGTTACTGGTGGTGGCGCTGGTTCTGGCGCCGCATATATTCCTGTATGCACTATTAATGTACAGGTAATACTCATAGACATCCATACGAGTAATTTATGGATTGTTTTATATACCTTCATGAAATACCTGACCTCTAATCACACATGTCATCTTACTTTTTCTCTTTACCTCTGCCTTATCTATCTCGACTTAGCAGCTCTTTACCCACATTATCATATCATTTCATGCGAACTTACCCTAGACACTAACTAACACATATTCAATCAGCATCTTCCAGCGTTCATATATTACTATTCATACATTAAAAAGGGGATGCAATCGCATCCCCTTTTCTTAGTCGGTTTTACTTAACGCTATGTTTACGGACAAACGACATTCGCCGCATTTATGCTATTGATCTGATCCAACTGAGTCTGACCCAGGCTAGCTCCACTTGACAAAGTAAAACCACATATTTGTTCCTGGTTGGCTAGTGCAAACACATGAGTGGTTGATGAGCCACCTGTCGGAAAATCAAAACTAACGCCATAATCATAGAGCATTACACGCATGCCCTGCCAATTAATATACACTTCTACCAATAGCTGTTGATCTGTATATTTATAACAAGAACTACCCGTAAACTTACAGCTTTCGCTCGACTGTAACTGCAAATTCGCAAACGCGCCATCATCCAGAAGTGTAATCGTATCAGTGGTCGACTGATAACTCATTGCAAAATTTGTTACCTGATACGGAATATTTTCAAGATCATTATCCAGCACGCCTATTTCACAGGCCACACATTCTGTGCCATCTAATAACGGTCCTGATGTATCAAACTCATAATATGCCGGCATTAAGTATAGGCTTTGCAACAAGTTTTCAACACCTGTCTGCTGATTTTCAGCCTCTACCAGATCTGTCTGCTGGTCTGTCAGTACCTTAAAGTATTCCTGAGCCAACTCGTTAGATTCTACTGCTCCACCATCATTAGTCAGATTATTTATTACACTATCAACACTAGATAGATTTGAATTTGCTGCAACAACAACTTGAAGCGCTTTAACAATAGATTCGTAGTTGGTTGTCGATGAAATAGTATTTGTCAAACCTGTCACAGACTCTACAGAAGTAGCAAACGCTATAAGCACTGGTCCAACTGAACTTAAAGCTACAGGATTATTAGTTACTGAATCATTCACACCAGTATAAGCTGATTGAACATCAGCATTTCCTTCAATCGCCGTTACGACTCCTGAGAAATCTGAGACCAGATTAAGTGAAGGATTTGCCACAACAGCATCCGCAATCGCTTTAATTAACAATTGTGAATTCTCAATCGGTACGCCCTGCAACACGGCAACTTCAGCAATAGACACTATCTGCGCTGCGACTCGTCTTGCATTATCTATTTCACTAGACTGGTTATTCACCAGTCCGTCATTCATTGCTGACAAGACCATCTCTCTACTCAGACCCCCGATACCGGCTGCTGGAATCACTCCACTAGCTGGAATTAATGCTGAAATTGGGTTCACATTGATCTTTAAAGGATTATCACTATAAGCCACTTGCATTGATGAATTAAAAGGCACATCAACCCCTTCATCATAATCACCATCCGCATTTACATCTTGATATGTCACGATGTTACCGACCGCAGCACCATTAATAATGGTATTTTGAGAAGTCACCATAATCGGAAATACCGGGTTTCGATAATTAGAAGGAAACTGATAAACTCCATTACCTTTCTCATTTGCAACTTTATCGTTGCTATCTTTAACCATCGCTCCAATGATCACGCCATCCTCAACAGTAACAATAGATCCTGGCTTAGCAGCATCACCACCGCCTCCGCCTCCGCCACAACCCATTAATGCCATGACTAATAGTCCAATTAAACTATTCCCTATAACAGGAAACCTGGCCTTTGTGTCTTTATTCGTTATTTGCATTAGCTTTATCTTCATAATTTTATTCACTCTTACACACCGCATCGCAATGTTTACAAGACATTGATATATTAGCCCTTAAGCAATTTCCCGAAATTCCGCAATGACATTAAGTGCGCAACAATGAGCTTATAGTACCCATTGCTATGCAGTTCATATACCTGCTCCTGATCTAGCTCATTGAATCGCTTTTCATTAATGCGCTTAAACCCTGCTACGGTAAATGACTCACCACTTTTATTAACTTCTGCGGACGCATCTTCCAGCAAATTCATTTCATCCAGCTTTCCGATAAATGCCTGTGTCCGCAAACTATCGTTCTGGTGCTCTTTGAGAAATGACATCACACCTTGCGCATATGAGCTTGCCTCTCCTGCTTCAAATATCGACTGACCTTCTACGTCACCACCCACCTGATCACAATCCATATCAATCGCTAATGCAAAATCTTCACCATTCATTTTCGCAAACGCAAAAGGATAACGACGAACATATGCAGGTATATACTCTCCTGCCTTCCACTCACCTTTATCATTAACAAAATAGTTCTGATTTTCCTCTAGCCCCAGGATGCTAATGGCCAGATTTTCACCTGAATCGCTTTGAGCAAATACGATTGGTTGTGAAGCACTAGCTGCATAAAACTCACTAAGACTGATAGGCGAGTCTTTTAATTCTGCTGCATAGCTAAAGTTATTAATCGGTGCAACTTTAAGCCCTTCATGTTTAGTTTTATCAAGCACTTCAGGTTTATTATAGATTCCTGATTTCATTCGTAACCTCACTTTAAGGAATTAGATTCTTGGGATTAGCTGTAACGAGGGAGGCTAAGCCTCCCCGTTACTACCCCAGATTAATTTCCGAATAAGTTACGGAAGAAGTTCAAGAAGGTATTGCCCGTCACACTTTCATCTGCAAGCGCATCGGCACCGTCTTTAACGTTACCCAGTGCTTCACCATTAGCTTCAGCATTAGATGCATCAACTTGCTTCAGTACGACACTTGTAATGCCCACACCGTTGCCCGCCTCATCAATCGCACCATTTGCATCCCTAAAGCTTGCAATAGCATCGGCCTTATTATCAGCTTTTGAAATACCTGCACCTAAGGTTGTTGCAACCGTTGAGCTATCACCACGTGTCAGCGTTACTGCTGCATTACTCAGATCAGTGTTACCACTAACAATGTCAGTAATCGCCAGCGCATTTGCAGTGATTGCATTTGCATTAGCTGTAACATTTGATGCATTTGCAGTTTCTGCAGATGTTGCTCTCGCTGTTTCACTAGCAATGGCTGCCGCGTTCGCTGTTTCTGCAGTCGTTGCACGTGTGGTTTCAGCCGCGATGTCTGCAGCAAGACCTGCTTCTGCCGCTAATGCACGTGTTTCTTCTGCAGTGATTGCTGTTGCGTTCGCTGTTTCTGCAGTCGTTGCACGTGTGGTTTCAGCTGCGATGTCTGCAGCAAGACCTGCTTCTGCCGCTAGCGCACGTGTTTCTTCTGCAGTGATTGCTGTTGCGTTCGCTGTTTCTGCAGTCGTTGCACGTGTGGTTTCAGCCGCGATGTCTGCAGCAAGACCTGCTTC
>JBFHVQ010000095.1:0-8952 GCA_041589455.1 Gammaproteobacteria bacterium | reverse complement strand
CCTGTTCTGCAACAGATCAGTAAGAGATTGAAGTTTTCTTTGCGTTAAAGGCTGCTGTTGTAATTGCTGCAATATAGTATCTGCAAGCTGTTTTAACTGTTCTGAAATATTCTGCTCAGATTTTGGCAATTGTAAATACTGAACAAGTTGCTGGAGATTGCTGGGTGCCAGGCTGTTTGTTAGTGGCTTAACCCATAATGTGGGTTTGTCGGCATATTGTGAAACTAGATTTTGTAGCTGTTGAGATTGTTGTGGCGTCAAGTTTAGAACAGGCTGATAGTTTTTGTGAGGCAGCTGTCCGGTAAGTTGTGTTAACTGCTGACTTAGTGATAACAGTTGAAGCTTCATATCGTTATAAAGTGGTTTAAGCACTTGCTGTGGTGTCATGTTAGCTACTTGGTTGATCTGGTTTGCTAGTTTGTTTTCGAGAAAAACACCACTGTTTGAAATGAGTTGTTTGAGCTGGCTGGCGTCGAGGTTCTGACTTTTTACTTGTAATGAAGTCTGCAATTTCTGAATTGAAGCAGTTAGTGATTCAGGCAGTGCGGGTGTCGTTTGTTTTTGCGCTAAGCTCAGTAGCTGATGTGCGCTTTTCTGGAGTTGGCTTAGGTGTTGTTGTACTGCGATGAACTCTCGTAACTTGCCTGTAGCAATCTTTGAGATGAGTTGAGTATCAGTTGACGTTAGGGGTAAAAGTTTAAGTAGGGGAAGCAGTTTTTCCTGTGGGTCACCTAGGCTTTTAACTTGCAGATTCACCTGTTGACCTTGTTGGATATCCACTGGTGTTTTTGTCTGTATTAAATGCTGTCCCATCTGCAGTAGTACATTGCTGTGAGCAGGGCTAGTCTGTGTCGAGGTCGCACTCAAAATCTGCCCCACTTTCCAGGTTTTGCTGACTTCTGTCAACAAAGGTGTTGTGGGGGCTGCCGAGGCCTTGATGGGTGGAATATTAATCATGCAAAACTAACTCTATCGCTTGCAGGTGACAGTTTTTTGGCGATTTCAGCTTCATATTAGAGATTATCGGCCAAATGTTCGACTTATGCAGCAATTTCAATAATTTATCATTTGTTACTTGAGCAGATGTAAGTAACTGATGGTCTGGGTTCGTTAATTGGATTTTTTATATAGTAACTTGCAAAAATATGTCTATCTCATTGAAATTAAATGAATTAATACTATTATTATGGCAGGTGTCAAAACTTTAAAAATTGCAACGACGGCGCGATTGTTGATGATTTGAGTTAATTTACTCAATAGCGGCACGTTCTTTGCTTTTAATGAAATTAACCAATAGGGGAAGCTGAATGGCTGATGAAGAGATAGAAGAAGGCAACGAAGAAGGCAAAAGTGGCGGTGGGATGATGAAAATCATTCTAATTGTGAATGGTTTGCTTCTGGTTATTGGTATTGCTGTTGGGGTGACTATTTTCCTGATGGGTGGTGATGATGCACCAGCTGAGGGTGGAAATGGTGAAACTTCAGAAGAAAGTGTTGATTCTGAAGAGGCGGGAGAAGTTGTTAAAAAAACAGGTACACCCATCTATATCCCATTGCATCCTGCCTTTGTGGTTAACTTTGAAAATCAGGAACAGGTCAGTTTCTTACAGGTTGATATACAGGTGATGAGCTATGATCCGGCAGTAGAAGCCGCACTTAAAACGCATATGCCGGCAGTAAGAAACGAGCTATTGTTACTATTAGGTGGCAAGCAGTATTTTGAAATAAACACACGTGAAGGTAAGCGGGCACTGAGTCAAGAGTCTATCGAAGTGATTCAGGAAGTGTTAAAGAGTGTGGGTGAGCCACATTCAATCGAAGCCCTTTATTTCACCAGTTTTGTAATGCAATAAAGATAACGCTATGGCAACTGCAGATGTACTAAGTCAGGATGAAATCGATGCCCTGTTACACGGGGTAGATGACGGTGATGTCGAAACCGAAAGTGATGAACTGAATGACGGCACTGCCAGAACGTTTGATTTTAATTCACAGGAACGTATTGTGCGTGGGCGCTTGCCCACGCTGGAAATGATCAACGAACGTTTTGCTCGAAACTTTCGTGTCAGTCTATTCAATCTGTTACGTCGCCAGGCCGAACTCGCGGTGGGTGGGGTGCAGATGATGAAGTTTGCTGAGTATGTACATAGTCTCTATGTTCCAACCAGTTTAAATATGATCAAGATTGACCCATTGAAAGGTACGGCGCTGTTTGTTATTGACCCGAAGCTGGTGTTTATTGTGGTAGATAACTTCTTTGGTGGTGAAGGTCGCTTCTACAATAAAATTGAAGGTCGTGAATTCACGCCTACAGAGCAGCGCGTTATAAGTATGTTGCTAGAGCAGATTTTCAAAGATCTGGAAGACGCCTGGAATCCAGTGAAACAGCTGAAGATGGAATATCAGTCATCAGAAGTAAACCCTCACCTGGCAAATATAGTTAGCCCGACGGAAGTTGTAGTAGTCAGTACATTTAGAATTGATCTGGAAGGCGGCGGTGGTGATTTGCATATCACTATGCCCTATTCGATGATCGAGCCGATCAGGGATTTACTGGATGCAGGTGTGCAATCTGATGTGTCTGAAGTGGATGATCGTTGGCGGATTTCCTTGCGTGATGAAATCTTTGAATCAAAAATTGAAATTCGTAGCCAGCTTTCAGAAATAGAAATGTCATTACAGGAAATCAATCAGTTAAAAGTTGGCGATGTGATTCCTTTTGATATGCCAGAGCAGGTTGTGGTTGAAGCAGAAGAAATACCGTTATTTCGTGGCCAGCTGGGTGTGTCTCGCGGTAATGCAGCAATCAAAATAAATGAACGAGTGAATCGTTCTGATTTAAATTTTGTATCAGATGAAAGCGATTAAGCTTTGAGAGTAAAGTCATGAGTGATGAAGAAAATAATGAGTCTGTAGACGATGCATGGGCCGATGCACTGAATGAGCAGGCTGAAGAAGAAAGTGCTCAGGCTGACACCGCCAGTTTTGATGAATTAACTGATGATAGCCATCCAGGGGCAGACATTAATCTGGATGTGGTGCTGGATATTCCGGTTAATTTATCGATGGAAATAGGCCGCACTAGAATTAGTATACGTAACTTGTTGCAACTTAATCAGGGCTCTGTTGTGGAACTGGAGCGCCTTGCAGGTGAACCGATGGATGTACTGGTTAACGGTACCTTGATTGCACGTGGCGAAGTCGTGGTGGTTAATGAGAAATTTGGTATTCGTCTGACGGATATTATCAGTCCCGCAGAACGTGTTAAAAAGCTTCGATAAGCAGATATTAAAGTGATACAAGTTGTAGACGGATTTAAGTTGCTATTCATATATGATCAATAAAAATCACATTATTCCGATAGCTTTAATTAACACAGTGATGCAGTCAACGTCTGTTATGGCTGCTGAATCAACGGCTATTGCAGGCTCTTCGCTGAATGCATTTTCATTAATAAATGTACTTAATATGCTGATGGGCCTGGTCGTAGTCGTGGCCCTGATACTAGGGCTTGCGTGGGTGCTAAAAAAATATGGTCGTTTACCAAATCAGAATCTGGTTGATATGAAAGTACTGGGTGGCCTGTCATTAGGCACTCGTGAAAAAGCTGTTTTGATTGAAGTTGAGAATATCCGGTTACTGGTTGGTGTTACACCAGGGCATATTCAGACATTGCATGTGCTGGATGGCAAAGCAACAAAGGGTATGGGCTCTTTTGAATCCACGCTTCAACAAATAGAGAAAGCTCATGAAGGCACTTGAGTTAATGCATAAAACGATAGGTGCTTTTGTAGTTATGATGCTACTCTGGTTAGTAGCTGGTGTAGCTGCTGCTGAACCGACATTGCCAGCACTGGTTATTGAAGACAATGCCACAGGTGGCAAGCAGTATTCCTTATCGCTTCAGGTTCTGATGTTTATGACGGTGCTGTCGTTATTGCCTGCACTGTTACTCACTATGACCTCATTTACCCGAATTATTATTGTGCTGTCGATTTTACGTCAGGCATTAGGTACGGCGCAGACGCCTTCCAATCAGATACTGATAGGGCTGTCGCTATTCTTAAGCCTGTTTATTATGGCGCCGGTCTTTAGTCAGGCCTATGAAAATGCATATCAGCCTTATATTGCGGAGCAGATTAGTGGCGATGAGGCATTAGAACGCCTGAAAAAGCCATTTCATCAGTTTATGATTGAACAGACTCGGGAAACCGATTTACAGCTTTTCGCAGATCTCGCTGGGGATGAAAGCTATGTATCACCTGAAATGGTACCAATGTCAGTGCTGATGCCGTCATTTCTCACCTCTGAACTGAAAACCGCCTTTCAGATCGGCTTTATGCTGTTTATTCCTTTTCTTATTATTGATCTGGTAGTGGCCAGTGTACTGATGGCCATGGGTATGATGATGCTGTCACCGCTGATCATCTCGCTACCTTTTAAACTGATGCTGTTTGTGCTGGTCGATGGCTGGAATCTGGTGGTGGGTACATTGGCTGCAAGCTTTGTCGTTACCTGATAGAATCCCGCTTTTTACCGGTTTCAGTAGAGGAATCCATGGCTAAAGTTCGTATGTACTGTACTAAATCCTGCCCTTATTGCCAACGTGCCGAGCGCTTGTTAAAGAAGCTGGGTGTGAAAAACATTGAAACTATTGATGTTGCGGGTGATAAAAAGCTCTGGAAGGTGATGGAGAAGGAAACTCGACGTAATACTGTGCCACAGATCTTTATTGATGATTATCATGTCGGTGGCTTCGACGATTTAGCAGAGCTGGATATGGCGGGTAAACTTAAGCCTATGCTGGCGAAATAGCCTGAATTTGCGCGAATTCCCAATATTAGCCCTAGCTAATGGGATATAGACCCGCCAGTCAAAGATCACTACTATACTCCGTTAACTTTTAAATTGGTTAACGCAACTTTCGGTTAACTCAGAACCTGAGGATTCCAAGTGGATTTTCTACCCATATTCCTAGATCTCAAACAAAAGCCCTGCCTGGTGGTTGGCGGCGGCGATGTTGCAGCCCGTAAAGTCTCACTGTTGCTTAAGGCGCAGGCAGATGTGACGGTGGTATCACCCGAATTACAGCATGAGCTGGCTGACTGGCTGGCTGAAGGCAAAATTACCCATGTGGCGCGTGAGTTCGAGGATGCAGATATCAAGCAGCCCGTGCTGATCTTTGCGGCAACAGACAATACCGGCGTTAACCAGCGAGTATCAGAGCTGGCGAATGAGCGCGGCATTGCGGTGAATGTGGTGGATAAACCATCAGCTGGATCCTTTATCACGCCATCAATCATTGATCGCTCGCCGGTACAGATTGCGATATCTACGGGAGGTGCTTCACCTGTGCTGGCACGGATGATTCGTACCAAGCTGGAAGGCTGTATTCCTGCTTCTTATGGCAGACTGGGTGCGCTAGTTTCAAGTTTCCGTGAGAAGGTTAAAGAGAAATTTAGCAATAACACAGATCGTAAGCGCTTCTGGGAAAACGTACTGGATAGCACCATCGCAGACCGTGTGTTTAGTGGTCATGAAGCTGAGGCTGAAGCAGAGCTACAGAAAGCCATTGATGCGGCTAACCCGAATCCTGATTTTCAGGGAGAGGTATACCTGGTTGGTGCGGGTCCTGGTGACCCAGATCTTCTTACCTTCCGTGCACTGCGCTTAATGCAGGCCTGTGATGTGATGGTTTATGACCGACTGGTTTCTCCAGCGATTCGTGAGCTGGTGCGTCGTGATGCTGAACTGATTTATGTGGGTAAAGAGCGCGATAAACACACAATGCAGCAGGAAAATATCAATGAACTGTTGGTACGCCTGGCAAAAGAAGGTAAACGTGTGTTACGCCTGAAAGGTGGTGATCCCTTTATCTTCGGTCGTGGTGGTGAAGAAATCGAGTTATTGGCGCAGAATAATGTGCCCTTCCAGGTAGTTCCGGGTATTACCGCGGCGGCGGGTTGTGCCTCTTATGCGGGTATTCCATTGACCCATCGTGATTACTCACAGGCCTGTGTGTTTGTGACGGGGCATCTGAAAGATGGCACAGTTGACTTGAACTGGCCGGCATTGGCACAGCCAAATCAAACCGTAGTTTTCTATATGGGTTTACATGGAGCGCCAACATTATGTAAAGAAATGATGGCCCATGGTATGCCGCCATCTACTCCGGTTGCGCTGGTGCAGAAAGGTACGACACCAGAGCAGAAGACCATCATTGCCACACTGGATACACTGGAAGAAACCGTGAAGAACCATGAGTTTAAACCGCCTACGCTGATTATTGTCGGTGAAGTGGTTTCGCTTAAGGAAAAACTGGACTGGTTTAATCCTGAAGATCCACAGGGTGGTGCGGTTAAAGCCGGGCAACTATAAAATATAATTTGTTGCATAATGGAATGAAAAATAAGCCCCATACCTTTTAAAGGTTGGGGCTTTTTTAATGCAATGTAGATTAATATATAAATGATAATTGTTCTAAGAAATAAACTATAAATTTAGTTTTTCAATAGTGATTTGAAGTCGATTCTAAATATTGATGTGTTGTAGAATAGGTACAACAATTTAAAAATAGATTTAGGAAAATGCTAAAGGGATATAGCCTGCCCATAGAGTGAGAGATTATGTCTAAAAAAACGATTGATCATGAAAAACTGGATCAGGTTGTTCTAAAAGCCAGGCAGGACAGTGAAAAAAGAGGCCATGGCTATCGCGAACAGGCGCTTAAGCTGTATCCCTGGATTTGTGGACGTTGTGGGCGAGAGTTTAATCGTAGCAATCTTAGGGAGCTAACGGTTCATCATAAAAATCATGACCATGATTATAATCCAGAAGATGGCAGTAACTGGGAATTGCTTTGCCTGTATTGTCACGATAATGAGCATCAGCGTTATACTGAAGAACTAGCAAATCATGGCATCGAATTACTTGATGGTAAACATGAAGAAGCAACTCATAATCCGTTTTCTAATCTGAAAGACATGCTTGAGAAAGATGACTAGTTAATTAAATCTATGAGATCCTTGTCCGTTACTGAGACTCAAGGCTTTCAAGTCTCTGCTTGATAATCTCTTCTATCTCGCGCTCTTTAAGTGATGACTTAAGGTGTGTCTGAATGCGTGCAATCAGTTCCTGGTTGTTAAAAGGCTTAATAACGTAATCGATTGCTCCCATATGTAATGCGCGCACAATGGAGTGCTTGTCTGTTATCGAAGAAACAACAATAACGGGCATTGATGTGTGATCTGCTGTTGAGCGCAAATGCTCCAGTACATCAAAACCATTACTTTCTGGCATCATTAAGTCTAGTAATAAGAGATCAAATTTCGTAGTTTCAAGAATCTCGATGGCTTTTTTTCCATTATCGGCAAAAAACGGGTGCATGTTATATTTTTTCAGAAGTTTATCCGCATGTGCCTGAATAACCACGTCATCGTCAACCACCAGTATTTTTGACTGGCTGGTTTCAATGTCACTCTTGCTTTTAGATTTTCTGTGAAGCAGTGTGGCGATAAAATCTTGTTGTTTTCGTTTGAATCTTACACGTAGAGCATTAATGGTTTTGAAAAGATGACCAATTTCATCGCTGGAACCAGAACTAATCGTTTGGCCTAAATGCTCATGAGATATGAGTTCGACTTTATTGCCAAGTTTATCGATGGGTTTGATAACCGCCACGTCTAGCAGCCAGGATAGTAATGTTGTGCAGATGATGATTATGGCAATTGAGATAGAGATTATCTGAAATGTCCTGATAGCTAGATGGTCTTCTATTTGTTCAGTAGACAAGCTTAGCCTGACCTGACCTATGGTATTAGAGTTATCGGCGTCGAAAATATTATGTTTAAAATATCGGAGCGAGTCAGGCGTGATTTTTTCGCGTAGTGAGTCACTGTTTAGTGTGATGATAGGGTGGTTTTTACTGTCATAAAAAGACACATGATGAAACATTTTCATGTCTTGAATATAAGACTGTGCACGAGACTCAAGTGCCTGCAGTCGGTTTTCTAATAATGGTGTTGTGGCATAGGCAGACAAGGTTGCAACCAGCATGCTCCCTCTGGTATTCAGCTCCTGTTCAAGATTGGTTTTTTCAGAGTGATAAAAGCTAAAGCCAATTCCACTACATAATAAGGTTAAGACAAGCAAAACAGGTATCAGTACGCGCGACTTGAGGCTGGACTCATGCCATAGATGGTGGAAGTGTCCTGAGGGTGAATGGTTAGATTTCGTCACCTGTAAATATCTCCGGGAGATGTGCCAGATAAGATATGGCATTAATGAGTAAGCAGTGTATACCAACTAAGGATAGTGTAAAAAACGTCTATTTGTATCTTGAAAGTGTGAAAATGTTATGTAGCAAAATGCATAATGTTAATGATTGATGTTTGAGTTGTTAAAGTGTTAATTCAGGAGAAGGGGCTTTAAGTGATTGAAACTGATTGATAGTTCAATGCTTATCCGGCGAGTAATCCAGCTATATGTTGGGAACTTATTTGGTGTTAATCTGGCTTAACCAGTCTTTAAAATGTGGCATTTCTAGCTGCCCAGAATACGACTGAATGCGCTGGCCTTTCTGGAATAAATAACTTCTGGGTAGTTCACCGTACCAGCTTCGGTCTATGCTGTAACGTATCGCCATATTCTCGCTGTCTTCAAATACCCAGTGTTGTAGATTTGAGAGTTTATAATTTGCAATTACCTGCTGGACTTCGTTGTGTCTGGATGCGTCATCAGCTGAAATCATAATGATTTTTAGTTCGGGGTTTTGTTGATGAATTGTGCTAATGGTCGGCATTTCTTCAAGGCAGGGCGGGCAATCCAGAGACCAGATAAGCACAAAAAAATCATCATCAATATGATTTGATATTGCCACAACTTCCGTTTCTATTTTTTTGTTTTTCATTTTTTATAAATATATTGTTTTTTAGTTTATTTTTTATTATCTTT
>JBFHVQ010000094.1:0-9248 GCA_041589455.1 Gammaproteobacteria bacterium | reverse complement strand
TTTTAGCGTCCGCATTTTTGTCAATACTTATAGCATATGGTAGTTTTTATATAGCTGAACACTTACTTCATGTGTCTGGAGTAATGTCTGTTTTAAGTGCGGCTATTATAACTGCACATTATCACAAAAAGTCATTGCAGCTTGATAGTGTTGTTAGCCTGAAGAATGTATGGGAGCTCCTGGCATATTCATTCAACTTGTTTCTTTTTCTCATTATGGGGATAGTTATTACAGTTGATATGTTCACAGAGCGATGGCTTGCGATGCTGATTGCTATCGCTGCAGTACTAGTAGCTAGATTCTGTAGTGTTTATATCAGTGCACTGGTTTCACGCTATATTTTAATGAGCCCAATTCCTGGAGTCTATCAACCAGTACTCGTTTGGGGAGGCTTGCGTGGTGCAATTGCTATTGCATTGGTGCTGTCATTGCCAGAAGATATTGACTTCTGGTGGACAATGCAATCTATGACCTTCGGTGTCGTACTGTTTTCGTTGCTAATACAGGCGCCAACTACCAATTGGTTGCTACAAAGGCTCAAAATAATATAGCTATTTGCTTTGTAACCATACATTTATTCAGGCATTTATATATTATATTTACGGTAAACTATTAATGTTTGGCTAAGCTAGGAATTACATTGACGGATTTTTCATTTCAAAACAGGTATATAAATCTTGGTAAAGATTTCTATGAAATTTGCAGTCCCACACCTGTTGAAAAGCCAGAATTAATAAAATTTAATAAGGATTTAGGAAAGTCACTAGGATTGCCAGAAGATCTTGATGAAGATTACCTGGCTGATATATTTTCAGGAAATCTGATTCATCCTACTAGTCAATCACTTGCTATGGTTTATGCTGGGCATCAGTTCGGGCACTTCAACCCTCAGCTCGGTGATGGTAGAGCAATCTATCTTGGGGAGCTTGTGACTAATGAAGGTCAAAGTTTTGATATTCAGCTTAAAGGTTCGGGACAAACTTGCTACTCCAGAAATGGTGATGGTCGAGCAGCATTAGGACCAGTATTACGTGAGTATCTACTTAGTGAGGCCATGGTTAATCTTGGTGTACCGACCACTAGAGCACTTGCTGCAGTATCGACAGGTGAACCTGTCGCTCGTGAACGTCTGTTGCCTGGAGGTATCATTACACGTGCCGCTTCCAGCTTTATTCGAGTAGGTAGTTTTCAGTATTTTGCAATGCAAGATGACTATCAATCAGTAAAAACACTTGCAGACTATGTAATTACTAAAAACTATCCTGAAGCAAGTTCTGCAGCTAATCCCTATCTGGCTTTGCTTGAAGCGGTTATTTCTCGTCAGGCTTCACTGATTGCAAAGTGGATGAGCTATGGCTTTATCCATGGTGTCATGAATACAGACAATATGTCTATTGCAGGTGAAACTATTGATTATGGTCCTTGTGCATTCATAGATTATTATGATCACAATCAAGTTTACAGCTCAATAGATCGGCAAGGACGTTATTCATACAGTAATCAACCATCAATTGGTTTATGGAACCTGACACGCTTTGCTGAAACTTTGTTGCCATTTTTTAATGATGAAAGTGACAAAGCTGTATTAATCGCACAGTCAGCACTTAAAAAATATATACACCTATATGAAGAGGCCTGGCTAGCAGTGATGCGTGCAAAATGTGGCCTTAGCAGACACTCTGATGTGGCTCCAGAAGAGGATAAGGCACTTATAGACGAGTTACTTGACTGTATGTCAAAGAGTAAAGCAGATTACACGCTGACCTTTCTATTTCTAACTGATTTGAATCTTGATATAAATGCAGATACATCACAATTATCTAACCTGTTTTCCATGCCTGATGAGATTAACCACTGGCTAGCAAAGTGGTATCAACGTCTGCAGCTAGAAACGCTGGATAAGACTGAAAGACTGAAAATTATGCGTGAGACTAATCCTGTATATATACCAAGAAATCACCAGGTTGAGGCGGTAATCCGTGCAGCGGAAGATCATAATGATTTCAAACCATTTCATGCGCTATGTGATGTTCTTGAAAAGCCTTTTGTGCGTCAGCAGGGAAAGGATCAGTATATGGTGCCACCGCAGCCTCATGAGGTGGTACATCAAACATTTTGCGGTACTTAATTTTGCTGCTTATTAACGAGAAGTCTCCCTACTTAATTCTCTCTGTGCTTTTTCGGCAGCTGATTTTTGCTGTTCTGCACTAGGCGAGTGCTCTTTTACAGATGTGCTGCAGCTGACTATTAACACTAAGCTCAGCAAGCAGGTAGTTGTGGATTTTCTCAGTTCAGGCATGTCTGTTCTCAAGCTGGTAAGAATAATCTAAATTATAGTCATAATTAACCTCAATATCTCATGGTGATATACCATAATCTATGGCTATGCACTGTTACCTATGAGATGACTTGTAATTGTATAAAAATAGTACAAAATACAGACATAGGATATTTTTCCCATTATCTTGATAGATAAGTCAATGAATATAAAATCAATATCGACACAATACAATAAATGGATATGGGCGGAACCAGCAGCTAATTTGTCCAGTGCAGTCAATAAAGCAATTATAGCAATACGAATTCTTCACCTCGTAATTAGAGATCTTAAAGAGGGTATGATTACACTTCGTGCTATGGGCTTGGTATATACGACGATCCTAGCGTTGGTGCCTTTAATCGCGGTTAGTTTTTCTGTGTTAAAAGGGTTTGGTGTACATAATCAAATTGAACCCATGTTATTAATTCTATTAGAGCCTTTAGGTGATAAAGGTGCTGAAATTACACATAAATTAATTGAATTTGTTGATAACACAAAGGCAGGTGTTTTAGGTACACTCGGTATGCTCCTGCTTCTTTATACTGTCGTTTCCTTATTGCAGAAGATTGAACGTTCATTTAATTACACTTGGCGGGTAACACACCATCGACCTATAAGACAACGATTTAGTGATTATTTAACGGTTGTATTTATCTGGCCAGTTTTATTGTTTACAGCATTAGGGCTAACTGCTTCATTATCCAGTATGACTATAATGGAAAAAGTTTCACAATATGAAACAATTGGTTTTCTATTTAATGTCGTTGGTATGTTGGTACCGTATTTATTGGTTATCGCGGCATTTACTTTTATTTATATATTTATTCCCAATGCCAGGGTTAAGTTCAGTGCAGCTTTAGCAGGCGGTATTGTTTCAGGTGTGTTATGGGAATCAGCCAGTTGGCTATTTGCAACATTTGTCGCAAACTCCGTTAATTACACAGCTATATATTCAGCATTTGCAACGATGATAATATTTGTTATCTGGTTATATGTAATCTGGTTGATTTTGCTAGTAGGTTGCAGTATTAGTTTTTATGCTCAATCACCGGGTTTTAGAACCATAGAACGATATTCTACAAATGTAAGTAATCGTCAGAGAGAAATGATAGCTCTAAATATTATGTTTCTGGTTGGTAAAGCTTTTTATTATAAAAAATCACCATTGACAATTGATTGTCTAGTAAAACAAATGCGTATAGGTAATGAGTTGACAGAATATATTATCGGCAGAATGTTGAAAGCTAAACTGTTAATTGAGACATCAGGTCCATCTGAAGCATATGTACCATACGGAGATCTTGAACAGTTATTAATCAGTGATATCGTATCTTCTGTTCGCGATATTAATAATAATAATCAGATTGATTCAAATGCTCATCATATTGATCCGGTTATAAGTACACTGCAGTACGAAATTGATCAATCAATTATGAACAAACTCTCTGGTCTGACTATTAAAGACATTATTGTTGATGAAGTCTGGGTAGAAAGGCTAAATTAGAGATTATGAATCTATTAAAACCTGGATCACGAGTTGTATTAGCTGCAATTGTGATTGTGTTTATTGCAGTTCTTCTTATTGTAATACGCCTTGGTCTATCACCCGTTGTTAAATATATCGGTAGTCAATGGTTTGAGCAGCAGGGAGCTTCATTGACAATAAATGATGTATCTATATCCATAATTAATAGTCATTTAACATTAACTGGCTTATCGGTTGTGAATGATTCAGGTAAACGTATTAGTCTTGAAAGACTACATGTAGATTGGCAGTGGCGGCCGCTAAAAGACAATATTCTAGTTATTAATGAACTCGAAATTTCTGCATTTGACTTGAAGAGTTCAATTGATTCGACAGGTCAGTTAAGTGTTGGAGGTGTAGTCATTCCAATAGTTACTAAACAAACGCAATATGTCACTAGTAATGCTGAATCAGGCACTAGAAACAATAGCTGGCAATTTTATCTGCAGAAACTACATGTAACTGATGTACGTGCATGTATTGAGCGATTTATCAAAAATGATATTAGACAGAACTATTATTGTATGAGTTTGGAGCGTTTTGACCATAACGGTAATGTGTTTGTTAATTTACCGGTTAATTCCTCTGACTCAAGTGTAATTTTATCAATAAATGGTATAAGTTCTTTAACAGATGTTATTGTTGTTGATCAATCACTTAATAAAAATCTATTCTCTCTTGCTGACTTGAATTTAAACAATATTTCATATGAATCGAGTTCGTTGGTGATAGATAAAATAGACATATATGATCTAAAAGCTCTTGAGCGTCAATATTTTGATAGTGAATTAGATAACTACTTATTACAGTTTGATAAGATTCAGCTGAAACCTCTTAGATATTCTAACAATGTATTACTGGAGATAGATGCGTTATCGATTAAACAGCCTAAAATGTTTTTTTCGTATACTAATGACGGCGTCTCAGATATCAATTACTGGCTTCAATCAAGCAACAAAAAATACTCAGATGGATCAGAAGAGGGTGAGCATCCGACAGATAATAGTATTGAATTTAAAATTGGATCCGTTAATTTACTGTCTGATGGGCCTGTAAGATATGACGATCAGCGACAGGGTCAGGAATTATCGTTTGAATTGAGTTCAATTAAGCTGAATGTAAGCAATATTAATACGCTTGATGCTGACTCAATAACCTCTATTGATCTACAAGTAAAGTCAAGCGATCATGCGACAGTTGTTCTGGATCTATCATTTAGTCATCTTGAGGATGCTCCAGACATTATTGGGAATGCAGATGTTAACGGACTCGACTTGCGTATGTTTAATAAATTAGCAATGAAGCATATAGGTCATAGTGTTAAAAGTGGTCAGCTTGATTCGGTTATTGATATTAATGTTAAAAAGGGAATTATAAATAGTCAGTTATCCATGGTGCTTAATCAGTTTAATTTAACTAGCTTGGCCAGCCAGGAAGCTGAAAAACTTAATAGTGACTTTGGGTTCCCTTTAAATGCATCGCTATCCTTATTGCGAGAACGAGATAATAAAATTCACTTGGATGTTCCCGTTACTGGAAATTTAGATAACCCTGAGTTTGATCTGAAAGAGGTTATTTTCAAAGCAGGTTCACATGCTATTACTAAGGCTGTTTTACACTATTATACACCCTTTGGTCTGGTGTTTGTGGCTGAGTCGTTATTTGATCTTGCAACCAAGCTAACATTTGATCCTGTTTTGTTTAAAGCGGGTAATGACGACCTATTAAATAACTCTTTGCTACAGCTGGATATGCTGGCTAAGCTAATGCTTGAAAGACCGGGTATACACATTACGCTTTGTGGTGTTGCTACAGAGGAAGATAGATTGATTTTATTTCCTGGGAAGAATGATAAAGTTCATTCAGATGATAGTAAATCTGTAGAACAGAGTGAAGGTGATTTGTCTGAAACGGACTTAAATAAATTATTGCAACTGGCTGAATCAAGGAGTTCTAAAGTTAAGAATTACCTGGTAGATATAAATGGTGAGCTTGCATCTCGTCTTGTGGTTTGTTCAGCTAGCTATGAGATGAGTGAGCAGGCAGCGGTACTTATATCTCTTTAAAGCGATGCCTTATTGTTCTTAATTTTTAAGATTGTGTAGTTTATTGTTTTTAATGCTTAATTACTCAAAGCCATTAATTTCTTTTATTTTACACCCATAAGTATAGCAGTTGTCGCCAAGAGATTTATCAAGTCTGATGACTACGGCGTGTATTTCTATAGGTCCTTCATATTTCTCTTCTTCTTCTAACATTAGCGTAAACTCGGTTTTATTTTCCATGGATTTATCTAGTCCAATGAGTATACCAGTTTGACTAATATCGATGATAATTGCTTTACTAAATTCTGTATCTTCGTCGCATTTGAATCGTACTACTCCATTTATTAAATTTCGAGCCGATGAGCGTCTATCATAATTTTCTAAGTGAAGGTTTGACATACTAGCATCTCCAGTTGTTAATAATTTAGGGGTGCGTTGTCATTTGTTGGTTAATATGTACTATAGGAATGAATCCTTTTTTTGTAACCATTTGTTCGGGTTAAGTGAGCAGTTTGTTTGCCAATTAACTACAAAAATTGTGAACTAATACCATTAAGAGAATTTTCCCCAATTTATTTGGGTTAATTCATACAGGTTAGGAAATCGTCCTTGTTGAGTCTTTGTCACCTTTTTCAAAGGTTTATGGCACGTTTATATCAACTAGATATTATTTGATGTGTATCAATGATTATTTTCTTCGGTGGCGCTATAAAATAATTGTACACAATGTACATATGAGGAGCCCGAGATAAAGGTGGTGATGGTCAATCTTCTGAAGAGAAAGCAATCGTCTATTGAGACAGAATGCTTAAACACAGTATAACTAAGCGGTGAGTGTCTTGCATGAGTCGTGTGCACTTTCCCAGTTTATTAATGGATTCATCAAGCTTAGCCGACAAAGACCTAACCACCTGGGCTAAAACTACTAAAAGTCATAGTTCAGTCATATAAATAGTCTTGATTGATTCAGTATGCTTCTTAATTAACCACTGAGTGTATATTCAATTGTAAACTCGATGTCTAATGGAACGGTATGCCTAGCAGGTAGTGAAGGTAATGGGCTAGCAGTTTCAATAGCACCTCTAGCTGCCTGATTGAGTAACTTATACTGGCCTGTTGTCTCTACTGTTACTATTTCCCCCGAAGGGCTAATTGATATTCGTATATTTACTTTGCCTTCGATACCACGCCTTCTGGCTGCGCCCGGGTAATATTTGAACTGTTCTATATGGCTTAATAGCTTTTCCATGTAGTTATTATTCGCCTTTTCAATAATAGCCTCACTGGCTGCAACCAGTTTATGCGTGTTGTCTACTCCTTGCTTTGAAAGCTCAGCGACAGTTTCTTCAGGCTTCAGTTGTGATGTATCCGCTACAGTTAGCTGTTTCGCAGACTTCACTGGTTTTGTTCTTTTTTGAGGTACAGGCTTACTAACAGGTCTTTCTTCTGATTTTCTAATTTCAGGTTGTTTGATCTTCTCTGGTATTGCTTCAGCAGATCGGAGGCTAAAGGTTAAACGGCTGATTACAGGTGATACTTGTTGTTTCACTTGCATGTTAAATCCAGTACTTTGCCATTGGGATAGTAGCCCTGCATACACCAGACAGGTGATGAAAAATGAGCTAAGCCAGATTTTAATATCAGTTGCCAACATGATTTTCCGTTACCACTTCAACTGATCTGGCACCGGATTTGCGTGCTATATCAATTACATGTATTGCATTTCCAAGGTTACTTGTCTGGTCACCCCGGATATATACGGTTTTAGATTGTTGTTGTGATAGTTGTGTTGAAATAACGGCCTCTAATTGTTTAACGGTATATTCATTATTACGATAGTAATATTTCCCGTTTGCGGTAAGTGTTATTTCCAGTATGTCCTGTACATCCAGCTGGTTACCTGTTTCAGCATGGGGTAACTCAATATTTATGGTTTCTTCACGTACAAAATGCGATGTCAGCATAAAAAAGATCAACAACAGGAAAACAATATCGATGAGAGGTGTCAGATTCGGCACTCTGGTTCCCTGTTTATAACCTTCAAACTGCATGTATCAGACCCTTTTTCAATGCCGTTGTCTGATTCTGTTCGTCAGCTTCATCGAGATGACTAATACGTTCAAGTAGCTGCATCGAGTAGTCTTTCATGGTGATGGCTCTGCGTTCTGTTATTCCTTCTAGAAAATGTAGAATTAATAAAATGGGAATAGACACAGCCAGTCCAACTCCGGTTGTTAACATGGCTTCCCAGATTCCTCCAGCCAATGCCTGTGCATCTACCTGGCCACCAGCGACCTGAATCACCATAAAAGCTTTAATCATTCCGATGATGGTTCCCAGTAAACCGAGTAAGGGTGCTGTGTTGCCCATGATTGAAAGTGTTCTAAAACCCCTTTGCATTCGTATAAGCTCTTCTGAGCCTTTTCTACTTGCAACGCTTTGCAAGTCATGAATGTTGTTTTTCCAAGCACTATATATCGCTTGCATTAGCCTGGCTTCAGGACCATGCATATTTTTCAGCCAGCTACCGACATTTTGTTGTCTGATTGCATCGTCCAGGCCTTGTTCAAAGTCTTTGACAGGTTTTTTTGTCAGGCTGTAATGTATCAGTCGCTCAATGACGATAATTAGTGAAATGAATGAATAGCCAAGTAATAGCCAGACAATAATGCCGCCTTTATCTAGAATTTCAGCAATGTCCATGAATAACCTTTTTGCTTGAGAACTTTCTACATATATAGCAATTTTAACACCAGGTTATAAGTTGCTGAATTAGAAGGATTTAATGGTTTGCTGTTTTAGATTATTGTGTCATACCAAACACTATTTGTGTGATATGACACAGTTTTAAGTGAATGTAAGAGGCGGCCTATACTCGTCTTTTAATGATGTCAGCCACACGAAACGCATTAGCGTAGATTGTCCAGGTATAAGGTACGCTACCTCCTGTAGGCATGAAACTTCCATCAGTGACATAAAGATTTTCAGCATCATGTACCTGACAATCGGCATTTAGTACAGAGGTTCTTATATCGGTGCCGAAACGACACCCACCGGCCATCAAGTTAGGTGGGGGAGAACCACTTACACTCGAACGTATATTATCAGCACCCATCTGTCTAAGTACCATTTCTGCTTTTGATGCCAGATATTCTCCCACTTTGAGATCATGTGGGTGATAACCAAGACGCACCTTTGCAACAGGAGACTTCCATTTGTCTTTTACCTGTGTATCCAGACTGACAAAACAGTTATCAGTGGGTAGCCAGTCATTAAAGACCTCAAAACGTAAATCCTGTGATTCGGTAAATACAGTTTTAAGATCACGTTTTAAGCTGTGTCCCCAGTTAAGGTTGTC
>JBFHVQ010000093.1:0-9490 GCA_041589455.1 Gammaproteobacteria bacterium | reverse complement strand
TATGTTCCTGTATAAGACGGGTTGCTGCAGATACCGAGCTTTCAGGCAGGCTACCATCGTCTTCGATTATAAGCTCAAGCGGGCGGCCAAGAACACCGCCGTTCTCGTTTATTTCATCACAGGCGATTTTACCTGCACGGCTGATTTCATCACCGTACATTTCAACAAGCCCACTGAGGGGCGCTGCAAGGCCAAGCTTTACCGTATCAACCACGCCAGGCGAACTCCTTAAAAAGGTTGTGTGTAAGCTAACTGAGGTCAATGTTTAGACTTCAGTAGTGAGGCGTTTATATTGTGTAAAAATGTGATTATCGACAGTTAAGTTTTAAATAGCGTGTAATTGGCTGTCTATTGCTGATTAAGACCAGTCTTTAGTTTATCTGATTAAAGCCTGAAACAGGGCTTTTGTCTATTTTATTCACGGGGAAAGCCCAACATATACATATATATGATGTTTAAGGCCTGGTACGCTGACTGACTGTCATTCGGGGATTCATGCACTGGACATCTCATCGATATTGATAGGACGCTCACGCACATAGATAGTAGAGAACTATTTTGATTATCTATATAATTTAACATAATATACATTATGCGCACATGTGACCAAATTCACAGAGTCGTCAACACGACTGAATATCTTGCAGAATCCACCCATATGTGTGATTCGCAATACAGAACAGTCGTTTATATTGATGTTGTTCGAAATGACCTGCAAATCCTGATATAATTGCGCGTGTATATGTAGTATGCCAAGGCGCGACGGATTTACGCACCTTGCTTATATAAACCGAACTATGGAAAGCAGCTATGTACGAATCATTTTACGGGTTATCCGAAAAACCGTTCACCTTATTGCCTGATCCATCATTCCTGTACATGACCAAGGCCCATACAATGGCCCTGACCATGCTGGAATACAGCCTGAGCAACGAAACCGCCGGAATTTGTGTTATTAGCGGTGAAATTGGCTCGGGTAAAACCACCTTACTTCGTAAGCTTCTAAACGGCATGGATAGTCACCGATTTACCACGGGCATGTTAACCAATACGCATAGTGATTATGGTGATTTATTGCAATGGGTTTCGATGGCGTTCGATCTTGAATATCGAGACAAGCAGAAAGTTGAGTTATACGATCAGTTTGTCAAATACACTATTGATCAGTATGCACAGGGAAAGCGTGTCGTTCTGATCATTGATGAAGCCCAGAACCTGTCATTCGAGGCTCTTGAAGAGCTGCGCATGCTGTCTAACATTAACAGCGATAAAAACCAGGTTTTACAGCTGGTTCTGGTTGGTCAACCCGAGCTCAGAACAACATTTCGCATAGAGCAACTTGAACAATTAAATCAAAGAGTTACAGTAAGTTACCACCTCTCTGAATTAAACCAGGCGGATAGCATCGGCTATATTCGTCATCGGGTTGAAGCCGCCGGCGGTAACCCGAATCTCTTTGAAGATGCCGCCTGCAAGGCTGTCTGGTATCACAGCCGTGGTATTCCCAGGCTGATTAATAGCCTGTGCGATATGGCGCTGGTGTATGGATTTGCAGAACAGAAGCAAACAATCGATGTTAATCTGATTAATGAGCTCGTTTCAGACCGTAAGGCCAGTGGTTTCTACACGCGTGAAGATGAACCCACGAATGTCACACCGATAGATACGGACCTCAAGAAAGTAAAATAATCGAAATCGGGTCGAATACAGTGATCAAATGTGTTCGACCTGTCTCCACGCCTCCTCATGTTGTCACTTTTTATGATTCTAAGTTGTTGAATTATAAGGCATATAGCTTATATTCTATTGAATCCAGCGCGATTAAATAGGATAATCTCCGGCCTGTTTCTGCAAGCCAAGACCCAGACTTATGCCTGAACGACCTCATTATCCTCATTTGCCCGATGCTTTGTGTAGTGGCAGTGATATGGAGCTACGATTTGCACAGGTCTATGGTTGCGGCCTCGCTTTAACGGTCTCGGCATTTGCCCAACAGAATACCGCACCGGTACTGGTCGTAACGGATGATATTCAGCAGGCACAGCAACTGGAACATGAAATTCGTTTTTTTCATGCGCAGCCTGAGAAGGTATACCATTTGCCAGACTGGGAAACACTTCCCTATGATGTGTTCTCACCGCACCAGGATATTATTGCAGATCGCCTGAAGACATTATTTAGCCTGCCCGATATTCAGGCGGGCCATATTCTTATTGTGCCAGTCGCTACACTTCTGCAATATCTGCCGCCTAAATCTTATGTTATGCACAACGTGCTGCAATTTAAAAATGGCCAGACATTGCAACTGGATCCTTTTCGACGACAGCTTGAACAGGCGGGTTATCGTTGTGTATCTCAGGTAATGGAGCATGGTGAATTTGCTACACGTGGATCTATTATCGATATTTTTCCATCGGGTCATGATCTACCCTTTCGAATTGATCTGTTTGATGATGAAATCGATTCAATTCGACGTTTTGATCCAGAAACTCAGCGCTCGCTGGATGCTATCGATCAGATCGATGTTTTACCTGCTAGAGAGTTTCCGTTTAATGATGAATCCATTGCACAGTTTCGAACGCGTTATCGAGAAAATATTGGCGGTGATCCGACTCGAAGCACGATTTATAATGATGTAACCCAATCGATTATTCCCTCTGGTATTGAGTACTACCTGCCTTTATTTTTCGATCATGTGGAAACACTGTTTGATTACCTTCCCAGAAATACGGTTGTTTTTAAGGGTGACGAAGTGCATACACATGCGCTTCAGTTCTGGGCAGAACTACTAGGTCGATATGAACAGCGTAGACATGATATCGAACGTCCAGTCATGCAACCGGCTCAGCTTTATCTGGAACCTGATGAATTAAAAACTGCATTAACGAGCCGGCGAAATGTTACTGTGCAGACATTCAAGTCGGAAGATAGCAAAACACAGAATCTCGATTTTTCAGCGCCACCTCAATTACTCATGCAGTCGCGTGCAGCTCGACCCCTGGGTGCTTTACAGGATTATCTGTCCAGCTATAGTGGTCGAACCCTGTTTGTTGCAGAATCAACCGGGCGGCGAGAAGCAATTCTGGAGTTGTTAAGAGAACAGAAAGTACATCCCAAAATTTATAAAAGCTGGCAGGAATTTTATAGCTCAGATGAAAAGCTGGGCATAACCGTCTCCCCTGTTGAGCGTGGGCTTACACTTGAACAACCACAGATTAGCATTATCTGTGAGCCACAGATATTTGGTGAACGTGTTCAACAACGTCGTCGACGCCGACAAAGAACTCGCGATGCTGAATCAATTATCAGTAATCTCACGGATCTTCATATTGGCGCCCCGGTTGTGCATGAAGATCACGGTGTTGGACGTTATCTTGGGTTACAGATACTAAATGTCGGAGAGCACGACGCAGAGTTTCTTACAATCGAATATTCAGGTGGCGACAAGTTATATGTTCCTGTTTCATCATTACACCTGATTTCGCGTTATACAGGGGCAGATGAAGATCATGCGCCATTGCACAAACTTGGCGGAGAAATCTGGCAGAAAATCAAACGAAAAGCGGCTCAGAAAGCCCAGGATATTGCCGCTGAAATTCTCGACCTGCATGCGCGTCGTGCAGCAAAGGAAGGGTATGCCTATACGGTTAATCACGATGAATACATGAGCTTTGCATCTGCATTCCCATTCGAAGAGACAGAGGATCAGCAGAAAGCTATTGATGATGTTATTCAGGATCTATCATCAACGGTATCGATGGACCGTGTTGTTTGTGGTGATGTGGGTTTTGGTAAAACAGAAGTCGCAATGCGTGCCGCATTCGTTGCAGCTAATGCAGGAAAACAGGTTGCAGTACTGGTGCCGACTACCCTGCTCTCTCAGCAACACTATCAGAATTTCAAGGACAGGTTTGCAGACTGGCCATTCAAAATAGAAAATCTGTCACGATTCAAAAGTAAAAAACAGCAACAGGACGTTATCGCTGGATTAGAGAAAGGTACAGTAGATATCATCATCGGTACCCATAAACTGTTACAGAAAGACATGAAGTTTCATGATATTGGGCTGCTAATTATCGATGAAGAGCATCGGTTTGGCGTAAAACACAAGGAACAGTTCAAAAACCTTCGAGCAGAAGTTGATATCCTGACGTTAACCGCTACACCAATACCAAGAACGCTCAATATGTCGCTCTCCGGGTTACGTGATTTATCAGTCATTGCATCGCCACCTACGCAACGACATGCAATTAAAACCTTTATATCGGAATGGAATGATCACCAGATACAGGAGGCCTGCCTGCGTGAGATCAAACGTGGAGGTCAGGTTTATGTATTGCATAATGATGTAAAAACGATTGAGAAAATTTGCCAACAGCTAGAGGAACTCATACCTGAAGCGCGTGTTGAATTTGCTCATGGACAAATGCGTGAACGTGAACTTGAACGTGTAATGAGTGATTTTTATCATCAACGCTTCAATGTACTTGTGGCGACTACCATTATAGAGAGCGGAATTGATGTGCCTTCCGCGAATACCATTATTATCAATCGTGCCGACAAGCTTGGGTTAGCACAATTACATCAGATACGTGGTCGTGTTGGGCGTTCACATCATCGTGCCTATGCGTATCTTATTACACCTCCGAAAGCTGTAATGACAAAAGATGCAATAAAGCGCCTTGAAGCAATCGAGTCTCTCGAAGATCTGGGAGTTGGATTTACCCTGGCAACCCATGATCTTGAAATTCGTGGGGCCGGAGAACTACTTGGTGATGAACAGAGTGGACAGATTCAGGAAGTTGGCTTTTCACTCTATACCGAGTTACTTGATCGGGCAGTAAAATCACTCAAATCAGGTAAACAACCCGATCTTGATAAGCCTATTCATCGTGGTACCGAAATTGATACCGGTGTACCTGCACTGCTTCCAGATGATTATATACATGATATCCATACGCGATTGATTCTTTATAAAAGAATCGCCAATGCCACCAATCAGTCTGAGCTTGATGATATTCGGGTTGAGCTTATCGATCGTTTTGGCTTACTACCGGATGCTGCACGTGAATTCTTCGAAGTTAGTGCGCTAAAATTACTAACGATGGATATAGGTGTGGAGAAGATCACAGCTGTAGACAGTTTAATGCGTATAGTTTTCGATAATAATGCTAATATAGATCCAGCTGCTTTAATTTCCCTTATCCAGAGTGATCCGAGTGTATACCAGCTAAATGGCTCTACTACACTGATAATACATAAGGAAACAGTTAGCAGTCATGAAAGGATTCATTTTCTGAAACAATTACTCACATCATTAATGATGGCGGAAGCAGCTTAATGAAAAAAGTTACATCTTACCTGATTGCTCTTTTGTCGATAGTCAGTCTAAATGCGTTAGCATCAGATACTGGATACACGGTTGAGCTGATTATTTTTGAAGATACGCAGTCACGCTATATGTTTTCTGAAGACTGGAGTTTTAATGATAGTCGTAACAAGAAAGCTATGGGTGAAGTAGATAATTCAGCTATCATTAAACGTCGAAAAGATAAGCATTTTAAGATGTTAGACTGGAAAGGTGCTGAATTAGCAGATGAACTTGAAAAGCTCAGTTCTAATTCTACATACCGAGTCATTTATAGTCAGAGATGGCGGCAAACAGGGCGTAGCCGTGATGAAGTTATCAGTATACCGATTGATACAACTCCAGCATCAGCAGATCCTGCGCAAGCAAAGGCTTTTATTACTGGTCAGGTCAAACTGATAATGAGTCGTTATCTGCACTTTAATGTTGATCTTGAATACCATAGGAATATCGTCGATCAGGACACGCTTGAAGTAGCCAGCAAGGTATTCCCGGTAATATCTGAAAGACGTATGCGAAGTCGAGAAGTGCATTATATTGATCATCCGCTTATTGGTATTATTGTTCTCGCAACGCCTTTTGATATTTCTGATAAAAAGCCAGCTGAAGTTGTTAAAGAATATAAAACACTTTAGTTATGTTCGGCGGTGAATTAATTTATTCGGGCGAAGATGAATATGGTCAAATACAGGTAGTTGATATAAAAAATTCTATCAGAAGCCTGCATTTTAATACGACAACATCACAATCAGCTATGCTGATTGAACACCCTTCTATATTATTGCACCGCTATACACAGGCTATGACCTTACCCCTTTTGTATATTGAACCCAGACGTGTATTGATCGCTGGGCTTGGTGGTGGGTCTGTTGCAAAGTTTTTCTTTGAGAACTATAAACAGGTAAATGTCGAGATTGTCGAGCTACGTAATTTAGTTGCTGATATAGCTATAAAGTATTTTTGCCTGCCACATAAAGCCACTAACTGCATTTATAATGGCCATATAAATGACTGGTTGATACACAAGCATACCGACACTTTATATGATCTTATCTTCATCGATATGTTTCTGACGAATGAGCATGGTCTGGATGTTTCGCCTGGCTTAGCCAACTGTTTTGAGCAGCTGTTACAGTTAATGTCATCACGATCATGTATAGTTATAAATGTAATTACCCACAACGAAAAACAAAAGCAGGATTTGCAGGCCTGTTTGAAGCGTGGTCATGCCCTGATCGCGCATCGTATATGCGTGAATGAAAAAAACTCACTCATTATTCTAAGTAATTATAACTGGTATCCAGTATCACTAGCGCACATCACGCCCTATCAGGCTCGAACGCATATAGACCCGGCACCCTATTTACACAAGCTTGAATTAATTTACTCAGGTTTGAGGTCCTGAATATACCAGTCCATAGCGAGCTCGAGACCTTCGTCAATACGATACACTGGATCATAAGCTAGCAGTTTTTCAGCCTTGGTAATATCTGCGCGTGAATGTCTCACATCCCCCGCCCTGAAATCACGATAGACCGGGTCTACTATGTTCAGCTCAGGAATACGTTTCTGCAGAGCTTTTCGAATTGACTCAAAAAGTTCATTCAAGGTTGTTTGATCGTTTAACGCGACATTGTATACCTGGTCTTTTGCATCTTCATTGTCAGTTGTAGCCGCAAGAATATTTGCCTGTACTGCGTTATCAATAAAGCAGAAATCACGGCTCGTTTCGCCATCGCCGTTAATGTAAACCGTGTCTCCATTCAGCATGGCTGCTACCCATTTAGGGATTACAGCAGCATAAGCGCCGTCTGGATCCTGTCGATAACCGAAGATATTAAAGTAGCGTAAACCAATCGTTTTAAAGTTGTAGGTTCGAGCGAATACGCCTGCATACAGTTCATTCACATACTTGGTTACCGCATAAGGCGATAATGGCGAGCCAATTTTATCTTCTACCTTGGGCAAGTCGGGATGATCACCATATGTCGAACTCGATGCTGCGTAAACAAACTGTTTTACTTTTGCATCACGTGCAGCAACCAGCATATTGAGAAAACCATCAATATTCGTTGTATTAGTTGTTATTGGGTCCTCAACTGAACGGGGTACGGAACCCAGGGCAGCCTGATGCAGTACATAATCAATATTATTACAGGCTTTTTTACAGTCGGCCAGATTTCGAATATCACCTTCAATCAGGCTGAAACGCTGCCACTGTTCTTCGCTCACATTTGATCTGACTTTTTCAAGATTGTGTTTATGGCCAGTTGCAAAATTATCAAGGCCAACAACAGTCTGATTGTATTTGAGCAAAGTTTCGAGAAGGTTAGATCCGATAAAACCCGCAACACCGGTAATTAACCAGCTAGCAGGAGAAGATTTAAGTGATTCAAGCACTGACTGGTAACTAGTCATAATTACAGGCGTCCATCCACGTCATCTGCGGGTAAAATATATTTAATATCATATAGAACATGAGCTGATTTACCTAAATCATGAATGGCATTGCTGCCCATTGATTTAAACTGTTCATGTGCGACTGCAATTACAATGGCATCATAATGTGCTTGTTGAGGAGCATCTATGGTTTCAATTCCATATTCATGCATGGCTTCATGTTTATCGACCCATGGATCATAAACATCAATATGCGCGCCATATTCTTTAAATTCATTGATTATGTCGATGACACGCGTGTTTCTGAGGTCAGGGCAATTCTCTTTAAAAGTCAGCCCCATTATTAGAATACGAGAGTCATGAATATGAATTCGTTTTTTAAGCATGATTTTAACAATAGCTGAGACGACATAACTGCCCATACTGTCATTGAGTCTTCGCCCAGCAAGAATCATTTCAGGGTTGTAACCTATTTCCTGAGCTTTATGCGTGAGATAGTACGGGTCGACGCCGATACAGTGGCCGCCAACGAGACCAGGCCTGAAAGGCAGAAAGTTCCACTTGGTGCCAGCAGCCAGTAATACCTCTTCGGTATCGATGCCTAGTTTATTGAAGATGATCGAAAGTTCGTTTATGAGTGCGATGTTGACGTCACGCTGGGTGTTTTCGATTACCTTTGCGGCTTCAGCGACCTTAATTGAAGATGCCTTGTGAGTGCCGGCCGTGATGATCAACTGATAAAGCTGATCGACAAATTCTGCAATCTCAGGTGTTGAGCCCGATGTGACCTTTTTAATGGTCGTAACACGGTGCTCCTTGTCGCCCGGGTTGATTCGTTCAGGACCATAACCCGCGTAAAAATCCTGATTATATACAAGCCCCGAGCCCTCTTCGATTACGGGTACACAGTCCTCTTCAGTGGCTCCCGGATATACCGTAGACTCGAAAATCACCACATCGCCTTTTTTGACAACCTGCCCTAGTAATTCACTGGCTCGAATGAGCGGTGTGAGGTCCGGGTTTTTGCTTTTATCAATGGGTGTTGGAACGGTGACAATATAAACATTACAGTCGTCAAGATCGTGCGCATTAGCGGTATAGCTCAGTTTTGATGCTGCGCTTAGTTCGTCGGTTGAGCACTCAAGCGTACTATCTATACCGCTGCTGAGTTCATCAACTCTGGACTGATTAATGTCATAACCAACTACATCCAGTTTCTTACCAAATTCAACGGCCAGTGGTAATCCTACATAGCCTAGTCCAATAATGGCGAGCTTGAGCTGCTCTAACTGAATCACAGTATCCCCTTAATATTTAACCGATTTTTAACCCTGAGAAGTGTACACTATTGGCACGCTGGATGATATTGATCCATGCATAATGGATTGGCGTATTTCACTGAAATTATTACAAATTAATTTCAGATTGCCATTGACGTGAGCCAGTTTTTTCCCCATAATTCACGCCCTCAAAGCAACGCGCCTGTAGCTCAGCTGGATAGAGTACCTGGCTACGAACCAGGCGGTCGGAGGTTCGAATCCTTCCAGGCGCGCCATACAAATAAAAAAGCCCCCTGCTTCCCCAGGGGGCTTTTTTATTTGTATTGAGTTCCTGGAGTTGAAGCAGAACCTCGGTTCGAAAAAATCGCCGGGAGCGATTTTTAACAGGGTGGATGCTGTTACCACCCTGGCCCCGAAGGGGTGAGCGCAGGAAAGCGCGAAT
>JBFHVQ010000092.1:0-10288 GCA_041589455.1 Gammaproteobacteria bacterium | reverse complement strand
CTACATAGTCGTAGTGCCATTTCCATTGATAACCCGTGACTTTAATAGACATATCTGAGTTGGATGTATCTTCCATTGCCAGTAGCACTTTGGTGGCGGGTACCGCCATTCCAATGAGAATTAATACGGGGATAACTGTCCAGAGGATTTCAAGGCGGGTATTGTCGTCGAAGGTTGCGGGGGTAGGGTGTTTGGATTTCCTGTGCTGGAGAATCGAGTAGGTCATTGCACCATAAACGATTATCCCGATGACTACGCAGATCCACATAACGATAGTGTGTATATCATATGCACCCTGACTGAAACTTGTAACACCCGGTTCTAGATTAAGCTGGTAATCTGCAAACGTCGGATTGCTGGCAAGCAAAAGACAGGCAAGGCCAACCGGCCGGCTTACTGCTCTCATTTTTACCCCCTGGAGTAAAGATTATTATATTTTCATTTGTAACACTTAGAATCTCACCACTTAAAAATTATTATTTGTTATTAAAATGTTGTTTTTTAGTATTATTTAAGATATTAGTTATTTATTATATAGTTTTATTTATTAACCTCTTAATTACTACTTTTTATGACAATAATGTTATTGGCACAAACCTATTTATATAGAATATAAATCTGTCGTTGATAAATATCAAGAAATGAGTGCGTTTAATCTTATTATCTTTTTATAATTTTAGCTAAACTCACTTTAAAGAACTAATACCATAAGATGATATTATGTATTTATAGATAGTTATTCGAATATATGATATCAGAATGCATATTAATATAATATCTTAATTTGGACATATATAAAGACCATGGAACTGCATTGCAAACAGCTTCATGACATGGGTTCAGGTGCGCCAAAGTAGTAGCCCTGAGCATAGTCAATACCAATATTAATTAGCTCGCCCCTGATATCTTCGTCTTCGACAAATTCTGCTATCGTCTTAAGGTTCATAGTCGATGCAATAGCATGAATTGACTCAACCATCACTCGACTTGTAGGGTCTTTACCAACCTGTCGAACGAACATACCATCTATTTTAAGATAATTAATCGGCATGTTTCTTAAGTATGCAAAAGAACTTAGACCACTACCAAAATCATCTAGTGCTGTAAAACATCCCAGTTGTTGCAGCTCTAGTAGAAAACTGTTCGCATTCTCCATATTATCAATAGCTGCTGTTTCTGTAATTTCAAAACAAAGCCTGCTTAAATCAATATTGCAAGCTGAAATCATCGCTAGTGTATTCGATGTGAATTTACTATCTGCCAGGCTTTGACCAGAGAGATTAATACCATAGACGGTATCGCTATGGTCTTTTTTAATTTGTTCTATCACGGTCTGTATTACCCAGCTATCAAGTCTAGACATCAGGTTATATCTTTCTGCAGGGGGTATGAATGCCATGGGAGGAACGATCTTATCGTCATCACCCAACATGCGAATTAAAACTTCTTTATGTGGCTTTAAAGACTTGTCATCCGAGAGGGGAACAATATCCTGTACATATAATACAAAACGATCATTATCAAGCGCTTCATTTATACGATTAACCCATTGTGTCTGTTCACGTTTTTCAGCAATATTATGATCATCATATGTAACTACATGTACTCTATCTCTTCCTTCATGCTTCGCCATATAACAAGCTGCATCGGCCGCATGATACAAGTTTTCGTAACTTGAAACTTTTGCAGGTGCATCAACAAGACCGATACTTGCACCAATTTTAAATGCCTTACCTGACCATAAAAACTGGTACTCCCTGACCACAACAAGGATCTTTTCTGTGATTTCTTCAGCCTGTTTAACATCGATATTTGAGAGAAATAATGCAAATTCATCACCACCGATTCTTGCTAGAAAGTCAGTTTTACGTAATATATCTTTCATGCGCTGTGATATTTGTCTTAGTAGTTCATCACCAGCAGTATGCCCAGCTGTATCATTTACTATTTTAAATCTGTCAAGGTCAATAACGCAAAGTGCATGCGTTGTACCTTCGGAATATAGCTTTAGCGACTGCTCTACTTTAGATTCAAATTCACGACGATTTAATAAGCCGGTTAATGCATCATGTCTGGCTTGATGTTCTATACGCTTAGCAAGAGCTTTTTCTTTTGTAACGTCCTGGAAAGTAGTAATGGTACCTAGCACATGATCTTCAAGATCCTGTATTGGCGCAATAGTAAGCAGAATATCAATTGAATTACCATTCAGGTCATACAATATGATATCGTTTGATGGCATATTGTAAGTACCATTTTTAAGATAATTGATAATACAATCACCAAGCCATCGTTCATTTTTGTCATCAAATGCTTTGAATACTTTATTAACGGGTGAGCCAACTACAGAATGTGTTATATGTCCTGTTAGTTTCTCAGCAACAGGATTAAGATAACTTACGAGCCCTTCATTATCTGTTGTAATAACAGCATCACCGACACTCTTAAGTGTAATTTCGGCCTTTTCTTTTTCCAGGAATAGTTCTTTTTCAGTTAACGTTGTTTTTCTAACGACATAGGCCATAACAAAAATAGCCAGCACGAGAATTGTTGAGAAGAGGGTAAATTGTATTTTAGTAGCGTTTTTATAATGTTCAGTCGCATCGTTTCTTGACTGATCTATAATTGATTTTTGATGTGCTTCTAGCTTTATGAAATAATCGATTATAATACCCTGACCAGTATATACTTGCTCAAGTAATATTTTTTGCGCCTCTTTAACTGTTTCAGGATCATCACTCATGGCCATTTCTGCCGCTTGCCTTTGCAAAGATAGCGTACTTAAAATGGCATCATTCTGTAGCGAAATAATTTCTTGCTCGATCTCACTTAAACCTAAATCAATCAGCTGCTTTCTTGCGCGTGAAAATTTGTTGGCTAATATATCAAGCTCGACATTAATTTCATCTTTAATGAATGCATCTTCTTCATAAATCATCTGCATAGTTAAACGAGTACGACCACGTGCTGCTTCAACTAGCAATGAAATAATCTCCATTTTATCACTGGCACGAGCACTCCCCTGAATGAGGTCATATGACTCATCCATCTGAGTTTTACTCGAATAGGCAAAAAATGACAGAAGAATAATAATGAATCCAAATCCAAGCAACAGGATATAAATCAACTCGGATTTAGGTTTTATTTTTAATTTCATATATACGATTACATATTATGCTTTAGACTAAAAGATAGCACATCTAGTTTATTAGTTATGCTTTGATTATTAATTTTATAAGATAATGCTATTATATTGAATTTATTACAAAATTTTGATGCACAAAATGATAATTAGAATATACAGATATGCTAAAAGGCAGCGCTTTGATATTTATGGGTCAGAATAAAATGCTCGATTTGATAAAGTCGTATGACTCGAATTAATGTATTTCACATCTAAAAATAGAACAGTTAATCAAAATATTTTATACAACCTGTCATAATAGTGATTAAATGGTAGGGTACAATCAATACTACATTTCAAAATATATGAGTCCGTTAAGCCTTGCTTTAGTTTTTTAATAGCAGCAAATACAATTGTATTCGCGTTTTCTAACTGAATGATGTGAATTTCGAATTCTAGTGATCTAATCAATGCCTGATAAAAGCAATCACTTTCTATGTTATTTCCTAGATAGTTATAAATAATGACGCCGTTACTAGTAAGATAACAACGTAATCTCTCTAAATCCTGACTTACATCAATGGCTTTAATTTCACAATTAACAGAGCTTATAAACATATCAATAAATATCATATCATACGTATTAAAACTTTCAGCATCGTTTAACCATTGAAATACGTCTGTATTGTATATATGAAATTTAGCACTGTCTTGTGGCAGACAAAAATAGTGAATCGCCAGCTCACTAACCTTGTGCCTTAGCTCTACAACGTCAAGATAAATATCGGGAAAATTATGCAGAATAAATTTAGCAATGGAGCCACCACCTAGACCTAGTAAAAGTAATTTTTTGGGATTTGACCAACATAAGGGGAGCACCATCGCCTGGGTATACTTGTGTACTAGCATTTCAGGCTTTTCTAGCAACATCGCAGATTGCTGAACTTTTGAATCAAAGTGAAGGCTGCGATACTTCTGCTGGTAGTCTACGATTTGTATGTTGCCATACTCGTCGGTTACCTGATGAATGAGATCACCACCAAACATGATTTATAATGTTTTATATTCAGTAGTGGCTGCTTTAGGCTTATCTTCAGTTAATGAATAAGGAGTAGCCACAACAATAATACCTACTAATGGATGATCAATATAGTGAATTTCGCGACTCCTCATGCGTCTTTCGGCAAGTATAGGATACATTTTCTGTGTTGCATCTATTTCTTTAGTCTCTGATGTAACTGATTTGTAATACTCTAGATCAAGATTAAAGTGCAAATAACGACTCATAATTAATGAAACACTGCCAGTAATGTAAGAGTTAGAGTCTAGTTTCAAACTATCACCAATTTTATTCATTCTGGCCGATTTTATTTTACTACTAATGGGAATTTTAAAGGCGTTCTCACGACTAAGGCCGGTTTGTTTCCAGCGTTTATTAATTAAAATCCTGAAATCTGGATTTTTATTAATTTTCTCCATTTTTTCTGCCAGCTTTGCAGTTGTCCATTCTAATTGCGTATATTCAGAGTCCTGAATTTTACCTATGTTATTACTATTATTTTCTTTGTTTTCGAGAACTGTTAAATGCTTGATGTCATTATAGCTCCAGTCTTCAGATCCAAAGTATCTTGATTTTGTATCCTCGAAAATAATAAGTTCAACTTCATATCCCGTCTCACTAGCATAAGCTGATGTTAAAGTCATACATGTTAGAATTAATGTAGTGATACTTTTCTTTATATTCATCATGCGGCTTCCGATAGCATAAGTGCATTAAGCGTGTTATTTAGTAAATTAAGACGTGTTTGATAGTCATCTGTTTCCTGCAGGATGGTCAGAGTATCAGTTCCATTAAACTTATATATAGCTGGGTTCGATTGTATGAGGGAAATCAGTGATGCAGGATTTATTTTTGCATCACTGTTAAAGGTTATACGAATTAAGGCGTCCACTGCTGTGATCTTTTGCACACCTATAGACAAAGTCAGTAATTTTAGCGCGCTGACTTCAAAAAACACCTTAGCAGCATCTGGTAATAATCCAAAACGATCAATAAGCTCAACTCGTATATCATCTAATTGCTGTTGGTTTTCCGCACTAGATATACGCTTGTATAGAATTAACCGTGAGTGTATGTCGTATATGTAATCATCAGGTAGTAGTGCGGCAACACCCAGGTCTATTTCAGTTCCCTGATGAATAGGTTTATCAAGATCAGGCTGTTTGCCCGATTTTAATGATTTAACAGCGCGATCTAATAATTCAGTGTAAAGACTAAAACCCACTTCTTGCATCTGACCACTTTGGTCATCGCCTAATAATTCACCAGCTCCTCTAATTTCCAGGTCATGTGTCGCCAGGGTAAAGCCAACACCCAGATCTTCAAGCGACTCAATTGCTTCTAGGCGTTTAATTGCATCTTTTGTCATGACAGCAGTTGGTGGTGTAACTAAATATGCATATGCACGGTGATGTGACCGTCCAACGCGACCACGAATTTGATGAAGTTGTGCCAGTCCTAGCTTATCTGCTCTGTTAATAATAATGGTATTTGCTGTGGGAACATCAATGCCACTTTCAATAATCGTAGTAGCTACAAGAATGTTAAATCGTTGATGATAGAAATCCAGCATAACTCTTTCGAGCTCTCTTTCCCTCATCTGGCCGTGAGCATATTCTATTCGTGCTTCAGGTATAAGCTGCTCTAGCTGTTTACAGATTTTTTCAATACTTTTCACATCATTATGTAACACATATACCTGGCCACCACGTTTAATTTCACGTAAACAGGCTTCCTGTATCTGGTTGTCATTCCATTCTGATATAAAGGTTTTAATTGCATGTCGTTGTGTCGGTGGAGAAGCAATAATTGACAGATCTCTGAGGCCCGACAGTGACATATTTAATGTTCGTGGAATAGGGGTTGCAGTGAGTGTTAAAATATCAACTTCAGCTCTAAGATTTTTAAATTGTTCTTTATGCTTTACACCAAACCGATGTTCCTCATCTATTATAAGTAAACCAATATCTTTAAACTTGATGTCTTTTTGAAGTAGCTTGTGAGTACCTACAATTATATCAACTGTACCTTTCTCTAAGCCTTTAAGAACCTCATCCTGCTGTTTCTTACTATTAAATCGTGATAGATTTTCAATTTTGAAAGGCCAGTCAGCAAAACGATCCTTAAAGTTCTGGAAGTGTTGTTGTGATAACAGTGTAGTTGGTACCAAAACGGCAACTTGTTTGCCCGCATTAGCGGCAACAAAAGCAGCTCGCATGGCAACCTCAGTTTTGCCAAAACCTACATCGCCACATACAACACGGTCCATGGCAATAGGCGAAGAGAGATCGGTAATAACATCATCAATTGCTTTTTGCTGATCTTCAGTTTCTTCAAAAGGAAAAGCTGATGCAAAACTTGCATATTCATCCATATTTATAGCAAAAGCGATGCCTGCTTTAGCAGCACGACGAGCATGAAGATCTAAAATCTCTGCAGCAATATCCTCTACTTTTTTAGCCGCTTTGCGTTTGATTTTCTGCCAGGTATCGCCTCCCAGTCTATGCATTGGCGCATGATCTTCATCTGCACCAGTATAGCGACTGATCAGATGCAATGAAGATACGGGTACATAAAGCTTATCACCACCAGAATATTCTATGGTTAAAAACTCTGCCTCATGCTCCCCAACATCAAGTTTCTGTAATCCAAGATAACGACCAACACCATGATCCTCATGTACTACTGGTGCTCCTATATGAAGATCGTTAAGGTTACCAATAATTGATTCAGCATCACGCGTACGTTGTCTACGGCGTCTTTGTTGTTGCGCTCGTTCTCCAAAAATCTGTGGTTCACAAATAATACACAGTTCTGGTTCCAGTAATGTAAGACCACGGTCAAGGGGGGCGACAGTGATTCCTATTGGCTCCTCACTTTCTGAAAACTCATCCCAGTGATTAAATATTTTTGGATGTATTTTTTGATCGCGCAATAATTCAAGCAATGTCTCTCGACGCCCTGTAGATTCAGCGATAAATAAAATACGACCTTTAAATTCACTGACCAGATTGACGATAGCAGAGGCAGGATGTGGCGCACGTGGTTGTAGTAAGACCTGTTGTGGTGCTGAAAATGGCAGGTTGGTTGTTTGATTTATATCTTCAGCCTTAAATGACTGGATATTAATGCAGTGAAAGTTACTAATTTCCTTACTTACTTGATCGGCTGTGAGAAATAATTTTTCAGGTTCCAATACAGGCCGTTCAATGTCATGTCTTCTTTGTTCGTAGCGATGATTTAGATCCTGCCAGAATTGACCAATATGAGTTTGCATATCAGATCCTGTAAAGAATACAGTGTTTTTTGGCAGATAATTAAATAAGGTCTCAACCTGATCAAAGAACAATGGTAGGTAATACTCAATACCTGCTGGAATAATGCCTGTTGACACATTATTGTAGATAGCGCTTTTCGTTGGGTCACCACCTAGTAGTTCTCGATATCGTATCCGAAACTGACTGATGGATTCTTTATTAAATGGAAATTCACGAGCTGGCAGGATTTCTATTTTGTCGATATTATCGAGTGATCGTTGGGACTCAGGATCAAACCGTCGAATTGAATCAATTTCATTATCAAATAAATCGAGTCGAAACGGCAACTCATGACCAGAAGGGTAGAGGTCAATTATAGATCCGCGAACTGCAAATTCTCCATGCTCCATAACTTGTGAGACACAACTGTAACCAGCTTGTTCGAGACTTTGTCTAAATTCATCAATATCAATAATTTGACCAGATTTGAATAATAGTACATTACTTTGTACATAACTTCTGGGTGTTAGCCGTTGCAGTAGTGTAGCGACGGGTAAAATTAAAATATGTCCGCCATTGATTTCTGGCAGCTTGAAGAGTGTTGTCAGGCGTTCAGATATAATATCCTGATGTGGTGAGAAAACATCATAAGGAAGTGTTTCCCAGTCTGGTAAGTTACTTATTCTGTCTCTGTGTCGGTGGAAAAAACGAATTTCCTGTTCAAGCATATGAGCTTGCTGAATATCATCAGCAAGAACAATCACTGGCACATTGTGCAAGTCGGCAAAGCTGGTAATAGTCAGAGCGTGCCCTGAGCCATAAACTTGAGCAAATGTCTTAGGTATTTCTTTATCAAGTCGTTTAGCTAGCAGGGATTTGCTTAGGTTTGTAGGCATACAGGCGGCAATAATGTGTTTGTTATGTGTGGCAGTGAATTATCCTATTTAACATAAACATATACAAGCTGATTTTCTTAACTATTTTTATAAAACAATAACTTATATAACATTACTAAAGTTATTTATAATTATTGATAATGTGCCACTCTTCAACTAAGTGGTTTTATTACTCGGCTAATGGCGTCAAAATGAGCTGGCTACAGGCCAAATTGTTTATCATTACTGTCGCCATCAATTTGTGCAACATTACATTCCGTATCATCATCACGAGTAAGAAACCCACTGGCTTTACGGTCATTGATTAACTCGTTAACTAAATCTATATCAATTTGCTTCTTTTGATCTGCAAAACCATATACCAGTGCCATATCGCATAGGCTATTGATGAGGCGAGGAATACCTCGACTGTGATACCAGATAGCTTTACAGGCTGCTTCTTCGAAAATATCGTGACTGCCGCCAGCATATTGAAGACGGTGCTGTATATAGGCAATACAATCAGCTTGACTCAGCTCAGATAGGTGATAACTTACCGTTACGCGCTGATTTAACTGCTCAAGTTTCTCAACCTGGAATGTTCTACGTAATTCAGGCTGACCAACCAGGATCAATTGCAAAAGCTGATCTTTATCACTGTTGATATTAGATAGCATTCTAAGCTCTTCAAGCGCATCATATGAGAGATTTTGAGCTTCATCAATAATTAGAACAGTACGCTTACCGCGCGCATACTGGTCAATAGCGTATTTTACAAACTGGTCATAAAGCTCGACTTTGTGCAAATCGTTATAAGGTAAATCAAACGCCATAGATACCCACTGAAGTAGCTCTCCATAATTACTGTGAGTATTAGTAAGCATACCCGTACTAAATTTATGTGGGTCGATCGAGGACAGAAGCTTGCGGAGCAGAGTGGTTTTACCTGAACCAATTTCACCACTTATAACGCATATTCCAGCAGTTTCATTACTCAAGCTATACTCGAGCATTGTCAAGGCCATAGTATGAGCCTTCGTCATGAATAAAAATGAGGAGTCCGGTAGTAATGTAAAAGGTTTTTCTTTAAAACAATAAAAGCTCTCGTACATCTCTTTTTAATCCCTTGTTAATTAATTTGACTGTTTCAAGGGCGTAAACCAACTCGAATTAAAGCGATATGTGATATCGTACTTACTACAGAACGTTAAAAACAACATGTATTTTAAGTAAAATAACATTAAATTACATCTTCTAATATAACCTATACAACAAACATCTGGATCACCTGTACGGGTTAATTTCTGAAAGGCATACTCTAGGTGGACGTCAAAGTAAAATTGTATCATGAGATATATTAATTTTAATTAATACAATAACTTATGTTGTTTTATCCCAATATAAATAATGAGGCAATTTATTGTTAATCATCCATGCATAGCAATGATGCAATAAATTTCATATATCCAAGTCATCAGTGATTATTTATTATTAGTAGCGAATACAGCTGGATAAAGCAAAAAGCAGCTACTTGTGAACTGATTCAGAAGCTTTAGAAGCAGGAGATAGCTGAATTACTGGGCTTTGACTCAAACAAATTGTTGTCTGGAGAGCGCTTCAGATGATGCTGTAATTGAGGACATATTAGAACCTGTTAGCCATTTACTTACAATTCAAAAATCTCTATAGATCTTACTGCATCCACTAGCAAGTTATGTAAAAGATTGGTTCAGAAAGCCTATAAAAGCAGCAATTATATAGGGAGAATCTGCTTTGAATAGGCTTCTACCTATCAATAAGGATGATTTAGCCTCAGTATTACTTGGGCGGCCAACTAGAAAGATCCTAGGTATACAATACACATATCTATTTAACATAATATACATTATGCACATATATGTGTTTTATAATTAGATATGATATATAGAAATTGGAGTAAACTAATCAAGGTATATAAATATGATGTCTTGTG
>JBFHVQ010000091.1:0-11127 GCA_041589455.1 Gammaproteobacteria bacterium | reverse complement strand
CCTTTATGGCGGCAGTAGTGTCAACTGGTCTGTGCTCGCTGGTGATATTGAGATCAAAGACAACCAGGCAGGTGTACAATCCGTTCCTACTGGCAATGCTTCTGCTGTGGCAGCAGTCGATCCTGGCACCAATAGCTGCAACTACCAATTAACATTTACAACCCTGCCTGTGCCAGGAACCGATCCAGGTATATTAGGCATGTCGATACGAAGTAGTGCAACGACCACAGGCGCTGACTCTGTCGTATTCATGTATTCTTTAGCCGATATCAGTGGCTGCGGTGCGGGTTCTTATTTTATATCTGAATTCAACTCATCGACCTTTACAAATACTCAGTGCATAACAGGAGTAACTCCAACATCTGGTGATGCTATTTCACTAAACTACAATGATCAGAAAATAGATGTATCAATCAATGAAACATTGGTAAACACCTATTCCACAAACTTCAACACCGCCTCTACTGCAGTCTCGTTCTATACGACTAATACCGGAGCGAGAGTTGATAATTTAATTATAAACGATTGCAATTAACTGGTTTTATAGCGACCTGATATAGACTACAGTTATTCTACTGTAGTCTATTTCTACCAGCTGATTACCATTAAAACTCAAACACTAGCAGCTACGTTTTAACCTACAAAAATATATTCAACATTGTTTATATATAACCAAGTTCTTATCCAATTTCTATAAGTTATTAAAAACTAAATAGACTTCAAGCCCGTCACCACACAGTACCGGCTTTCATCAATCATACTGCTGCTTAGCTGGGCTTTAGGTAAAATTCTCTACTATACTAGTATCACATTATCGGTTCAGAAGGTGAATATGAAAACACTATTAAGCATACTTGAGAACCGATCAGAAAATACAATGCTGGCATTATCTATAATATTGATATTTTGCCTGGTCTCTCTATTCGTTTTTTTTAATAATCCAACTATTTTCTTACCATTATTTATCATACCTGTGTTATTAGTTAGTTGGTATGGTGGAAGTAAAGCTGGAATTCTCCTTTCAGTTTTTAGCGTTTGTTTAATTTTAGTTATTAATTTTTATATCATCCCTAAGCACATTGACACTCATCTCCTTATATATTCAAGTATTTCACTTTTTATAAGCTGCATTTTAGCAGCCGTGTTAGTTACCAATTTTCAAAAGGTTCACAAAGTAGAAGTTATCGCTGCAGGCACTGACAACCTCACCGGCGCTGCCAATACACGAGCCTTTCATATAGAGCTGGCTAACGAAATTCTTCGCTCAGTACGATACAAACACATATTTACTCTGGCATACATTGATATCGACAATTTCAAATATATTAATGACACTTACGGGCATACAATCGGCGATGATTTACTTATTCAAGTTGTTAAACACCTTAAGTCATCCCTTAGACAAACAGATGTAATTGCACGAATAGGTGGCGATGAGTTCGCTTGCTTGTTTCCTGAGACCTCTCTTGAAGAAGCTAAAACTGCCTTTTCTAAGGCAAGCGATCTACTTCGCATTGAAATGCAGAATAAAAAATGGCCAGTCACTTTTAGTGTTGGTATAGTTACATTTGAAACTTTACCTGACGATTTAAAACAGGCGATGAAAGTCGCGGATGATTTAATGTATACAGTTAAAAATTCTGACAAGAATAATGTCGCATACTCAATTTGGCAGGGCATTACCTGACAAACATGCCGAACAGATCTAGCTTGACTTATTCGATAGTAATTTCGATATATTGTTTATCTATAGGGAGCATACAATAATGAGTAATATTAGCGAATCACCTAGACCACCATTACCACCTTTCGATGAAGAATCTGCAAAGGCAAAGGTACGTATGGCAGAAGATGCGTGGAATACGCGTGACCCACATAAAGTCTCCCTGGCTTATTCAACTGACAGCACCTGGAGAAATCGTTCTGAGATTTTCTCTGGCAGGCAGGCGATTGTTGAATTCTTATCTAGAAAATGGAACAAAGAACTGGAATACCGTCTCATTAAGGAGCTATGGGCATTTCATAATAATCGAATAGCCGTACGATTTGCCTATGAATGGCATGATGATTCTAACCAGTGGTATCGCTCATATGGTAATGAAAACTGGGAATTTGACGAAAATGGATTTATGTGTCGACGAATTGCCAGTATCAATGATCTCCCTATTCATGAAGACCAGAGGAAGTTCCGCTGGCCGAACGGGCGCCGACCAGATGATCACCCAGGGCTTTCTGAGCTAGGGCTGTAGCCTGCCAGATAAACTGACAGGGCCTTAACAGGTAAATGAAGTCAGACCATTCACTGCATGACTACGGCATGATCTCTAATAATCTAGTAGAAATAGCGTCATTTTCATATCCATATGAAGCTCATATAGCCAGGGCAAGCCTGGATGCTGCTGACATTCCGGTATTTATCACCGATGAACACACCATTAACATGCAGTGGCTGTATTCAAATGCGCTTGGTGGCGTCAGGTTGCTAGTACCAAAACATTATGAAATTGAAGCAAGAGCCTTGATCACTAAAGATTTTAGTGAAAATTTAAATGATGAGCTTCCAACTGAGTCTGCTTCATGCCCTCATTGCGGCAGCAATGATATTCAGCCTTATACAATTGGGAAACGAGCAGCCTTTTTCATTTTTTTACTTCTGGGGTTTCCACTTTTCTTTTATAAACACGGCTTAAAGTGTAATAACTGTGGGAACTTCACTAAAACATAAAAAACATTCAGAAAGGATGGGCACTACCATTATACAAGATACGATATCTAACAAGACATGTCGGGTTTATTACGCCGACTGTTATTACCCATGGCAATTGATTGCTTGATGTTTTTCTCACACCAGCTTTTATTTTTGTTTATTAGATCACGGCTATATTTGTGTCAGCACTAATTATATTCACCGGGGAGATCATTTTTTACTACGGTAACTTTACCAACTTTCTTACCAGATATTCTCAGTAATTCATCACCTGAAAATTCATAGCCCAGCTTGAGTGCGATTTGTGCAACATCGTCAGCGGTCGATGAGGCCAATACCTCCGCCTTCAGTGCAGGGTCATCCTGCATTTTACGAAGAAATGCTTCTAGTTGATCTAATGCCATATTGAAATGTCCTGCTTGCTCGTGAAATACCCGGCCAGGTATTTTTCAATTTTACTGCTCTTTAATGCACAAGGCAATCAACCTCATTATCTTCTCGTCCTATCATATTTCCTTCTTCATATCGCATTGTATTATTCACCTTTATGCACATATACTGAAGCCACCCTCTATTATGAGTTTAATTCCATGCTACGTCTTTCTCTGCTTATGTTTTTTGCCTTATTAACGGCCTGCTCGGAGCCATCTCCGACAGACCCTGCCTCAGCTGTTTCCACTAATCATGTTGCTGATACAAACGCTGACACCAAAACACCCCCTCTTTCTGATTCAGAAAAAGACGCTACAGCCGACAAAACCTCGCCAGCCACACTTAATCTTAGCCTGCCACACGATACTGATAACCCGCCTGCCCCGTCAGATACACAGTTTGAGCAGGACATTCTTCCTGGACTTAAACTTAATAGTAAACAGGAAAGGAAAGTAAGTGTTAGTGGCAAGGTATTTATCGACACCTCTAAAGTTGACCCTGAAAGGCCAGATCCTTCCAGGCTGGATTACATCGAATCCGTCGATGGGGCTGCAATTTCTGTTGAAATAAAAACTCGCTGATATTTTTAGTGATTATTACTTACATCGGTCGGCCACTTTGGCCCTGTTAACTATAGCCTGTTGTTTTTTATACCTTTGTTACTACAGATCAATTCACGTTTGCTCAACCCGGTCCAGGCTTGTTTAACACCCTCAGGTGCGCTTCTGTTTTAGTCATATTTATTTTCATCAGGGCCTGCTATGACCAAATCGCACATACTCGTAATAGTTTTTGTATCACTGCTATCCGGCACGGCTCATGCGCTTAGCCCTCAGGCACTACAGGGGCAACAGCATTTTCGACTGTGTAATTCCTGCCATGATACCGCGCTTAACCCACCTAAGGGCCCACCGATGTGGGGTGTTAAACGACAGTATCTGCGCAATACACTCGACCGGGATGACTTTATTTCTACGATGACCGCTTTTGTTTCACAACCTTCAACTGACAAAGTGATACACACCAAAGCCTTTGAACAGATGGGTCTTATGCCCGCAATGCCTCTGCCAACCGAGATTTTGCAGCAGCTGGTGGCCTTTATCTATGAATTTGAATTCGCACCCCCCTGTGATCACTGGGAAATTGCTGTTCAACGTGCAGAAGCCCGTGGTGATTTAGATCATGCTGAAAAAGATCGCCGTCAGCTTAACCGCTTCTGTCGTAACTAGCTGCCTTCATAACCTGTCTTTTCATAGAGCAAATCTACTACACATTAATACTTGATTGATTTTGCTTATATTGCGGCGGAGCTTCTACCGTTTCCTCAGCATCAGGCCTATAATTTTATTAAATGTATCGTTTGGTTCTTATTGAAGGAGCCAGGGAGAGCAACCATGCCCATGATCGAGCCCACCGGTAGCGCTTCACAGGTGCTTCAAACCCCTGCGCCTCGTGTCGAAACCGAAGCACAACAGAGCAATGAAATACAGCGCCCGGTTGAAGAAGCCCAGCAAACTGAAGCAGGTCAGAACCCGCCAACATCACAGGCAACAGAGTCTGACTCCACTCTTGGACGATTCGTCGACACGACCGCCTGAGCGTTCAATCTAGCTTTATTCAGGTAGCCATCGCGCCAGCCTGCTCATATACTGCGCTGGATCTTACCAGCGCTCAAAAAACTCGCATGTCGCGAGTCGGCGACATATCGGCTACTGCATTTCCTACCACAACGAGTATTTCTTTACTTTCATAACGTCTATAATCATTCCACTATTCATATAATAAGTCACCGAGACGGCATGCAGACCCTAACGCACACCTTCAGGTACCTGTTTGGCATTATTTTTATTGCCCTGATTTCCCTGCCAACCTGTGCGCAGGCATCAGATCATAAGCTTGTCATTTTAACCTGGTCAGAATACCTCAGTGAGGATCTGATTCGTCAATTCGAGCAGCAGTTCAGTGCCGAACTTCATTTTGTTTACTTTGAATCAGATGATCATCGTGACCAGATTATTAACCAGACCGGTGGCAAGGGCATAGACCTGATACTCGTCAATGGCACCAATCTGGACCTGTATGTGCGACGCAAGCTCATCAAGCCAGTGCCATGGGAATTACTGCCTAATGCACGACATATCAACGATTCCTGGCGTGACGCATTCTCTGCATCATCCACTTATGCAGTCCCCTATTTCTGGGGAACGCTGGGTATTGCTTATCGTAGTGATCTGGTCAGTAAGCCCTTCACCAGCTGGAAACAGCTTTTCGACCCCGCGCCTGAGCTTCATGGCAAAACACTTATTGTTAATAACTCCAGAGATATTATTGGCATGGCACTCAAGTCACTGGGTTACTCTGCTAATAGTGAAGACACTAAGGAACTAAATCAGATTATGTCTCTGCCATTACTCAGTAACCCAGCACTGGCGCAATTCGGCTATATCACGCTGGATGCCGATTCCAGCCTGGTTAAAGGCGACATTATTGCGACTATCGCTTACGGCGGAGACGCACTGAATGTTGCCGAGCATGATGATAGAATTCGCTATGTTATCCCGGATGAAGGCGGCAATATCTGGGTGGATTATTTTGCACTCGCGGCAAACACAAACAACACCAGGCTTGCAATGCAATTTCTCAATTTTATCAATCAGCCTGAAAATGCCGCTATTAATGCTGAGGCCATGTACCTGGCTACCGCCAATACAGGTGCGCATCAGTTTTTACCCGAGGCAATACTCAAAGACCCTGTTATTTACCCAGACACATCCCTGTTAGAAAAATCGGAATTATATCGACCACTTTCACCGCAAGCATATCGAACGCGCGCAACGCTTTTTAGTCGCATTTCCCGTTAAACAGGCCATTCAGCAAGCTAACGATGCCGCAACATAATGAATCTTACACATAAAACACTCTATTTCATTATGCCGATTATTATTGCGCCAATACTAGTTATTGGTTCTGTCGCCTTTTATAAACTGAACAAGCTGGGGGAAACCAGCCTCACCAGTCAGGCCACTACTGTGATCTCCCAGATTTCAGACACGCTGCACAATAATATTGCTAACGCAGAAGCTAATTTGAAACTTCTGGCCGAGCACCAGATTGTAAAACAGTACGCACTCACAACTGATGCGTCGCTTAAATATCAGTTACTACTGCCTCATCTTCTCGATACTTTTAAAGGCTTACAAAATTCCATTCAGCATTATTATGAGATTCGTTTTATCTTGCCAGATGGTTTTGAAGATGCCCACTGGTCTGGCAATATCCTCAATATAAGCGATTCGATTGCAAACGAGCCTTATTACAATGACCTAATGACTTCAACGAGTCGTTTGTCCCGGTATTTCTTTGTTGATAAAAATACCGACAAGCCTGCAATTGGCATTTTTTACCCAATCAGTTTAAGTGATCCTGCTGTAGATGATGTGAATATCGAGCCTGTTTTTCGCGGCTTCCTTGGCATTACAATTAGCCTTGATTCACTATCACAACAGATCAATGAATATCGTCTGGGCAAAACTGGCTTTCTCGCTATTTCAGATAAAGATTACTCGATTATTATTTCACCTTATCCTGATTTAAATAACGATCTCACTACCCAGGTAGGACCTTATGCTCGGGTCACTCAAAAAGATATTATCGATAACGTACATACGAGCAGCGGCATGGCCACAGTATTTACCCGACCCTTACCCGCGGGCATGCATATACTGGCAATACTCCCCGAGTCTGAAATCACTAACAGCAGTTACCAGCTAAGTAAAATTATTTTCATTATAACTTTACTGGTACTTAGTATTGCGACCATTATTATTTACAAATCAATCCGCCACATTATTTTAACACCTGTAGAAACCCTGAACACCGCAACCAAATCTATTGGCTTGGGTGAGCATGTTGAAGACCTCGATATTCAACGAGAAGATGAACTGGGGGATCTGGCAAAAACCATTACAGAAATGAATGATAACCTTAAGCGATCACACGACAAGGTTAGTTATATCGCCAACCATGACAGCCTCACCGGGCTACCTAATCGCAGTTTATTCCAGAGTTATCTTTCTAAAATTCTCTCAATCGCTAAGCAGAAAGATGGCAAGGTTGCACTACTGTTTATTGACCTGGATGATTTTAAAAATATCAATGACACGCTTGGACATAATGCTGGCGACCTGCTGCTATGCGAGTTTTCCACCTTATTAACACATATTGTTCGCAAAAATATTTACACAGACTTCAGACACTATGACACTGCATCAGACCTTGTTGCTCGACTGGGTGGTGATGAATTCATTGTATTATTACATGATGTTGAAGGCCCCTGGGAGGCATCGGCCGTATCAGAACGCATTATTCGCAGCCTGAAAGAACCTTTCGACCTGCTCGACAATCAGGTTTATGTAGGCTGCAGCATTGGAATTGCAATTTACCCGGATGATGCCAGCTCTCCCGGCGACATGATTCAGTTTTCTGATATCGCCATGTATCATGCTAAAAACCTGGGTAAGAACCACTATCAGTTCTACTCTAAACAGCTTAATCAGGATCTGCAGGAACGACTACAGATTAATAATCGCCTCAGGGTGGCTCTGGATAATGATGCCTTCACCCTGGTGTATCAACCTAAAATTAACCTGATCACAGGCTACATCACCGGCCTGGAAGCACTCATACGCTGGACCGATGATGTACTTGGACAGGTATCTCCCGCTGTTTTTATTCCTATTGCAGAAGAAAGTGGCTTAATCACTCCCTTAACCGAATGGATACTCTCTAAAGCCTGCGAGCAGAACAAGGCATGGATCAATATGGGCATTAAGGTTGTGCCCGTTTCTGTCAATGTCTCCAGTATTCAGTTCAGGCGCCGCGACCTGTTAAGCATGGTAAATCGTGCAATTAAGGAGCACGATTATGACCCGGCACTCATACAGATAGAACTAACAGAAACCTCTCTGCTAGACAGCACACAGGAAGCGATTGAAATTATCGATGGCCTGTCACGATCAGGCATCAGCATAGCTCTGGATGATTTTGGAACTGGCTACTCTTCACTGGCCTATTTAAACACGCTACCAATTAACACGCTGAAGATCGATAAAAGCTTTGTTTCTCGTATTACTTCAAGCAATGAATCATACCCCATCATCGACGCAATACTTGCACTGGCAGGCGCGCTAAGGCTTGATGTTGTTGCCGAAGGCGTAGAAAACGAAGAACAATTGGTCTACCTGAAAAAACATGGCTGCCAAACAGTTCAGGGGTTTTACCTCTCACGCCCATTACCCGCCGACCAGTTACAGCACTGCCTTGAAAACAGCTATGCCAGCCTGACATCCAGACATGCATAGTTAGAATTTATGATTGAAGTCTCTCGATACGATAACTAGCCGTAATCGTATAGTTTTCTTTGGGTTTAATATTTATTACATCTGTATCAGCATTTGCCGTCTCGACACACACAAATTTACGATACGCATCATCTGCAAGATCAGCACTGGCCACACTTAGTTCTTTACCTGGATTCCACACGATGCTCGTCTGGCTGCCTGTTGTTGCTATTAGAATTTTTCGTTGCGCATCTTCAATCTGAAATTCATCACCATTATTTTTATAAATACGGTCAACCTCACCGGTAAAAACAATATCACCCTGCTGCTGCTTCTGCTCTTTACCGGTATTTGACTTTGCTTTATCCAGATAATTACAACCATCAAATCCGGAGACTTTCACATCGCCTATGTCAGACACGCTAAAATAGGTATGCAATGCCTGAGTGATTTCCATTGTACTTTCACTATCATTGAATGTTGTTAATGAAACACATAGCTCATGCCCTATTTCATATGTCATTTGCAATCGATACTCCTGCTGCCATAGAGCATCGTCTTCGTCTGTTTTTTCCAGTTGCAACGTGATTTTTGTGCTCAACTCTGTTTCTGTAATATGTTCTAACTTCCACAACCTGTTTCTTGCAAAGCCATGAAACGGACGATCATTGCCAGATGGATCCTTACCAAACCAGGGCCAGCATATGGGTATACCGCCTTTTATAGACTTGCCTGTTTTAAACCATGCCTTTTCACTCAGAAACAGCAGCTCATCTTCTTCTATCGGCATGTATGACAGTATCTGTCCTCCATACAGGCTGATACAGGCCTCAGCAGTACGATTCCTGACTCTTAGGTTTATAAAGCCACCTTTACCTTTCTCGAGGCTAACCTGACGACTATCTGAGATGATCTGTTCTGTCTTATCTTGCATCTTGTTTTGTCCCATACTCAATTAGTTTCTTTTCTTTAAAACCAAAAAGATGTGCGAGTATATTATCTGGTATTGACTGTATACGCGTGTTATAGACCTCAACCGCATCATTATAACCTTTGCGCATAAACACAATCTCATTTTCCATATCGCTCAGCAACTGCATCATTGACGCTATCAGTTCATTTGATTTTAATTGAGGATAATCTTCCACTAAACCTTTAAACTGTACATCCAGCTTTACTGCATCATTTTCAAGTTTTTCTATATTTAACTCATTATCCTTAAACTCAGCCAGCGACTGACGAAGCGATGTTAAACTGTTAAGAATTCCTGATTCGTATTTACTATACGCTTTTACAATATTCTCCACATCTGGAATTAATTCGGCTCGCTTCTGCATCGACACCGCAATATTTGCGCTGTTTCTTTCAACTCGCTGTCTGAGAAATACCAGATCATTGTAATGCACTATCAACATTATTATGATCATCAGCAATGGAGATGCCAGGCTGGCCAGCAGGAAGTCCATCGGCGAAAAGCCATACATCATTGCCGATGCAAGCAATGCGCTTAACACTGTCATACTGAATGCAAGATTTATTGAGAACATGCCTTTTTTTGCCTTATCCAGCATAATAGCCTGCTCGCCACGAGTGCTGATAATATAAGGCAGCTTATCGCCCGGGTGCTGCATGCTCAGCCGAGTCGAATGATACTGATTCAGCCCTGCATAGCCTATCACGTACACATTATCACCTGGCAAAAGACATTTTTCTGTGTAACGCCTGTCACCCTGTTTTTCAACGCAGCTGTGTTCGGTATCGATTTCCGCGTTATCAAATATTATCTCTATGCGACCACTGTCATCTTCACAATAACTTGTTATCGACTCCGTATTTTTTGCCAGTGTTTTCCAGCGTTGTTTTTTTCCACCATCCCGTCGCTCTTCTTCCTTATAGCTGTACCAGCAGCAGGGAGTTTGTGTTAATGGCGACGTTAGCAGCGCATCATCCTCCACGCTTATCCTTCCGTTGATTTCAGTCATGCCATAGGCCACACCTGACACTTCAATGCTTGCCAGATTTTCCATATAGCGTTTGATTTTAATCAGTCGAATACCGGCAACACTGGCAACTACAGAAAACACCAGAGAAAACAGGCATAACATAAGTGGCTGCGTACCCTGCAGCTGGGTATACGCTGTATTATTTGCCACATGCGCTACTGCAGATCTCAATGCTTCCGATTGCAGATTTATCGAGGGTTTCTCTATATTCCACAACCCTGTCAGTAGCGACTCTGGATTCTGCTCTAACGAAATATTTATATGCGCCATCGACTTTGCCAGTGCAAGCTGCAAACTTTCTACTCGTCTGCGTACTTCTGGCGCTATACCCTCATGCTCCAGAAATGACTGTATGCCATCTATGGAATCAATCCTCATTCCATAATTTGCGGCATAGGCTGACACCTCCTCTAGCGTCGACAGCTGTTGCTGAGCAAATCTAGACATCAATAAATCTATATCGCGCTGCATCATCTTTATGCCAAGATCTATCATCAGCATGCTTAGCACGATGGCGAGCAATGCAAAGTATGCAATTAACCTGTGCCAGGAAAACACTCTAAACAGAAAGAACACGCTAAGGCTGATAAAGGCAATTCCAAACCACAACTTGTATATGCTACGCAAACCTAGAGTAGAACGTGTT
>JBFHVQ010000090.1:0-11568 GCA_041589455.1 Gammaproteobacteria bacterium | reverse complement strand
CAGCGAACTGACATGGCTTTTGAGATCGGGTTAGGGTGTCTTAGTAGAAAATCAATGATGCCACCCTTTAGGTGCCCACCAAGTGATTTATCGTCGATAAAGTACCAGTCCTGAAGACCTCGGTTAACAAAAGGTCCTCGGCTTTTCATAGCACTGCTAGTTAGTAGATCCATCTTGCTATAATGGAATTCACCTGTACCGCTGCCACCAGCTGAGAACAGTAAGTTTTTACCGAGCTGGTTATAGTTGTTACCTATACCTTGTGGATGTTTAGGACCTCTAGATGCCAGTAATAGTCGAGCGGTTTCGATAGCCTGACAGGCAACAACAAATAGTTTTGCCGACACACTGACGGACTGACCCTGTGCATTATAATAATCTGCCGAAGTTACCTGGCCCTTATTACCGGTTTGTAATTGGTAGACTTTTGCATGAGGACGAATCTCACAATTCCCTGTAGCCACAGCCTGATCGAGCAGGGCGGCACGGGAACTACCTTTAGCCCCAGATGAACAGCCATAACTACCGCAGTAGCCAGAGTATTCACAACTCTGCCTGCCGTTATCGGGTTTTGATAGTATTGCCCTGGGAGTAGGCAGGGAAGTCAGCTTGAGCTGATCACAGGCATTGTCTATCTGTTTAACAATTGGGTGTTCGTTGGTGGGTGGGTATGGGAAGTCATCAGTGGAACGGGGTTCCTGAAACTTATGAGGGATAATTTTACCGGATACACCTACATCTGTTTCTACACGGGTGTAATATGGTTCAAGGTCTTCGTAACGGATGGGCCAGTCAACAACATTAGCACCTTCTATAGGGCCAAATTCTGAGCGGAGCCTGAAATCTTCGGGTTTTAAACGGTAGAAATAACCACTCATGAAGTTGGAGGAGCCACCAACCACATTACCATTCCAGAAATCCCAACCAGACTCTTCAGAAGATTCACTTACCCAGCCACCATCAAAGCTTTGTTCTTCAAGTACATGCTTCTCATCTTTGAGATCTGGTGTATAGGTACTGCGTCTGCAACAGGCCATTTCATCTTTAAAATAATCTTTTTCAGTCAGCCAGGGGCCTTTTTCAAGTACCAGTACTGATTTACCTGCTTTACTTAATTCTAGAATGACGGGCCCTGCACCAGCACCACTACCAATAACACAAACATCATAATCCTTACTCATGCTTTGGTCCTTCGCCGTGTGTTGGACTGTGAAGCTAGTTTAAAATAGACCTGATGAGCCTCAGGTGTAGGGAACCCCGGTATATGCTCAAGCCAGTCCCAGCCAATGGCATTATTGTTACCGCCATATACGGGGTCGCTAAGTAAAGCTTCGATTAGATAGGTCATCATAAAAGAAAGCCATCGACCACCGGCATTACTGGTTTCAACTCGACGTAACAGTGTTTCTTTTAATTCATTATCAAGTTGCAAGAAAGGCATCTGAAACTGCTTATTTGACAGGTCGTTAAGCCAGTTAACGCCATTGAGAATAAATGCCTTATGTTCTTTATCTGTATCAGGCGCATTAAGAATATTCTGTAAAAAGCGTATGGCCATTATATCTTCCGCACCTGGGGAGTCATCATCTGGTGGAAACAGGTGTTGCTGCACACTGGCAAGTGTGAGCCAGGGTTCAGCTAAAGCCGCGTAGAAATCTTGATTATCAGAAGATGGTGTTTTCGACATAGCCAGGCCAATACCTGACCAGCCTGTGCTCATAATACTCAGCAATTGAATAAACTGACGTCGATTCAAAGGTTTTGTTAAATTCTTCTTATTAGACATGAGGGCCTTTTAATGTGGCGTTTGCTTTCGCCAGCGTTTAAAAAAGTCAACAAAGGCATCACGGCTATAATGTCCATCTTTCAGGAATTCAGCCGTATCCTGAGACCATAGTACACTACCATTACTATCCGAGACATACATGTGAGGATAGCCCAGTGGTTTTGGAAAAGATTTGAGAAATTGAGCATTGTCATTTTCATCGCTGACATTAACCTTCAAAATGACGAAAGTATCATGTAGCTGCTGATTAATATCCGGGTTGTTTGCAAAAAAAGCATCCATTTTATGGCACCAGACACACCAGTCGCCACCGAGTTCAATCAGAATAAGTCTTTGGGTCTGGGTTGCCAGTTGAACCGCTGCTGCACCGTCGTTAAAGGCGTTGCGCTGGGCATCATACTTCACACTATAAATCGGCAGCGTGTCTGCAAGGCTAGCCTGTGAAACTGAGCTTAGAACGGTAAACAGGCCTAAAATAATAATAAATAGAGCTTTCATAGTCTGGTTTTTAATGTTTATTCAATATCATAGAGCTTTATAATAGCAAAAGGTTTCAAATGGTCGTTATAAAATCCAGTTTGCAAGGTTGTAGTTATGACAGATAAATTAATGGTGCTTCCCAGTAAAGATCCTAAACGCGTGCGTATTGTTAAAATACCACAGGATTATGAAGAGCATGAGGTATACCGTGCGGCAACCGGTGCTATTGCGCGTATCGAGGATAATATTCCAGACTACGACTGGCAGGACCTGATGGAAGAGTTGGAAGATATGGGTTTTGAAGAGGTCGATTTCGTACTAGGACCTGAAATCTAGTTAAGTTGATATTTGATATTCAGTTATTCTAGAATCTCAACATCCATACCCAGCATCAAATGGCCGCTGTTTTCAGCAATAAGATTCTGCCCAAAGAATACTTTATTGCCAGTTTTGCGGTATGAAGCTAGAGTTTTAACAGGCTCAGCAGACTTTTCAGCAGTATCTGGATCGATACTGGGTATCACGCATCGACTACAGGGTTTGACTACTCTAAAGATAACTTCGCCGATACGAATGCGTTTCCACTGATCTTCAGCAAAGGCTGAATTGCCGGAGACCACAAGGTTTGGCCGAAAGCGTTTCATCTCAATTGCCTGATCAAGACGACTGTTGAGATCTTCCAGAGAGGCCTGGCTAATAAGTAGATAGGGGAAACCATCACTAAATGCGGTTATATCACCTTTTTGAGCATAATTCTCGTCACATTGGCGTATTTCATTTTCCGGAAAATACACCAGGCGCGCTTTATGTTGCAAGAAATCACTCAGCCAAACAGCGGCCTGGTCACCGCAATCCAGAGAGCTGCAGGTATCCTCCCAGACAGTTGCCTTGAGAACATTGGCTGTTACTGAGGGACTAACTGTTAGTGATGGCATACCTGGTGCGTTCAATATTAGTGAATCATCATCAAGCTGGCTGTCAATAAGACACATTCGCGCAAGCTTTCGTTGGGTCAACATCTGGCCATTTTCATCTATTAGCATCCAGCGTCTATCCATTGCAAGACCAAACGGGCTTATTTCAGACTGTTTTAAACTAATCTGTGAACAGGATTTAATTGGGTAAATGGCGAGTTGAGTAAGCTGGATCATAAATTATTTTTTGCAATGGTCTAACAGTGCCTGCATTTTATCAAAGCCTTCTGTTCTTGCCAGTTTAATGTTGTTGTCAGGAATGATTGAAGTATCCGGGTGTGAAGCGATTGCGGCTTGCAGGCTTTCTTCACGTAACAGATGTAATGTAGGGAAGGGAGAGCGATTGGTGAAATTGGCTGGATCATCGTTGGTTTCACCTTCGAAGCGGTACTCAGGGTGGAAATGTGCGAGCTGAAAGGTGCCTGAAAAATTTAACTCGTCAACTAGCTGATTAGCAATATCAATTAAGTCCAGAAAATCATCGAACTCAGTGAAACCACTGGAAAAGATAAGCAGGCTGGTTTCATATTCCGGGTGCTTCTGAAGGAATGCAAGTTCGTCAGCCAGGCGTTGTAGGGCGTGCTCTATGCGTGAGCTGTCGTCTGTTGCGTAGTGGATGCGTTCATTGACAAACTCACGTTGAGCAAAAGGACAGAAATTGAGTTTAATAATAACATTCTGTAACCAGCATCGGGTTTGTTGTTCTGGATCGCGAGACATAGATCAAAATTCATTCGTTTTGGCAGATTATGAATAATATCATTAATTACAAAAAAAAAGTGACTGTGAAAATATCAACACAGTCACCAAGGGCTATACACATAGCGTTAACAAGCTTGTCAGTTAACCTACCTGTGCATAATGAAAATTCTGCTCAAAGTTCGCTTTCCAGGCGCGTAAGTCTGAACGGATATCATTACGCTCCCTTAGTACTAGTACAATTTGATACTGGTCGTTGATTGACGGTAATCTCCAGCGAGCATTACCGGTCAGGTTATAGCTGCGATCACTGTCTGATAACTTGACTGAAATATCTAGAACCGAGTCAATTTCTACCGGATGTGAAATAGCGAGTCGAATACTTTTTTTCGAAATTTCTATGGCTTTAGTTTTAACGGTCTTTCCAAGCAGTGACGGGTTTTCAGAGGAAAACAGTATTTTTACCTCGACATCCTGAGCTGCGTAATATTCTGTTTTGGTTGATCGATTAAAAAATCGCTGCGCTAATGTTTTCATAAGTACCCTGCATATTATTATCTGTTGTGATAGTCATATCCATATAACAAGGCTTTATTCATTTATGCGCCAGAATTGATATCCCGCTTTGATCAATATTGACTCTGGATATAGTAGCTGAGATATTGAATAGAGAAATTGTTTTTATAGTAAAGAGAGAGCCGGATCACAAAAAAAGTGGCAGATGCAATTTAAAGAGAGTTTTATGTTTGCTTTTTGAAAATAACTGTATTAGATGAGTCAATAGGTCCTGTGAACTGATAAATAAGCTGGGAAAAATACTCAGTTTCTAGCAAATTACATGGCTTCATCTACCAGTTCTATCCAATGCCTAACAGGCGTCTTGGTACCACTCGCTAAATGCATCTGGCAACCAATATTGGCCGTAGCGATTAATTCTGGCTCAGCTTCCTCAAGGGTGCTTAATTTTTGTTGGCGTAATTGTGTTGACAGTTCAGACTGTAATATTGAATAGGTGCCAGCAGAGCCGCAGCATAAATGCGGATCTTTTACAGGTACCAGCTGATATCCCATATCCTTCAATATTTGTTCAACTACGCCATTAAGCTTTTGTCCATGCTGTAATGTACAGGGGCTGTGAAAAGCTATACGAGAAACAGGTAATGTTTTTGATGAGATAATGTTTTCGTTTATCAGGATTTCACTAAGGTCTTTAGCAAGTTCGCTGACACGAGCTGCTTTTTCTGCATAGTAAATATCTTCTTGCATTATGTGTCCATAATCTTTCACCATTACACCACAACCACTTGCAGTCACTACAATGGCTTCAGCGCCATTTTCTATATGTGACCACCATGCATCAATATTACGCTTTATGTAATCATGTGATTCATTGATAGCTGATAGGTGATGGCTGACTGCACCGCAACAGCCGCTTTCATTGACTCTGACCAGTTCTACTCCCAGTCGTCCGAGAATTTTGGCTGCGGCCACATTAGTCTGTTGATGTACCACTTTTTGTGCACAACCTTCTAGTATCAGCATTTTTCGAAGATGGCTCTGTTGAGGCCACTTTTCAGATTTATCAAGTTCTGGTGTTTTAGATTTAAGTGCTTTAGTTAATAGTGGTCGCGTCAGGTTAGCGATTGTTAGTAACATTTTGAATATATGCGGATTAGGAATGATCTTGCGTAATAAAAAGCGCTGTAAGTATTCCGTAGGTAGTCTTGGTACCTGTTTCTCAACGACCTCACGTCCAATGTCAATAAGTCGACCATAGCGTACACCCGATGGGCAAGTGGTTTCACAGGAACGGCAGGTTAGGCAACGGTCCAGATGTAAACGTGTTTTTTCGCTGGTAGGCTTGCCTTCGAGTACCTGTTTAATCAGGTAAATACGCCCTCGTGGGCTGTCTAGCTCATCACCAAGTAACTGGTAAGTAGGGCAGGTTGCCGTGCAAAAGCCACAATGTACACAGCTTCTGAGTATACTGTTGGCTTCTTCACCCTGGGTCGTTTTAAGGAAGTCTGGCTGGAGGTCGGTTTGCATGTTTTTTTCTGTTAGAGTTCTGCATACATTCGTCCAGGATTTAAAATGTAATCCGGATCGAAAGCCTGTTTCAGCTCGTTGTGTAAGCGAAATACACCACTACTGAGTTCATGAAATGGGTCGAGTTGAGTAGCGTTGTTTCTAAACAGAGTAGCATGACCATTAATCAGCTCTAGCACATGACGAATTTTATCAGCAGATTCATCACTGCGTAACCAGCGTAAGGCACCACCCCATTCATGGAGAGTGGATCCCTCGATTGGTAACGGCTCGGCATTAGATGCAAGTGACAAACGCCATATTGGTTGATCCGTATTGAAGAAATCATGGCTCTGTTCCTTTATAGAGCGCCAGAACTCACAGTCATTCTGTAGTTTGTCACCACCTGTTTTTTGCTGTGCAGCGGCGATTTCATCTGAGCTACTGGCGAGTCTTATATAAAGTCTTTTTCCGTTATAACAGCTGGCTGATAAAGGCAAACCCTGAAGTACCCAGTGGTGAATTTTTTCCAGTGCCTGTGCTTCATCACATTCATGAACCAGGGTGATTTCCTGTTCTGGCATAGGAATGACCTTCAGGGACACATCAAGTATGACCCCTAAAGTACCCATAGCGCCACACATCAGGCGAGACACATCATATCCTGCGACATTTTTCATGACTTCGCCACCGAAGTGCATGGCCTCGGCCTTGCCATTAATAATACGACTGCCCAGTACGTAGTCGCGGGCAGCGCCATGATAGGCTCGAGCTGGGCCAGACAAATTGCAGGCGATGGTGCCACCCAAAGTTGCCTGATCTCCATATGCCGGTGGCTCGAAACCAAGCATCTGCTTTTCCTGAAGTAGCGCCTGTTCAATTTCTCTGAGTGGTGTTCCTGCTCTGGCAGTAATTACCAGTTCACTGGGTTCATAGTTAATAATGCCACTGTGAGTTCTGGTATCCAGTGCTTCGCCCTGTATCTGCCGCCCATAAAATGACTTACTGCCGGACCCTGTGATCTGTAGTGGGGTTTTGTCCTGATATGCCTGTGTTACCTGATGCAATAGTTGCTGGCTATGATCACCCATATTAAAAGCGCTCCAGCTCAGGGTGGGGTAGTTCGCCGTGATGCACATGCATAGCACCGAACTCTGCACAGCGATGTAGGGTCGGAACGGCTTTCCCTGGATTCAGTAAGCTTAAAGGGTCAAAAGCTGCTTTTATTGCGTGAAACTGAGTCAGCTCCAGTGGTTTAAACTGTACACACATCTGGTTGATTTTTTCCTTGCCAACACCATGTTCTCCGGTGATTGTGCCTCCGACTTCAACGCATAGTTCAAGGATTTTTCCGCCAAATTCTTCGGTTCTCTCGAGCTCACCAGGTTTATTGGCATCGTAGAGAATCAGTGGGTGTAGATTACCGTCTCCTGCATGAAACACATTGGCGACTGGTAGATGATACTCTGCAGATAGATCGGAAATGGTTTTCAGTACATGGGGCAAATGTTTTCTCGGTATAGTGCCATCCATACAGTAATAATCTGGAGATATCCGGCCTACTGCGGGGAAAGCGGCTTTACGGCCTTTCCAGAATGTCATTCTTTCAGCGTCATCTTTAGCAACGCGTACTTCTGTTGAACCACTATCCATTAATAGCTGCTTAACGGTTTCAATATATTGACGGACTTCATGTTTACCACCATCAAGCTCGCATAATAGTATGGCTTCAGCATCTGTAGGATAGCCGGCATGGACGAAGTCTTCAGCCGCTTTGATGGAAAGCTTGTCCATCATTTCGAGACCCGCAGGGATAATACCCGCAGAGATAATATCGCCGACGGCTTTACCGGCTTTAACTACATCATCAAATGCCGCAAGAATTGCCTTAGCATCTTCAGGTTTCGGCAGGAGGGTCACTGTGGCTTCGACAATTACCCCTAACATACCCTCAGAGCCTGTCATCAGGGCTAACAGGTCATAACCCGGGGCATCTAGCCCGGCACCACCCAGTTCAAGTAATTCACCTTCTACGGTGACGATTTTAAGCTGAGTCACATTATGTACAGTGAGGCCATATTTTAGGCAGTGAACACCGCCGGAATTTTCAGCGATATTACCACCAATGGTACAGGCGATCTGTGATGAGGGGTCAGGGGCATAATACAGACCATAGGGGTCTGCCGCTTCTGATATGGCTAAATTACGTACACCAGGCTGAACCCGGGCTTTGCGTAGCTGAGGATCAATATCCAGAATCTGATTAAAACGGGCGAGGCTTAATAAAACGCCATCTGGCAATGGTAGGGCACCGCCTGAGAGACCGGTGCCTGCACCGCGAGCCACTACGGGGACCTGAAATTTATGACACAGTTGCATAATGGCCTGTACCTGTTCAATAGTGTTAGGTAGCAGCACCAGCAAGGGGAGTTCACGATAGGCTGATAAACCATCACACTCATAAGGACGTAGATCTTCCTCATGAAACAGGACGGACTCGATGGGTAAAACCGTCAGTAACTGCTCTACCAGCCTATGTTTATCAATTTTAGTTGAATCAGTAGGCATCTGGTTCAGGATCTACGCGAATTCGGCATTGTGGTAGATATTTTGTACATCGTCGCAGTCATTGAGTGCAGCGATGAAATTATCAAAGGTTTCAACATCTTCTCCGCTAATCTGGGTATATGTCTGAGGATTAAAGGTGATTTCATCCATTTCAAACTCAACATCAGGCATCAGTTCAACTAGCGCGGTGCGTGTTTTGTTAAATTCGGTATGGGGAGCCAGTACTGTGACAAGCCCCTCATCACTTTCGATATCGCTGACATCAACATCAGCGCTCATCAGTGCATCGAGTACAGCTTCTTCATCATTGTGTTTAAATACGAACACTGCCTGATGGTCGAACATATGGGAAACCGCACCAGGAGCGCCGATTTTCGCATCATTCTTAACAAAGCACTGTCGTACATCGGTATATGTCCGGTTATTGTTATCAGTTAAACAATCAACGATAACCATACAGCCACCAGGGCCAAAGCCTTCGTAACGTGCAGCTGCATAGTCTTCACCAGCCCCACCCAGGGCCTTTTTCAAGGCATTATCGATAACATGGGCAGGTACCTGATCCTTTTTGGCCTTTTCAATCAGGCGTTTTAGAGCCAAGTTGCTGTCGGTTTCTGCACCACCATTTTTGGCGCATATATAGATTTCTTTACCGTATCTTGAGTACAGCTTTGCTTTTGCACCCTGAGTCTTAGCCATAGAGGCCTTGCGCACTTCAAAACTTCTGCCCATTGTTCTGTCTTCTCGTACTAATTTGTCATTGGAGATGGAATTTTACCGGCATCGTGCATTAGAAGCTAGCCAGATAATTAACCGATGGGATATCAGAGATCATCAATTAACGTAAATGTTGTCTGAGCCGTGTCACGGTTGACGATAACCAGAAGCTCACAGGCTTCTGTTTGTGTGTCTTGTGGTGTTGGATCATCGGTACAGCTACAACCAGCAATAATTCCTGTGAAAAAAATAGTTGTCTTGATCAGAAGTTCATCAGCAGTCAACTGATGGCTCATATAAATAACCTGAAAAGGCTCATTACTAAGATAGCTACTATGGCTAAGCGCACGTTGTAAAGGTAATAGATTCTTGTTTACTGTCGACAGTTCTTTAACAAACGTCGTTTTAAAATGTGGCAGGTTAATCGCCAGCAGGGTGTTTGGTAACAGGACAGTTGATTCAGATTGCATTGCTTCACCTTTTATCGATCATTAAATTCTAGCATGCTGCTGGTATCAAAACATTGAATATATTTGTCATGTCTCTACCATTAAACGATAACAGTTTATGGAATAAAGGGACGCGATGATATCTGTTAAAAACCGCATTTTGTAAAATAGCGTCAAGCGTCTTAAAGCGTACTGAAATACGAATAACACTAAGATCATTATGAAATATTTGTTTGACGAGAAGATGTTTAAGTTATATGAAAATAATGACACTTATTAAACCGTGTTTGATTTTGATGAATTGATACAGGAATATTTATTATTAGTGTTCTTTATAATGATAGAGGTAATATCGGAAATTATTATGCGAACAATTAGGTAGTGCTACAGATTAGTTGAGACCTGTGATGATGTAAAAATCTCTACATGAATACAGGGGGTAAGTGCAATAAGAGAAACATCATGTCGGAATGTGAGGGTGATTGTAGACAGATGATGTGTATGACAGTTGCTATGATTATATAATGCTATAGGGTGATAATGATCTAGAAATTGCTTTCTTATATGTATGTTATCAACTGCTAAGGTTATTTATATTTTTGATGTATCTCTAATGTATACCAGTACATTATTCAAATACAAGAAAATGGGAGTTTACTTGAGATAAGTCTTGTGCAACTTAAATGCGGGGGTAGATAGCCTGGATTATTTATGATCTGGAATTGATGTTGACTTAAATCTAATTCTAGCCATACGTTACTAGACGTTATCCAGATAGTACTAAGCGAATACTGGTTAATTGTATCAGCAGTATTTTTCATTTTACTAACATTGAGCTCGCCAGAGATCTACTTCTAATGGGTGATACATAAAAACTATTCTGTTCAGAATCAGTTGAATATTGGCAAGCATAAAAAATTTAAAAGATTAGTGCTCTGGAATCATGTAATGACGGTTGCGTACATTATGTGGCTTCTAGTTTAGATGCCCTGCTTGATAATATCGCGTACCAGAAAGATAACAATACTAAACGCTGTCTTAATGAATAATACTCGATATTAGTGACTTACTTAGTGTGATTTGCACCACTCTGAATCACATAGGTCATTTGTTAACCATTACAGTGCGATTGCAGTTTTATGCTTCATAATGGTGCATAATAAAGTAGTAAGGTGGCCGGAACGTATAAGCGATTAATCGAAATAATCAATATAAACAATAATATATAAAATGGCATTAAACCTGCAAAGATATTGATAATACTATAAATCAGGGGCTTGATCTTTAATGCAACCACGTGATGACACACACTCACAAACAATAATCTGGCCAAATACGACAGATAATGCTTGTCATGAGTATGATTCTGATGCATTACAATGTGAATTTATTGAAACACTTAAGTTGCTTAAGTTACCCGCGAATGGTGCGCAAGGCTTAGCAGGATTATATCGTTCTTTATATTTACCTATGGCGCACTGGGTAGCTCAGAAACATAGTAGCCGTACAGTGTTCATTGCGATAAATGGTGCACAAGGGTCTGGTAAGTCAACAACTTCAAAAATTCTTCATCAACTTCTTGAACATGGATTTAATAAGTCGGTAGTCACTATTTCAATTGATGATCTTTACCTGACACGTCAAGAGCGTGAATTTCTATCAATAAATATACATCCTTTATTGGTTACTAGGGGTGTACCAGGTACGCACGATATTAGAATGGCTTTGGATATTTTTTCAATGTTGGCATCCAATAGTCAAAGTAGAGTTCAAATTCCTGTCTTTGATAAAGCTAATGATGACAGATGTTCAGAAAAATATTGGCAAAACATTATCAAACCTGTCGATATTGTTTTATTAGAAGGTTGGT
>JBFHVQ010000089.1:0-11774 GCA_041589455.1 Gammaproteobacteria bacterium | reverse complement strand
GGTAGGTAATGAGCGTGCAGTCGCCAAACATTTTGTTGCGGTGAGTACCAATATTGAAGCCACCAGCCAGTTTGGGATTGATTCTGAAAATGTCTTCGAGTTTTGGGATTGGGTGGGTGGTCGCAATTCCCTGTGGTCAGCAATAGGGTTGCCAATCGCGCTATATCTGGGGATGGATCATTTTGAGTCCTTGCTAGAAGGTGCCCATGTTATGGACAGGCATTTTGCAGAGGCGCCGTTAGAGCAAAATATGCCAGTGATTATGGCAATGCTGGGCATCTGGTATAACAACTTTTTCGATGCGCAGAGCCATGGCATTATGCCTTACAGTCAGTACCTGGAGCGCTTGCCGGCATTTCTGCAGCAGCTGGATATGGAAAGTAATGGTAAAACCATCGATCGTACTAACCACCGAGTAGATTATCTCACCGGACCAATTATCTGGGGACAATCGGGTACCAATGGGCAGCACGCCTTTTTCCAGTTAATGCACCAGGGCACCAAGCCGGTTCCGGCAGACTTTTTGATTCCTGCATTAAGCCAGAACCCGCTAGGCTTACATCATAGAGTGCTATTTTCTAACTGTCTGGCTCAAACCAAAGCCTTGATGCTGGGCAAAACCTACCGTGAAGCACTCAGTGAGATGAAAGCAGAAGGGCGCCCAGAAGATGAAATTAATGAAGTGATACAGCATAAAGTGTTTGAAGGTAACAAACCGAGCAATACGATTATCTTTGAACGATTGACGCCGAAAACGCTGGGATCAATTCTGGCGTTATATGAGCATAAAGTGTTTGTCCAGGGTATTGTCTGGGATATTAATTCCTTTGACCAGTGGGGCGTGGAATATGGCAAGGTGCTAGCAGGTGAAATTCAGCAGGATCTATCGGATAAAGAGGTCGTCTCCCATCATGACTCGTCAACCAATGGGTTGATCAACTACCGTAAGGGTTATTACTTCCGTGATGTTGAATCCAGGAGAATTGACTAGTTTCACTAATTCGCTAGCTGATTTTGTAGTTGGTGTATTGCCCAGTCAATATGCTCCTGTACCAGAGTAGAAGTCGCCGGGCGGCGTTCCTTGAGGGCGCTGATGAGTTGCTGCTGATGTGCTTCGTTAGCGGGTGCAATATTGCCAATAGCCACAGCAATATTACGCAGCCATTGCATGTGACCAATGCGTCGAATAGCAGATCCTTCCATTTTTTTCATAAACGTTTCCTCATCCCAGGCAAACAGCGCAAGCAGTTCCGGCGCATCTAGTCCGTGGCGTACCGAAAAATCCTTTTCATCACTGGCCTGTGCAAAACGATTCCAGGGGCAGACAAGCTGGCAATCATCACAGCCGTAGATATGGTTGCCAATGGCCTGGCGAAACGCCTCGGGAATGGCTGTCTTGAGTTCAATCGTCAGGTAGGAGATACAGCGTCGGGCATCTAGCTGATAGGGTGCGATTATTGCCTGTGTTGGGCAGATCTTGATACATGACTGGCAACTGCCGCAATGGTTTACTGCTGGGGCTTCGGTAATCGGTAGTGGCAGGTCGGTATATATTTCCCCCAGGAAAAACCAGGAACCCGCTTTGCGATTTATCAGATTGGTGTGTTTGCCAATCCAGCCCAGGCCGGCATTTTCAGCCAGTGCTTTTTCAAGTACCGGTGCGCTATCAGTAAACACACGGTAGCCAAAGGGTCCGGTGGCCTGTTGGATTTTATCCACCAGCTTCTGCAGGCGTTTACGGATGATTTTATGGTAGTCTCGGCCAGTAGCATAACGGGATATCAGGCCTAATGTAGGTGTCTTTAGCACTTTTTTGATAGCGACCGCATCAGGCGGCAGGTAGTCCATACGAACTGATATTACCCGAATTGTGCCGGGTTCCAGTTCATTTGGTCGGCTGCGTTTGGTGCCATGACGCGCCATATATTCCATTTCGCCATGAAAGTTGTGCTCAAGCCAGTCAATCAGGTGTTTTTCGTGTTGCTTCAGTTCGATGCTAGTCACGGCTATCGCCTGAAAGCCCAGTTCTCTGGCCCATTGCTGTAACTGCTCTGGCAATTGTTCTGGTAGCTGTTCGGGCATGGGTTTAAATACTCAGCCTGTAAAAATTAGTCGACTAAAACAGGGCATGCTATAACAATACGGTTGATAATCTTAGTTATTTTTGGTGATATACGCGCCTCGCATAAAGCCGAACACCGTAATACGGTGATTCCTTATAGTTAGCATACATTATTATATACAGGTTAATAGACATGAAAGTACGCACTCGCTTCGCACCCAGCCCCACAGGTTATCTGCATATTGGTGGTGCTCGTACCGCCCTGTTTTCCTGGCTCTATGCAAAAAAAATGGGCGGAGAATTTATTTTACGCATTGAAGACACAGATCGTGAGCGTTCTACCCAGGAAGCGGTAGATGCCATTCTGGCGGGAATGGAATGGCTGGGACTAAGTCACGATGAAGGACCTTTTTATCAGACTCAGCGCTATGATCGATACCGTGAAGTGATTCAACAATTACTGGATCAGGGTGATGCGTATTACTGCAACTGCTCCAAAGAACGCCTGGACAAGATGCGTGAAGAACAGATGGCCAATAAGCAGAAGCCTAAATATGACGGCTGTTGCCGTGACAAAGGGCTAAGTGCCGCTGACGATACGGTGGTGCGTTTTAAAAATCCTCATGAAGGTGCAGTCACTATTAACGACCATGTACGTGGCAAGGTAGAAATCAGTAATCAGGAGCTGGATGACCTGATTATCGAGCGATCGGATGGTAACCCGACCTATAACCTCACTGTTGTGGTTGATGATCTGGATATGCAGATTTCACATGTCATACGCGGTGATGATCATCTGAATAACACGCCCAGGCAGATTAATATTCTAAAAGCCCTGGATGCACAGATTCCCGAATATGCCCATGTACCGATGATTAATGGCACTGACGGTAAGAAACTATCTAAACGACGTGATGCTGTCAGTGTGATGCAGTATCGTGATGAAGGCTATTTGCCAGAAGCAGTGATTAACTACCTGGTGAGATTAGGCTGGAGTTATGGTGATCAGGAAGTGTTTAGCCAGCAGGAAATGCTTGAGCTATTTGATATCGACGGCATCAACAAATCATCATCTAGCCTGAATATGGAGAAGCTACAGTGGCTTAACCAGCACTATATGAAACAGATGACACCAGCAGAGTTGTCTCAGTCACTGGCCTTTTATATTGACTCATCGAAGCTTGATGTGAGCCAGGGGCCCGAACTTGTCAAAGTGATAGCGGTTTATCAGGAAAGGTGTTCCACCCTGGTTGAGCTGGTTGAAGAAATACGCTTCTTCTATGAAGATTTTGCAGAGTATGATGCGAAACAGGCGAAAAAACAGTTTAAACCCGCTACTGCAGAAGTGCTGGAAAGCCTGAAGCAGCAATATGCTTCACTGGATGAGTGGCGTGCGGAATCGATTCATGCTGTGGTGGAAAATACGGTAAAAACACTGGAAGTTGGCTTTGGCAAGGTAGGGCAGCCATTGCGACTGGCGGTAACCGGGCATGGTCGTTCGCCTTCTATCGATATCACCCTGGAGCTGTTAGGTCGTGAGAAGACACTGCAAAGACTAGATAAAGCGATGGCTAGTATTGGTTGAAGAGTCGTGTGATCTGGTTTTGTAAATTTCTCTATAAGCATTTAATAAGACTCGACTTTTCAAAACAATATCTATAGAATTCACCTTCAATTTGGGGCTATAGCTCAGCTGGGAGAGCGCAACACTGGCAGTGTTGAGGTCGGCGGTTCGATCCCGCCTAGCTCCACCAAATTAAGTTTCCAGAAGTATGCTTCGAATTCCTGTAATGGAATAGTTAGAAAAGAGATGGGATTATCTGGCATAACGGAGTAAGCATGCATTTTTGGCAAGCCTGGATGCTATCTATTGCGAATATCAGTAAAATATATAGTTTTAAGCTAGCAGCTGATAATTGGTATATATCTCAGAATTATCTAATTAATATGTCCTGATCTCCCCACTTTGCGTTGCTTGGCGACTCCTAATTTTACTGGGCTCATATATAATGAGCTTTGTGCGAAAGCGAGCAATGTCTCGACCGATAGAAAACAAGCTTATATATGTAAGCACTGAGTATCAGGTTGCTGCTTTTTCTGATTAAGTAACTATGCCGTTTGGGCTGTCAATTTAATAAGGTGCAATACGTTTCTGGTTGATCATTTATGACATATCTAGCAATTATACCCGCGCGCTGTGGTTCAAAAGGTATCCCCAGGAAAAACATTAAAATAATTGCAGGCAAACCGCTTATTGCCTGGAGTATTGAGCAGGCTTTGGCATCCTCATGTATTGATAGAGTGATTGTGTCTACTGATTGTGAAGAGGTAGCGGCAATTGCCAGGCAGTATGGTGCTGAGGTGCCATTTCTAAGGCCTGAAGAACTATCCGGTGATACAGCAGGTACTGAATCAGCATTGCTTCATGCTGTCAATTGGTTAAAACAGCATGAGGCCTATGAGCCTGATGCTGTTGTGCTATTACAGGCGACATCTCCGCATCGATATAGTCAGTCAATAGATAATGCGATAAATAAATTTGAAGCCGATAATGCCGATTCACTTCTATCAGTATGTGAATTCTGGCATTTTTTATGGACGGGCAGAGATAATCCTCAAGCACTTTATGATTATAAGAATCGACCAAGGCGACAGGATATAGAGAGTAAAGATATTAAGCTCAAAGAGAATGGCTCAATTTATGTAACCAGGACTGACTTGTTAATGCAGGAAGCTAACCGTTTAAATGGTAATATATCCGCCTATATTATGACAGAAGAAGAAAGTTTCGAGATAGATACCTTGATGGATTGGGTGATTGTAGAAGCCATTATGAATGAATACCAGGAAAATAAATGTTAATTGATAATAAAGTATCTGGATTTCTAGTATTTGAGAATGAGTCAGTATTTAGGGCACTTGAAAAAATTAATGCGAACAAATGTAGAGTTGTATTTGTTGTTGCAGAAGGTGGCAAATTAACCGGTTCCTTCTCAGATGGTGATTTCAGAAGGTGGGTGACATCTCAGGATGAAATCGATCTTGCAAAAGATGTTTCGATTGCGATGAATGAAAATGTTTCATTCTGTAATGTAAACGATAAAAGAGAAGTTATTGAATCTCAATTTTCAGGAGTGGTTGATGTAATACCACTGGTTGATGATAATCTGAAACTGGTTGCTGTTGCATTTAAAAATAAAACAGGTATTAAAATTGGTGAGCATGTTATTTCTGAAGATGGCCCAGTTTTTATAATTGCTGAAATTGGAAATAATCATAATGGGGACTTAGATCTTGCCAAGCAATTAGTTGACCTGGCAGCAGATGCCAATGTTGATTGTGCGAAATTTCAGATGAGAAACATGGATGCGCTTTACAAGTCTGGTGAGGAATCTGATGCGTCAGCAGATTTGGGTGTCCAGTACACAATGGATTTACTAAATAAATTCCAGCTCACCAATGAAGAACTAATAGAAATATTTGATTACTGCAAGTCTAAAGGTATGGTCCCATTATGTACGCCGTGGGACCTGGAAAGCTTAATGATTCTCGAAGATTACGGGATGCAAGCTTATAAGGTAGCTTCTGCAGATTTGACCAATCATGAATTTCTGGAATCTCTAGCGGCAACAGGAAAGCCATTAATATGTTCGACAGGTATGTCAACAGAAGCTGAAATCAAAAAATCGGTTGACCTTCTGAAGGCCAAAGGTTCTGAATTTATATTATTGCACTGTAACTCAACTTATCCTGCACCTTTAAAGGATGTAAATCTTGAATATCTAAAAAGGTTAAAAACTATTGCAGGTGGAGTTATAGGGTATTCAGGACACGAGAGAGGTATTTCAATCCCTGTGGCGGCAACTGCTTTAGGCGCCAAGGTTATAGAAAAGCATTTTACTATTGATAAAACCATGGAAGGTAATGATCATAAAGTGTCGCTACTTCCGGATGAGCTTTCTATGATGGTCTCTATGATTCGAGAAGTAGAGCAGGGTCTGGGCTTAGAAGAAGAAAGAGTTCTTTCACAGGGTGAAATGATAAACAGGGAGGTCCTGGCAAAAAGCCTTATTGTTAATCGAGATATAGAAGAAGGAACAGTAATCACCAGAGATATGGTTGATATTAAGAGTCCTGGGCAAGGCTTGCAGCCTTGTTATATAGAGCAGCTAATTGGAGTTAAAGTTAGTAGAAGCATGAAGGCGGATGACTATTTTTTTGAGTCAGATCTTGCAGAAGGTCGTGTTAGTGCTCGTGAGTATAGCTTTAATAGACCCTTTGGTATTCCTGTTAGATATCATGATTACTATGAGCTTTCATCAAAATCCAATTTTGACTTTATTGAGTTTCACTTGAGTTATCAGGATATGAATATTCAGGTTGATGAGTTTTTTGATGCAAAACAGGATATTGGTTTTGCTGTTCATAGCCCGGAGCTTTTTTCTGGTGACCATATAATGGATCTGGCATCTGGTGATGAAGTCTATAGGGAACGCTCCATACAGGAACTTTCAAGAGTATGTGATGTTACCAGAGAGCTAAAAAGTATTTTCAGTAGTACAGAAAAGCCTGTAATAGTGACTAATGTAGGCGGCTTCAGTAAAGATGGCTTTTTAAAAGAAAGTGAGAGACAGGGCTTATATGATCGTGTTGCAGATGCGCTGCAACGTGTGAACAGTGACGGTGTTGAGGTGATTATTCAAACAATGCCGCCTTTCCCATGGCACTTTGGAGGGCAAAGTCATCATAATCTGTTTGTTGATGCAGATGAAATCAGCGAGTTTTGTGAAAAATATGGTTTCAGAGTGTGCTTTGATGTTTCACATTCTATGATGGCCTGTAATTACTATCACTGGAATTTAATCGATTTCACCAGAAAAATTGGTAAATATGTTGCACATTTACACATCGTAGATGCTAAAGGAGTCGATGGTGAGGGAGTACAGATTGGAAAAGGCGATGTGGATTTTTCAGAATTAAGTCAAGTGCTTGACGAATGTAGTCCTGGTATTCAATTTATACCAGAAGTCTGGCAGGGACATAAAAATTCAGGGGAAGGCTTCTGGGATGCTTTAGAGTATCTGGAAGATAAATTATAACAGTAAAAAAGCCTATTCAGTTGTTGTAGCTGAATTGCTGATGTAGACAATATGTTGATAAATAAAGTTAAAAGAGTCGTTAATAGAACAACATTAAAAAATATTCTATCTGATCCAGGTCAGATGCTGTATTCGCTTAAGCATCAGTTATCCAATGGGCATATTTTAAATGCTGAGTCATTACTGAAGAACGATCGAGTCCATGTGGCCAATTTTACTGCGGGTAATGCAGGAGATACTTTGTTAACTATTGTGTTACGTGATCTGTTTGATAAACAGTTGGGGTGTTCTAATTGGAGCACGTCTCATGTGCATGATGTGGTGACTAAGAAAAAAATTAACACGTTTAATGAATGTGACTTAACTGTTCTTGGTGGTGGTGGGCTTTTTTTGCAGGACACAAACCCTAATAGTGTTAGTGGGTGGCAATGGCCAATAACTAATGCTCAGATAGATCAAATACAGAATCTCGTTGTGTTTGCAATTGGATATAATCGTTTTAGAGGGCAGGCAGAATTCAGTGATAATTTCAAAGAAAGCGTAGAGCGCATTATTCGAAAGTCGAGATTTTTTGGTGTTCGAAATTACGGGAGTCTGAATGCGCTTAAATCATATGTCTCTGAAGAATTACATCATAAGTTGAGTTACCAGCCCTGTATGACAACAGTGATGTCAAATATCTATGGCTTTAAACCTGTAATGAACAATGAAAAGATTATTGGATTAAACTGTGCATTTGATAGGGCGGAACTTCGATTCGGAGAGCGTCTTCCTAAGCTGATGAATGATATTTCGGAAGTGGTTGGCTTGTATGATAAGGATTATATTATTCATTATATGGCGCATAGCCCAGGAGATGAGGTTATGTGCCAGTATCTAGATAAAGCCAATGTAAATTACAAATTGATAAAGCTATATAATAGATCTGCTGAATATGTGTTGAGTGAGTTCAGAAAGTTAACATTGATGATTGGTATGAGAGGGCACGCTCAAATGATTCCGTTTGGATGTGACGTACCAATTGTATCTTTAATATCTCATGAAAAATTAAAATGGTTCTTAATGGATGTTAACTCAGAAGAATGGGGCGTGGATGTCCTGGAAAGTGATTTTGTTGACAAGTTTAAAGCTGTAATTAATGATGTTCTTGAAAATAAGGAAGAGTGTATCAATAAAATTCAGATAGAAAGGAATCGTTTGTGGGATCTAACATGTCACAATATACAAAATATTTCACAGTCTGTGAATGCTGGTTAAGGGGGGAGTATGGATAAAGAATGCGCTTTCCCTTTATATAAAAATGATGCTAAGTCGATAATTGGCTTAAATAAAAACCAAAGGCAGGTATTGAGTCAGATAAGGAATAAGCTCGATAGTGGTGAGTATAGTACTGTTGTCAATGATTGTGTGTGTGGTAATAAACATACAGATAGTGATGTAAAGATTTCTGAGAAAGATCGATATGGCTTGCCTTTTCCGCAGGTATTGTGTTCTAACTGTGGCGTGATTCGCAGTGAAATTGTTTTCGATGAGGCTTCAAATCTAAAGTTTTATGAGGTGGAGCAGAAGAAACTATATGTTGGCAAAGAGCTTCCCCGGCAGAAATATTTTGAAGGGCAGCAGGCTAGAGGTGAGCGACTCAGGGATAAATGGAAAAAGCATACTCAATTAGAACGATTCTCAACAGTTTTCGATATTGGTTGTGGAGCTGGTGGTATCGTTTCTGTTTTTGATGAGTTTGAGAAAATTTCAGGTTGCGATTTTAATAAGCAGTATCTGGATCTTGGTAGATCAAACGGTGTGGATACTCATTATGGTGATTTCAGAGGTTTAATTGATGACGGTTCACAAGATTTAATAATACTGTCCCATGTTTTTGAGCATTTGCTGCAACCAATGGATATGGCGAAAGATATTGTTGAAAAGCTTAAAGTAAATGGCGAGTTGTTGATTGAAGTGCCAGGTGTGTATTCAATACCGAGTGTTTATGGTAGCCCATTACATTATTTTCAACATGCACATGTGTACAATTATACTAAAGAGCATATATGCGAAATCTTCATGTCGCTAGGTTGTGAGGTTGAATTTGCAGATGATGTGGCTGTTGTGCTTCTTAGAAAAGTGTCAGATGAAGGTGGTAGTCAAAGGGAGCTGGACTTTAGTGCAATAGATGTGGATAGGATTAAATATGATGTCTGCAAAATGGAGTCTGATTATAGTCACTCGTTTAGCATGAAAAAAATCAAGAATGGCCTGAAAAAAATCTTGATCGAGCTGGGTCTAAAGTAAATGTATGCAGGGGTACCTGTAAAATGACTCGCAGTCGATTCTTAAGTAGAGGCTTGCCTTATATTGCAGGTTTCTTTATTCAAAGGCTTCCAAGTTTCGCGCTGTTGCCCCTTTTTATGGTAACTATGCCGGCAGAGGACTTTACTCGATTAGGTCTACTCTTGAGCGCTATCACCTTATTCTCGGCTCTGCTGACATTACGGGTTCATGTGGCGCCAACGCGTTTGATTTTTGATCATGATAAGCAACATGCTGAGTCGTCAGTTATTTTGTCTTCTCTCATATTGTCAATTGCTCTTTTTGTGGTGATTTGTGCTGTATTGCTAGTGCTCTCACTTTATATAGAGTTTGACGATTACATCACAAAAGGCGATAGCTGGCTGCTGTTTTCTATTCTGCTGACTGTGTTTTTTCGCATGCTGACAGAGATGCATTCCTTATTGATGCGAGCAAAAGGTAAGGCGATGAGCTTTTTGTATACCGCATCAACTGAAGGAGCCATTATATTGCTGGTTTTGGCGATTTATTACTTCGGTTCAGAGTATAAATATTCAATTGTGGTTATCAGTTTGATGCTAGGTGCAATATCATCTTCTATTATTGCGATTGTTTTACTAAAAGGCAGTTATAAAGGGGGGCGTAATGATGTTAGCATGTACGCAGAGATCCTCAGGTATTCTGTGCCTTTAGGTGCTTATCTGATTGTTAACTGGGTCTCGGTATCAAGTGCCAGGTGGATAGGGGTATCCTATATTGATATGGCGGAATTAGCCGCATATACTGCAGTAGCCATGATTTTTGTAGTAGCAAGTGTGGTGTTGCGTGTTGCATTTGACGTACTGCGACCAGAAATGAGTGTCGCCTATGCAGCGGCAGATTATAGCAAGGGAAAGGTTCTTCTTAAAAGGTCCGAAAAGGTGGCATATATGCTGGTTTTTGTGCTGTATATTTTTATAATGCTCTTTGTGGAGTCTGCGAGGGTCTTAAGCGAGGCATATGATTTCATTGTTAAAGAAAATATGCCCTCATTGGCCTTTATAATAATGGCATTAATCGCTAGCTTGTTTGATGTGAATTACGCTAAATTCACATCAAAATTAGTCATGCTTAAGAAAAATCATGAGCTACTTATGATGAGCTTTGTTTCTGCATTCTTTATTGTTGGTGTCAATTATCTTTTCGTTGTTAATTATGACGTAGATGGTCTCGCAGTGGCGCTCCCGTTAAGTGTGCTGATTCAGGTGATTGTTATCCATTGTGTGATGATCTACTTGAATAGATCCAGAGAGCAGGGTGACAAATGGTAAAAGCACTTGTCATTATCAATAATAATATCTCGGCAATGATGGCGCGATGCGCTCTTGAGAAAGATAGTATCGAACTTTCTCAAGTTACTCTGCTTTTAATGCGGGATATACAAGAAGACTGGTTTGAAGAATGTTTTCAGGTTGTCAAAAGCCCACATAAAGCAGGGCCATTGATATCTCAAGGGCTGAAACTATCTGTATATTTCTTTAGATGTTACTTGATGATCAGGCGCTATTTGTCCCAATATAAGATACAGCACATCTACCTGGTAAATAATGATAACTTGTTGACCAATTATATTTTAAACAGACTGGATAGTAAGGTAGAGATTAGTGTTCTTGTAGAAGGTTTGATGAACTTTCAGGACATTACGATTGAAAACCGTCATAGAATGTCGGTTCCATTGAAAAGAATTGCCGCGTTTATGATGGGCTTCAGGTATATGGTTCCTGATGGTCATCTGAGTGGTGCATATATGCCCTCTGTTAGCAGGGTTTTTAGTTTCTCGTCAGCGGCTTTAAAGGCACCAGTTGAAAAAGTTATTGAATGTCAGATTGAAAGCAATATTATTCCTGCTGGTTCTAAAGATAGTCTTTTGCTGATACTGTCTGGGCTATATAAGTGGATGAGCCCAGCAAATTATCGTCAACTCTGTACTAAATTTCAGAAATACTTGCAGGCTAATCAATTTAAAACCATAAAGGTGAAGCCGCATCCAAGGTGTGTCGATGATCCTTTGTTAAATTACCTGCCCGATGGCTGCGTTATGCTTAGTAAGGAGGAACCACTTGAAAAAATGGTTAATGAACTGGATGTAGGTGTGGCTGTCGGTTTTTGCAGTACCGCAATTGTAACATTGCACCTAATGTCTTCGGGTGTGAAATGCCTGGATTTTGGTGCGGATTTTTATTGTGAGCATGCTTACAATGGCGATAAATCGGTTGTTAAGTTCTTTGATGCGATGGGTATTGGTTCTGTAGATTTTCATGATGTGTAAAGTCAGGGTAGATCAATTT
>JBFHVQ010000088.1:0-11794 GCA_041589455.1 Gammaproteobacteria bacterium | reverse complement strand
CTCTGTTATCGGCTAGTTTCGCATCAGGTCGAGTAATGGATGTGAGTCTGGACGGAAGCAAGCTGTGTGCGCTTAATGTAGGGATAAGCCCCTATACAGTGACTTGTTATGATCTGTCATACAGCACGCTGGGTACAGGGCAGTTTAATGTGGCTCTGATAGGAGATGGTACACGTACAGCATTTGTTGGTAGCAATGGAAGAGATGTCGCAGTTACCGCCGATGGCTCAAGATTTTATGTGGCTTCAGGATCACCTTATGATTTTATAGGGTATAACGGAGAAACACTGATGCATGAACAAACCTTAGATGCTGTAACCTATCCAAACTGTATTGAAATTGATGCTAATGGAAGAGTGTTTGGCGGAGTCAGCTTAGCAAACGCATCAAATGATGTCTGGGCTTATGATCAGAATGCTGTGCAGATTGGAACTTATAATTTGGCAGCAGGTGTTTTTAATGGTCGTATCAGAGATCGACAGTTAGTTGTGTCGGGTGATGGGTTACGTCTAATCGCACTGATTCTTAATTCTAATGATACCGTACGGAGTTTCGAATTCGTATCGGTGCCTTAATAGTGTAAATATTAGTAAATAGTATCTAGGTAACACTTTTTTATTACTGGAGTTATCTAAAGGTCTACATAATGACGTAGTTGCCTGAAATCATAATGACTTGTGATATCCACTCATCATATATAGTGGATATCTTTTTCTCGTATTTCTAACGTCTTATGCTGAGTAGCTAACAAAAATTACTATTGAGTTTTATCAAAAAGGGATGCTCAATACTTTAGCTTGAATTCAAAGATTGTCCCTTAATGACTGGTGCCTGCAGAGCGCGTTATCTTATTATGAACATTGTATTTACCTGATGGTTTCTTCATGGCAATGCGTTTAACTTCTTTAAGAGTATCTGCCTCATAAACGATGATGGCACCGTCATTATCCCAGATGCTTAATAAAGCATGTTCACCGGTTTTATCAAACTCAACATGTGCGGCGGTTTTGCCAGGTGCAGGCTTGACAGTTTTCACTATTTCCAGAGTGTTTTTATCAATAATATGTACGGCTTCTTTATTCGGGCCGAAAAATACATCTACCCATGCATAGGCTGAGTTTTCGTGGCTACGCATAAAAAATCCTGGTCCCAGTGTTTTTATGCGTTTAATGACCTGCCAGTTTTCCATTTCGATAATGCTGACAGAGCCATCTTTCAGATTAGGTGTGGCGAGTATTTCCTGACCTTTGTATTGCCAGGTTATGCCGGAACTCAGATGTGGCATGCCGGGTAAATCAATATTATGTGTAACGCGGCCAAGATCCAGGTCAACTACCTGGCCTTTGCTGTCTCTTGAGGAACCTATAATCAGGTCATAGTCCTGATTAAAAAAGAAATCATCCAGGTAGTCATTAACTTGAATTTGTCTTACAGGGAAACGTTGTCCTTTTACTGCATCACCAGAGTCTTTACGATAATCATGAACCCAGCCAGAAAAACCAGCGGGTGGATCATCCTCATAGGATATTTCCCATACCTGTTTTAGATCCTTCAGGGCGGCAATAAATGTACTGCGTGGTGCGGCATCATAAACGGCACTAACGCGTGATGACTTACCATCTTTATCTGTGACAGGAATAACTTTTAATGGTGATAGATCATCTGCTGAGAAGATTACAAGCGTATGTGGTAAGTAGTTACCAGCAATCAGATAGCGGCCATCACTGGAAACCGCGACATTACGCATATTAATGCCAGCACGCACTTCTGCGACGACTTTCAGTTTGTAAATGTCGTATTTGGTTATCCAGCCATCACGTGAGCCAAAATAGACATAACGACCATCAGGTGAATATTTTGGGCCACCGTGTAGTGCAAAGCGAGTTTGAAAACGGTGAATGGGTGTAAAGTTGTCGCCGTTTAATAGTGTTGCATGATGATCGCCTAGCTCAACAACAATAAACAGATTCATTGGGTCGGCATTCCATACTGGCTTGTTATCCAGGTTTTGTGCATCTTCGTAGATAATCTGGCTGTTGCGGATATGTGAGATGTCCCAGGCAGGCATGACTTCTAATGGAGTATAAATATAATCGACAAGATCAGTAATCTGCTGCGAGGTTAATTTGTCTTTAAACGACGGCATTTGTGTTGCAACACGACCCTCACTAATGACGTTGACGGCTTTTGGTTTTTTAAGTCGCTTAAGGTTTTCTGGTAGTAGGGCAGGACCCATGGCGCCAAGTCGTTGCTCACCGTGGCAGCTGGCACAATGCTGTTTGAATACATCGGGTGTGTTGCCTGCGTAGCTCTTGCTGACAACAGCAGCCGTCAGGACAAGGAAAAAAAGTAATGTGTATCGACTTATTGTCATTGTGATGGTATCGCTATATTAATTTCTTTCAGGCGTCCATCATAAGGGCGGTTGGTTAATCGTTGTTGTGAGCCGGATGCACCAATTTCTTCATCGTATAAATAACAGGCTGGATCTTCACTCCACGGGTCACCAGTGAGCTGGTATGCACGTACTCTCGTATTACCACCACAGATGCGTTTGTGTTTACATTCAGCACAACGCCCTAATAAAGGTCGCTGTTCCATTTTAAGTCCTGCCATTAATGGGTCGCTGGTATCCTGCCAGATTTCAGAAAATGCGCGTTGTTTTACGTTTCCAAGGTCATAATTCCACCAGAAGGTATCTGGATGTACATTGCCCAGGTTGTCAATGTTAGCAATGTTGACGCCGGATGAATTACCACCCCAGTGTTCTAGTCGGGTACGTATTTCGTCTGTTTTTTCAGGAAAGTTTTTTTCTACCCATTGTAAGAAATACACACCATCTGCATCATTGTTACCCGTGACGAACTCTTTACCTTGATGGTTTGTCTCTGATTGATAACAGGTATTAAATAGAAGGTCCATCGCGTTACGGGTAATATTATGGAAGACATCGTCTTTTCTGTTTTTATTACCACGTCCTGCATAGTTTAAATGTGACAGATAAAATTTATCAATTTCATGTTCATCCATCAGGCTTAAAACCTCAGGTAATTCGTGTGCGTTATCCTGAGTTAAGGTAAAGCGGATGCCCACTTTGATGCCATGCTGTTTGCACAGATGAATACCATGCATGGATTCATCAAAAGCACCTTCACGACGACGGAATTTATCATGTGTCGATTTTATGCCGTCAATACTAATGCCCACATAATCGTAGCCGACTTCGGCAATTTTCTCGATATTATCTTCAGTTATCAATGTTCCATTGGTTGAAAGACCGACATAGAATCCCATGGCCTTGGCGCGATGAGATATTTTATAAATATCCTCACGCATAAGGGGTTCACCACCGGATAATATCAGCACAGGTACATGGAATGCTTTTAAATCATCCATTACATCAAATACCTGTTGTGTATCCAGCTCCCCGGGAAAGTCTTTATCGGTAGATATTGAATAACAGTGTTTACAGGTAAGGTTGCAGCGACGGATTAAATTCCAGATAACTACGGGGCCTGGTGGTTTGCGTGCCGGGCCAATGGGTTGGTCGGTCAAAAGATGCTGCATAAACTGTGTCATTCTGAACATCAGTGGCTCCTATATTCTTAGCCCGGTTTTCTTAAGGATTTGTTTACTAAACAGGACTTCATGCCCATGATTCTGATCACCAAGTGAGTCGGCGATAATCGCAACCTTTTCATAAACTTCATCTCTACTAAAGCCATGTACCATGGCAAACAGATTGTAAGGCCATTCAGGCAGAAAACGTGGTCGTTGATAACAATGACTGACGAATTCAAATGCGCCTATTTTTTCGCCCAGGCTGTCAATGATGCTCTCATCAACATTCCATACACTCATGCCATTGGCTTTGTAACCCAGTTTGTAATGGTTAGGAATTAATCCAACTCGACGAATAATTCCCTTGTCCTGCATTAGCTTCATTCTTTCCAGCAATAAGCTTGTTTTAATATTGAGTTGCTCAGCAACAAGCTGATAGGGATGTCTGGTGATGGGTAGCCCGGCCTGCGTAGCCTGTATAATGCGACGATCCAGTTCTTGATGATCGTTGTTTACAGTATCCAGTGTTGCTTGAGCTTGCATGTGTCGAGCCTTTATACTTTTAGTTGTAAGCCAAGAAAATATTCTTTCTGCTTTGGCATGTTATAAACCGAGTAGCCACTCGCGGTTTCTATTTTCTCAATGACCTCAAATACCTGTTCGGGTTTTTCTGTTGCAATAACAAACCACATATTAAGCTTATGTTCGCGTTCATAATTATGTGCCACCTCTTCAAATTGATTTACGATTTCAGTGACTGACTCATAATCTGATTTGTCTACCTGCATTGCGGCCAGGCTCAGGCCGCCGCCCATTTTCTGCGCGTCATACAAGGGGCCGAAGCGACTAATATAGCCTTCGTCCTGTAGTGTCTGTATGCGTTCTATGAGAGTGTCTATTTCAATTCCCGTTAGTTCAGCTACTGCTTCCCAGGGTGATTCATCCAGAGGAAAATTACCCTGCAGATGATTGATAATGATTTTATCGGTTGCGGTTAGTTCCATCAGGCTGATTCTTTTGATTTTTCTTCTTGTTGTATGTAGACAGCACCTCGTTGCTTGAAACAACGTTTACTAAAGAGTACGGAGTGTTCTATGTGAGACACATTACAGCTATTAATCATTAATTTCAGGTTGTTAAGTACATCCTGTCTATCCTGGCCATGAATCATACAGAACAGGTTATATGGCCAGTCAGGGAGTTGTCTAGGGCGTCTGTAGCTTAAGGTGACAAAATCAAACTGGCCAAAACATTGACCCATTTCATCGACTTGTTGATCTGGTATATTCCATACCACCATGGCATTTGCGGTATACCCTAACTTGCGGTGGCGCACCACAATTCCCATGCGCTTTATGTCACCCTGTTGTTGCATCTGTTGAATGCGTTCGATGACTTCACTTTCTGTACTGCCAATTTGTTCTGCAATTGCCTGGTAGGGGTGTGATACCAGTGGCAGGCCATGTTGTAAGGCGGCAACTAGATCTCTTTGATTGATCATTCGATGCCTCCATGTATGAGTTGAAGTGGAAAGCCTAAATCAATGTGATAATCTTTTTCCATTGGAAGTTTCAGAATGACGATGCCACTTTTTTGCTGCATGTCAATCAATATGCTACTTAATTTTTCATCATTCTCGGCGGTTACTACAAACCATAGATTAAAGTGATGTTCACGTTCATAGTTATGATTGACGGAAGGGTAGGCGCTAATAAGATCGGCAACTTCATTTAATCGATGTTCTGGTACAGCCATTGCTGCCAGGGTGCTGACACCCACGCGATTGGGTTTGAATACGGCGCCGATGCGGCTAATAATATCTTCTTCTTGTAGCTGTTGCAGTATCGTCAGTAACTGCTTTTCACTAATGTCCAGTTGACTGGCCATATCAGCGTAGGGTGTACTGCTAAGAGGAATATTTTGTTGAAACAGGTTCATGCATTGCTGAATTAACAGGGCATCCTGTTGATCTGCTAATGTAGACTGTATGGGTTCTGTCTGCATAAAAGTGGCTCCCAATAACCATTGCTCACCACTTTATTGCACCGTGTATATATCGCCTTGATCTAGGACAATTTAAGTTTCATTACGCTTTTAATGTATGATCTAGATCAACATTCTATAGCCCGGTGATATGTGCCCGGTTGCTAAAGAATATCCCACTGGGTTTTTCGACTTTGAGGCTGCTGATGGTCTCAAAGGTTTCGGTATCCACTATGTCGACTCGGTCATCGTCTCTAACCGATAACCAGACCTGGTCACCACGGGGTGTGAATTCCATATGTAATACGGCTTTTCCTGGATTTAAGGTTTTGATGACTTCTAATGTTTCAGTATCAATAACCTGAATTGTGTCATTACGAGGGTGAGCAAAATTCACCCACATCTGGCGGTGATCCGGACGACTCATAACAAAGATAGGCTGACCGTGTACCGGTATGCTTTTTATCTGTTTCCACTGACTATCCATAACCAGTACTTCATGTTGGCCAACCGCAGGTAGTAGTGTTTTGTCGCCGGCCTGGGTCCAGCCTTCAAGGTGAGGCATTTTGTAAACGGGGAGTTTTTGTTTGCCACGTCCATAATGGTCCATTATACGTTTTACACCTTTTTCAGGGTGCCAGAGATCCAGCATGGCTAGTCCATCCTCCCCAAACAGACCCGCAATATAATAGCGGCCATCTGGGGTGATCAAGGCATCATAGGGTAATGCGCCGACATTTTTAAATTTCTGTATTTCTGGTTTCTGTGGCTGCTTTAAATCGAGTAGCCAAATTTCGCCTGCGTCATATAGTGATACAACAAAGCGTTGTCCGGGGGCATCTACCAGGCCGACGGTTTTCGAGAGTTTCTGTTGCGTTCCATAGGTGGCAGGTAAATCCAGTATTAACTCGAGTGTTTCGGTATCGAAAATTTTAACGCCACCGGGTTTGTAATTGGAAACAGCCAGTAGTTTTCCATTCTGTGATATAGCACCACCAATGCTGTTACCAGATTGAATGATTCGTTTAATAATTTTATGTGTTAGCAGATCGACTTTAGTCAGCCCACCATCGCGGCCAAATACAAAGCCATACCGTGCATCACGAGAGTAGACAATCGATGCATGGGATAAATCACCTAGCCCTTTTATATTCGCGATGGACTGATTGGTGCTATGTTCAACCACCTGCAGACTACCGGTGGCACGCTCAATAATTAAGCCCATGTCGCCCGTACCACGTAATTGTGCAGTCTGACATCCGGTTAAAAAGAGAAGGGGTAGCCATAGCAGAAGTCGATTCATTGAAATTAGCCTTTGTGATTTCTGATGAGTTGAATAATCCAGAGTATATCATCACGACTTAACTGGCTTTTCCAGGGAGGCATCGGCGTGCCGGGTCGGCCATGCTGTATCGTTAGTAGCAGAAACTCATCTGGTTTATCCAGCAGGTTCTCGGCTAACAGGGCAGGGCCAAGCCCGCCTTTCAAGGTCATGCCATGGCAGGAGCCACAATCATGTTTTAACAGGTGTTCTAACTGTTGTTTACGTTGATCAGTCAGTTCAGCAAAGCTACTGACTGAGACCAGGCACAAGAGTAGTGCCAGACTAGTTTTTACTATGCTGTTTATATTCATGTGGCAGCGTTTCATCGAGGTTAGCGTGTTGTGGTGTAAACCAGTCGAGTTGTTGTGCAAAATTAACCACATCACCAATAATTATCAGAGCAGGTGATTGTACCTTATTTTTTATTACATCTTCAGGTAAGGCTTCAAGGGTAGAAACATAACGTCGTTGTGAAGCTGTGGTGCCATTTTCGACCACGGCGGCTGGTGTAGCTGCGCTAAGTCCTGCATCTATAAGCCCCTTACGAAGTTCCTGAAGGCTACCCAGTCCCATATAGAACACCAGAGTGGTTTGGGCATCTGCCAGGCTGTCCCAGTTAAGTTCGAGTGGCTGGTTGGATTTACAGTGTCCTGTGATCAGGCGAACGCTTCTGGCAACTCCGCGATGGGTTAACGGGATACCGGCGTAGGCGCTACAGGCGGCAGCGGCAGTGATACCTGGAATGTATTCGAATGGAATAAGGTGTTGAACAAGATATTGTGCCTCTTCACTACCACGTCCAAAAATAAAGGGGTCGCCTCCTTTAAGTCGAACAATGTTCTTGTGAGACTGACGATGAGTTTTTGCCAGTTTTACTAGCAACTGATTGATTTCGTCCTGGGTCATATGGTGCTGGCCAGTGGATTTTCCAACGTAAATTCGTTGTGTGCCTGCAGGTATCAATTCGAGTATTTCTTTTGAGACGAGTCGATCATAGACGATGATGTCGGCTTGCTGAATTAATCTTAGTGCTTTCACTGTTAATAGATCAGGATCTCCCGGACCTGCGCCAACCAGATATACAGGGCGTGACTCATTTAACATGAACAACTCCAGTCATTTTAGGGTGTGGTCCACAGCGATAAGGAAAGCTACCCTGAGTATCAAAGGTTTTTTCATAGCTTTCGCCGGGAAAAAAATAATCGGGTTCAGGTTCGCCCAGTTGTTCAAACCAGACACTGTGATATTGTCGTTTTTCCTGGTTTACCCAGCGTACAGTGCTGCCAACGGGTATGGTGATTTCCTGAGGTTCGAACTTGTATTTGATGATATTTACCTGGTTGATTTCTGCTTCCGGTAGGCCGCCAGAGACAGCGAAATATATTGGGAATATGACAATCATAACGAAGGCAACCAGTACCTGAATTAGATAAACGTGTAGCTTCATGTGTCACCCCTGTTGTTCAGCGTGGATAACTGAGGTATCAGTTATCCACTGTTAGTATTATTGCTTCTGGGCATTAATTTCTACGTCCCCATTATCGAAGCCCAGTTTGTATCCCAGTGAAACATGATGGAAGCGAGCATTGGTATAGTCATCATGAATCGCAAAGCCGATATTATATATGGCAGAGGTATCTAGTTTCAGGTCTCCTGGTTGATCTGAATTAAGTGGACGGCTAATTTCTACGGTCCAGGTGTCGCCATTTAAGGTTCCGGTTGCGATTAAGTCGATACCATCATGGGAGATGCGCTCTTTTAGAATATGGCCGTTTTCTGCTTTATTGTCTCCAGTCTTGTAGCGCATCAGGTCCATAAAGTGTCCATTGCTCATTTCAGTTGCAATGTCAGCATCATCTTTTAGTTTATCCCAACCACCAAGTGCGCCTTTGCGAGATTTTAAATTAATCTCTGTGCGGCTTTCATTAATGTACTTGGTGATACCGTCAGTGGCTTCCTTGAGTGCGGCGGTATCGATAGCCGATTGTTCAGGTGCATATGGCATGCTTCTAAGGTCTGCATGGCAGGTGCCCCAGCAACCAGCACGATCGGCATATTCAACATCATCCGTTGCTAACATAATGGCCAGTTTGATCTGGTTATCTGGATCCATTTTGCCGCCAGCTACGAAGGGTGCAGGTGTATGTGGGCTGTTCTTCCAAACAAATCGCATATGTAGCTGGTCATTATCATAGGCGGCTGATATCTCAACAGGGAAGCTTCCGCGCTTATCTGGAATCACACTGGGCTCCATATTGCCATCTTCCTTACCGACCTTCATTTCTTTCTCACCCATTACAATCTTGTCACCGATTTCTACGAGTTCTTCTTCATGACAGTCAAAACAACGGTCACCAGATGTAAAGGCACGCTTGCCGCCATGCTCTCTACTGAGTACCCATTCCATTGATGTCTGTCCTGGATAAAACACAGTGACAGTGCGACTTGCGATATTACTCCAGTTAACACCGCTGGATGTGCTTTGTGCCGCTGCTGGTGTTGTAGCTGCTGATTCACTCGCACTAGCTACTGCAGGTGTTTCGACTTCTGCAGCTGGTGTCGCCGCAACAGGCTCTGCAACAGGCTCTGGTTGAGCAGGCGTAACTTCAGCAGGTTTTGTTACGGCTGCTTTTTTAGTTGCAGCAGGCTTTTGTGCATTAAGTGCTAACCATTGAGGTGCAATTGGTTTTACGATTGAAGGATCTGGCATTTCCAGGGCTTCCAGCTCGTCTTCGGGTAATTGATCATGTACGCTTTTATGCGCGATGCCCTTATGGCAGTCAATACAGGTATTGCCATCCTGCATTGCATTAAAGTGTTGTTTACGTGCGCGTGATTTCTGATTAAGTGGATCCATTGTGGCGAAGTCATGACAGTTTCGACATTCGCGAGAGTCGGTTTCCTTCATGGTTCTCCAAACATTTTTTGCCATTTTCAGACGCTTTGCATCGAATTTTTCAGGTGTATCAATTGTGCCAAGTACTTTATGAAGTACTTCATTGCTCGCCTGGATTTTTCTAACTACCTTATGTACCCAGGGGTCGGGAACATGACAATCTGAGCAGGTCGCTCTTACACCGGCTCGATTGGTAAAGTGTACGGTTTCTTTATATTCTTTATAAACATTATCTTCCATTTCGTGACAGCTGATACAGAAGTCCAGAGTGTTTGTGACCTCCATTGCTGTGTTAAATCCACCCCAGAATATGACACCGACAATCATGAAAAAAATGGATACACCTACTGTCGTACCTAAAATTATCTTTCTTTTGAGTAAATGCTTGTAGAGGTCGAACATGGTGCTCTCCGAAAAATTGACGATGCTTTTATTCTGCTATTTCTTATGTTTCAGGCAAAAGGGGGCGGGATTTGACACCCGCCCTGGTTATTACCTCAAGTTACGTGATTCGTTCTATTGTGAACGTTGAATTTACCTGTTGGTGCGTAGAGGCCTTTAATGCGTTTGATTTCCTTCAGAGTCTTGGCATCAAAGACGACGATCTCACCGTTAGGTTCTTTAGAATCTGCTCGGTTCCATACCGATACCCAGACTTCTGAACCATCATCGTTAAATTCGAAATGAACTGCTGCATAACCTTTCTTATCGGTTATACGAACTGTCTTAACGATTTCATGTGTTTCTTTGTCAAAGATCTGAATAGATTGTTGAACTTCAGGTTCAGGGTGCTTAGTCTGGTCAGCCCATACATATTTTGACTTGGGATGAGTTCGAATAAATACGCCTGCGCCATCTGTTTCAACTTCGTAGCATATTTTCCATGCGTTATCTGGATGACCTTTAGGATCATTACCCCAGACAGTTACCAGACCTGTACCCAGGTGGGTAGTGCCGGCAACAGGACCACATTTTGGATCAACCCAGTTAGCGCCAGGACCAGGATGTGGTAGTTTGTCAGTATCGATTATCGCTTCCAGCTTACGGGTCTTGGTATCGACAACGACCATCTTGTCAGATGCATTCGCAGCAATCTGGAAGTAACGGCCAGTTGGATCGAAGAAACCATCGTGCAGGAACTTGGCAGTATCCATCTTGTCGATACGCAAGTTATCGATATCAGAGTAATCAACCTGCCACATCTGGCCGAGTTCTTTCATGGCAACAATCCAGGATGACTCGCCAGGTGTGTCATAGATTGCAGCTACACGAGATTCTTCAACATATTCACCATCAACATTAACACCACGAGATGAAACGACTTTGAGAGGTTCCATGGTTTCAGCATCTACAATAGCGAAGTGTGGGGGCCAGTAGCCGCCACCAATGATGTATTTACCATCACCTGATACAGCGACGTCACGTGCATCATAGGCAACCTGTACTTCAGCTACGCGCATTTTTTCAGGTTTCTGCCATAAGTCGATTTTGGTCAATTTACCGTCACGTCCCATGGTGTACCAGAAACGGCCAGCATCTTTTGCATGTAGTGTTTTGTGATGTTCTGCAGCTTTTAGCACGTGTACCGCATAGCCAGTATCAACGTGAGTGACAATTTCATGTGTGTCACCATCAACAACAGCCACTTTACCTACGTCACGCTCGATAACCAGGAAGAAGTTTTTCCAGTTGCGGTTATGCATAGGCTTGCTTGGGTAATCTTTGGGATCAACATAAACCTTATGACGTTTTTTCATCAGGTCGAGTGACATTTCAGGTGGTTTTGGTGGGTCAATCTGTATATAAGTGGCAAGCATACTGATTTCCTTTGGTGACATAATGTCGTCAAAGTTATTCATACCACCTTCTGTGCCCAGAGCAATGATCTTTTCAAGACGCTTCTGGCCTTTCTTCAATGTTTCTTTGGGTTCAAGGCTTTTGCCAGTTGCACCTTTACGTAGAACGCCGTGGCAGCCTGCACATCTTTGAAAATATAATGTTTTTGCTGTTTCAAAATCAGCTTCACTCAT
>JBFHVQ010000087.1:0-11937 GCA_041589455.1 Gammaproteobacteria bacterium | reverse complement strand
TTTATATTTTTTATTGGTTCTACATCTAGATTAGTTGTATTGCCTGAAGAAGCTATAGTGTGTTTATCGATTTTCTTAATCTTTTGAGGTTCAGTTGTTTTCTCATGTTTATTTGTGTCACCTGTAGGTGGTGTATATTGCACCACTTGTTCATAAACCGGATTTTTTATAGTAATTGCACTGCATTTTGCTAATGTTTTTTTCCAATGAACGGAGTCATTAAGGTTTATGTCTTGTTTATAGCATGTAATCGTTTCTCGAGCATTTAGTGATTCCTTACACAGCTTAATGGCGTTATACCACTCCCAACGGCCACCATTTCCCTGCTTAAACTCATCAGACATTAGATGAGAAAAACATGCAGCAGGCTGGATAGATCGTTGAGCCTTACCACATAAATTAGTAATTTGAGAGTCTGCCCATTCTGAATTGTCTTTATGATCCCAAATAACCTTTCCCTGGAGAGCCATTTCGCACGCGTCCTCAATTTCAATCTGAATAGTGTTGTCTTCAGCGTATGCCGTGTTGGTAAGCGTTAAAATGATTAAAACTGCTAAATATGGCTTCATAGTGATTCTTCCTTGCTGCAAATTTTCCTGTTGAGCTTCTTAATTATATCGGGAGAACACGATTATGATTACTAATAATATGATAAGTTCAAAAAAATATATATTGTATAGTGTTAATACGTTACTTATTATAATTCAGCCATCGATGTGACTGGATGTGCGATTAGCCAGTTAAAGATAACCTATCTCAAGTGTATTGATGGCTTTAAGGTATCAATATCGCCCTGTACCTGATATACGGTTATCTGATATGCAATCTCTCAACCCATGATTACACCAGCTAATGACAACAACAGTCCATAAATTAATATTCATTAAATAATTACTATGTAGTGCGACTTCAACTAACCGATACAATACACGGATATTCAGTATATAAGAACAAATCTAGTATTTTTCACGATTAGCAGCCTGTTCAAACAAGTCCATTTTTGTCCAGTACACGATAAATTTTTGTAGATGTCGTAGCCAATCGTTTAAGGTCGTATAACTGAGGTACTTCACCTTGCTTCAGCCGTTGTTCCCAGTCTATCAGTTCAGTATCAAGAAACTCAATCAACTTCATTGAACAACCATTACAGTTGTCAGAACAGGTATAACCCGCTGGCAATGTAAAAGGTACGTTCTCTCGAATCTGACTTATTAGTTGATGCATCGCCTGAGGGGTTTTAGGTTTCATGCTGCATTTATAGCAACAATGAAAACGGAACGATTTGACTTTAAACAAGCACTGTAAAATCTAGATAGTATAATAAGCATTTAGCGAAAATTACAAACTTACCTTCACAGTATTCGAGCCATTCTCTTTAGCAACAAATAGACCCATATCAGCTTTTCTCATAAGAGTGGATAAATTATCATCAGGGTCAGTAACTATGGTTAGCCCAATACTGATCGTGGTCGCCAACGCCTGATCCTGATAATTCACTTTTAACTGAGAGACACTTTCTCTTATATTTTCCGCTTTATGTTTTCCCTGATTCAGGTCTGTCTCGTCCATTAGAACAACAAAGCCTTCATTTCCATAACGCCCTATTACATCGTTATCTGTGAGTTGCGATATGATTTTTTTAGATACGGCCTTGTAGAGAAGATTTGCAGCTTCTCTACCGACTTTATCGTTAATATCAGAATAATTATCTACATCAACAATAAATAATGTGCATTCACGAGGTTTACCAATTTTTTCAAGTACTGGCTGTATTTTTTGGACAAATTGCTCTCTACTGAATAAGGTTAGATTTGTAGTTGCCTGACTAACTGAAAGGCGCTTAACTTCTTCCTGTAGTCGAGCATTACGCAAACTCAACATACTATGAAAAACAATGGCTGACGCCAGTTTGACATCATGCGTATCAAAAAGCATAGTTTCTCTAAATAGAGTAACAATACCGACCGCCTTATTATTGCTAAGCACTGGTATATCAAGGCGATGTAATGAATCTGCAGCTCCGTTATCACTAATACTTAATTGAGATTGACGACTTAAAATGGGTTCTTTACTGGCAAATAGCTCTTTAATTCGCTGACTGTTCCAGCCAAGGCACTGAGAGTGTATATATTGATCATCTCCCGATGACGCAATGCGTTTAATACTTCGCTCCTGCAACATACCGACGGCCGCTGCTTCAAAACCTATTCGGTCATTCAAAAAAGTTAACATATTTGAAAACAGCTTATCGACATCTGCACAACCTTTCAATTCATCCTGTAGATCACGCAGCACAGTTTCCCAATCATGAGTTGGTAAATTATCATTCAATGGCAATGCATTAATGGCCAGTTCTGGAATAATCTCCTCTTGCTCAATTTCAGAGGGCAGTAACTCACTATCTAGAAATTCAGGATCATCAACCTCGGCTTTGTGGATTGTATTTTCAACTACTGTTACTTGTTTACTGATAACCGACAAGACAATAACGCTTGATAATAAAATCAACGACGCGAAAAGATAGTTAAGAAAATAGGAAGAAAAAACAAATAACAATACAACCAGTGTAACAGTCATTAGAGATGATATATAAACTGCAAAACGGCAATAACGATGTAGTAGAATAATTGAAATCGCCATGCCAAAAAGATAAATTAAATTTGACATGCTAGAGAAAAGCACTAATTCTTGTGAGCCGGCACTAGCTGCCAAACCAGAAAGTTCAAAGCTATACACGTATAAAGCATAACCCCAGCTTGTAAAATTCAGTGTAAATACGACTGGAATAGATAGTTTAAGAATTACATGGTTCTGTATTTTATAAAAGCCGAATAATGCTATGGCCGACACTAGCACAGGTGCTACCTGTGCTAATAAGGAAAGACTAAATGCATCAGGAACTGAGAGTAGCCAGCTTGAAGCAAGTGTGGCGGCACTTAATATTACAAATAATATAAGCGCCTGCACAACATCTGTATGATCCTGATGATTGTTATGCATTTTTATATCACCAGGCATTTCATGTTCAAACAAAATGGCTCTCCCTAATCCACCTTAAATTTAATTATGAGAATTTATCCCCTGGGATACTCTGAAGTTTCTTTAATACGAGCAAGGATATCCTCTGGCTGCTGTACGTTGACAAAAATCGTATCGAAGTTCTGTTGCATCTGTTGCGCAAGCTGCTTTGAGTTTTGCTCGCCCAATAACTGAGCCAGTGCGTCAATATTTTCGCCACCACCTATAGCAGCTTCCTGACGAATTGCTACATATCTTTTAGTAACAAACTCCTGCAATGTTACATCAGGTGTCACAGCATCCAGCGTGGAACTCGTGCTAGAGGTAAAGTCAGTTGTTGTACAGGCACTTATGGTAGCGGCCATTACACCTGCTGTAATTAATTTAAGGGTATTATTCATCGTGGAAACCTCGCTTTGAATCTTAAGGGCGGTACAGAACCAAGCCTGTTAAATTTAATAATTATTTTCATTTATAACTGCTTATTTGCTATGCAGGTTATGATTTTCTTGTATAACAGTCAATGACTTATAGCTAACTGGTTATATCGCCTTGCTGAAAGGCGTGGCTCACAGCATATTCTAAGTTAATGAAAGCCCAATATACAAAGAAACCTGTTAGATACAAAGTATAGTAATACGCCGATATATTGCCAGAATCGAATTATTATGTCGCTACAGAACTGTAATTAGCCGAGATTTCACTTATAGAAAAGGCGTAGCAATCTATGAGAGAGTCGTTACCAGCTGACTAATACCGCGCCCCAGGTAAAACCACCACCAAAGGCCTCCAGCATCACCGTCTCACCCTCTTTGATCCTGCCCTCTCTGACCGCCGTATCCAGTGCCAGAGGGACCGATGCTGCAGAAGTATTGCCGTGTTTATCAACAGTGACAACCACATGATCTGGATTCAGACCTAGCTTCTTACCTGTAGCATTAATGATCCGAATATTGGCTTGATGAGGTACCAGCCAGTCAATATCAGATTTTTGCATATTATTGGCTTCAAGGGTTTCATCAACAATACGGCCCAATGTATTAACCGCCATTTTGAACACCTCATTACCTTTCATAGTAATGTGCGCACCTTCTTCGCGAAATAGCTGCTGATTCTTGGAGATACCATTAGGGACATTCAGCAAATGCTCATAACTGCCATCAGCATGTAAATGCGAAGAAAGAATGCCGGGTTTATCGCTTGCCTGCACCACAACCGCACCTGCGCCATCGCCAAACAGCACACAAGTGCCTCTATCATTCCAGTCAAGAATACGTGACAGGGTTTCAGCACCAACCACCAGCGCACATTTAGAAGTGCCCGCTTTTATGAAGTTATCAGCAATACCCAGCGCATAGACAAAACCTGTGCATACCGCCTGGACGTCAAAGGCCGCACAGCCATGGATGTCCAGTTTATTTTGTAACAGACAGGCAGTACTTGGGAAAACCTGATCCGGGGTCGTAGTCGCAACAATTATCAGGTCAATGTCTTCGGAAGTAACTCCGGCCGCTTCCATCGCTTTAATAGACGCCTGCTCTGCCAGATCACAGGTTGTCTGGTCATCTGCAGCGATATGTCTCTGTTTGATGCCTGTGCGCTCCTGAATCCACTGGTCTGTGGTATCAACGACCTTTTCCATATCGGCATTGGTCATTATGCGTTCAGGTAAGTAGCTGCCAGTTCCTGTGATGCGTGCGTATTTCAATGTGCTTTCTCTAGGTTTAGTTACAGGATAACGGTTAGGACTGCTTGTCTAACAAGGTATCCAGGTGACTATCAATACGTTGTGGTACGGCCTTTTCGGCTTCCAGTATAGCGACTTCGATGGCTTTACTGTAGGCATAAGCATCTGCACCGCCATGACTTTTGATAACAATATCTTTTAAGCCTAACAGACTGGCACCGTTATAACGACGATGATCAACCCGTTTCTTAAACGATTTCAAAACTGGCATGGCAATCAGTGCTATTAGCTTGGTAAATAGGTTACGACTGAATTCCTCACGCATGAAGTGGGTGATCATTTTAGCCACCCCTTCCGTGCTTTTTAGTGAGATATTACCCACAAAGCCATCGCAGACAACCACATCGACACTGCCGTTGTAGATATCATCACCTTCAACAAAGCCGATATAGTTGAGATCGCTGTTCTGTAATAAGGGTTCCGCCGCCTTCACCTGTGCATTACCCTTCATGGCTTCTGAGCCCACATTTAGCAGGCCGACACGGGGATTTTCCACATTATCAACCGCAGAAGCGGTGACTGAGCCCATCACAGCAAATTGAAACAGGTGATCTGCACTGGAATCAACATTGGCACCCAGATCAAGCATATGGGTATGCCCTTTGGTATTGGGCAGAGTCGTCATAATTGCGGGCCGATCAATACCCGGGAGTGTTTTCAGTACAAATTTGGCTGTCGCCATCAATGCGCCGGTATTACCTGCACTAACCGCCGCATTGGCGCGATGCTCAGCAACCAGATTAATCGCCACTCGCATTGAAGAGTCTTTCTTTTTACGTAAGGCCTGAGCAGGTGCTTCATCCATTTCAACAATCTCAGTCGCATGTTGAATAGACAGTCTTTCAGATGTAGCAAGTCCCTGGTTATCCATATGCTGTTTGATCTGGTCTTCTAAACCAACCAGTACAAGGTTTACCCGAGGATTTTTCTTAAGGATTAGAGCAGCTGCAGCAACCGTTACCTCTGGTCCAAAATCACCACCCATGGCGTCAATTGCGATAATCGGGGAATCAGGCATAAGATCTCTTGAGGTTATGACAGGGCTTACACAGCCACGGCATCGGTTAGGCCGGATCGGACAGACTTGGCTAGTCCGTTTTAGAGTATTTAGACTACATTACGTGTAGTCATGCATATCCCCGGAGACTCCGGGGATATGACAAATTGCTTAGCTATCGCTATTTGATGCAGCGATTTTACGACCTTTGTAGTAGCCATCTGGGCTTACATGGTGGCGTAAATGAGTTTCACCTGTAGTTTGTTCTACAGACAAAGTGGCACCTGTAAGTGCATCATGTGAACGACGCATACCGCGCTTTGAACGAGTTTTACGGTTTTGTTGTACCGCCATGTCAATCTCCAATAATCAATAACTTAGATCTGTTTATTTCAGTAAATCTTTCAATCCGGCAAAAGGCTTTGTTTTACCTTCAGGAACATCTACTTCTGTTTCTGGTGCTTCAATTTTCTGCTTTTGCAGATAATCAGAGCAGTCAAAATCGTGCATCGCCACCAGTGGCAAGGCTAATAGCAATTCATCTTCGAGCATATCACCAACAAAATTGCTATCGTCCTCTACCAGATAAGGCTCATACTCATCTGGCAGACGTTCAATCTGTTCTTCATTTAGCACCATGCCCAGCTTGAAATCACTATCAACAGTGTATGACATAGCTTGCATACAGCGTTGACATTTTAGCTGAAGCTCAGCGGTTATATGCCCTTCGATATACGGTATCGGGCCCGCTTTGCCAAATTTTAATTCAACCTCAACCTCTCCCTGGTCACTAACTAAAACCTCATTTAAGCGTTTTAACTGATTTAAGGGCCATTTTCCCTGAATTTCGAAACCATTTTTGGCTTTTTGCATGAAATTCAGCTGTACAGGTATAGTCGGTTTCATAATAAACGCGCGATTTTATCTGTAATTAACACGGCTGTCAAAAGAATTTCCTTTATATTCAAGGATTTCCAATGAAATATCAAAATAGCACCATTTTGACTTGTCAGCAGAATCCCTGTCGTTATTATTGGCTCTTTTACTGTGCTTTACAAACGGTCAACAAATGAAACTGGTACTCGCATCAAGCTCCCCATTTAGAAAAGCTCTACTCGACAAACTCCAGCTAGAATACCTAACGGAATCTCCAGATATTGATGAGTCCAGACAACCTGATGAATCGGTAGAATCAATGGTTATGCGACTCGCAGAGTCAAAAGCCCGCGCACTTGCTAAGAATCATCCAAACACGCTTATTATCGGCTCAGACCAAAGTGCAGCCCTGGATGGTAATATACTCGATAAGCCAGGAACATTCGATGTCGCATTCCAGCAACTAAAAACCGCATCGGGACAACAGATTACATTCTATACCGGGCTCTGCCTGTTAAATACTGCCACCGATCAGGCAGAAACAATTTGTGATCCATTTACAGTGACATTTAGAGACTTAACTGACGATGAAATTCGTCATTATCTGGAACGTGAGAAACCATTTAACTGTGCAGGCAGTTTCAAATCTGAAGCCTTGGGCATCAGTTTATTTAAGTCATTACAGGGTAAAGATCCAAACACTTTGATTGGCTTACCCTTAATAGAACTGTGCCGCATGCTTAAAAATAATGGCCTGCCTGTGATCTAGGTCCACTCCACTTAAAAACTGCTACACTTGGTTACAACAACAATAAAATATCCGTATCCATGAACTTACAGCATCCTCTATGGCATAATCTATTTCGCAAAAAAGACGACCGTATCACTGAAGTCAGCAGAATGTGGATGGAAACCCCTTTATTTGAAAAAATTTCAGCTAAAGAATGTCGTGAACTGGTAAAAACGATGCATCCACGTCATTACAAAAAAGGTGAATTGGTATTTAATAGTGGAGACATTGGTGCCAGTATTGTCCTGATACGCAGCGGCTCAATTGAAATTAAGGCAACAGATAAACTCCTTGCTGAATTAACTGCCGGTGACTTCTTTGGCGAAGTTGCATTAATCATCGATGAACCCAGAACCGCAGATGCAATCGCAACGGAAGACTCTGAACTTATTTTTTTCCTGCGCTCTGATCTTGAAGAATGGGTTAAACGCGCGCCCAAAAGCGGTGCACAATTTATGCTTAATATTGCGACTGTTATTGCAGCGCGTTTACGTCACACCAATATTCTACTGTCATTACAATCAAGCTAATGTTTCAGAGTCTATTAAACCATCCATTAAGCAAAACTCTGTTAATTTTCACTGCCATTTGTGCTGTGATTTCTTTACTGGCTTTATTACTTGCACCACTACTCATACCTATTGTTATTTCTTTTGCTTTATATGCCTTACTTGAACCAACTGCCGAAAGCCTGGAAAGAGCAGGGCTCACTAAAAGTACCGCATCATTAAGTGTATTGCTCATTATGGTAATGGTGACTGCCCTATTTATACTACTGTTACTTCCACAGCTCGGCAGTCAATTAAGTTCGTTACAAAACCAGCTACCCGTTGTCTGGCAATCAATTATTTCCGTGTTTAATAATATCACCCAGCACTTTACGCTTTCTCTTGGCCTGGGTATTGAATCAAGCGAGCTCACTCAACATTTTTTCAATGAGGCAAATGACTGGGGAAAAGCGGCATTGATACAGGGTTCAAACCTGCTAATCAGCCTTTCAGTTCTGATCCTACTGGTCCCATTACTTACTTTCTTCCTGATACGTGACTTTAGAAAATTTAGAAATAGCCTGTTAGATAAATTACCTAATCAGAGCTTTGAGCTAGGCATGCTGATATATCATCGCGTTGGTCATCAATTGCAAGAATATATACGAGGCATTATGATTCAATCAGGCATTATGGCAGTTATCACATCCTGTGGATTTTTTATAATAGGCCTGGACGCACCCATACTCCTTGGAATTATTGCAGGCATTTTAAACCTGATTCCCTATATCGGCCCACTGTTGGCAATGATACTACCGATTCTTATTGCTTTAGGTTACGTACCCATTGATATCTGGCTAGTGGGTGCCGCAATATCAGTGATCGTCATCGCACAAATTATTGATAACGTCATTGTCATTCCATCTATCATTGCTGATTCAGTTAACCTGCATCCGATAGTCGTTATCATTGGTATTATAATTTCTGGAAACTTGTTTGGTTTTATTGGCATGGTACTCGCCATACCTGTATTGTCTACGGCTAATATTATCTTTCAGGGACTTTACAAAGGCATTAAAACTCGTCACGAGCTCAAAATGGCTCATATGCAAAATGCAGAAGCATGATCAATAAACTTAACGTTTACTGGTAATAATCATTTTATTACCTTCTTTTTCCACCTTCATTCGATTCAAAAATGACATACCCAATAGAACATATTTCGGGTAGTCACCCTCAATCACTACACCTCGAACATTACGTTGTTTTAATTTTCCAAGAGTGACCGTTTTCAATTGAATAGACCATGCATTAGCAACGCCTGAGGCGGTATTTGTTTTTATCGGTTGACCATCCAGGCGATATTGAATACCTAACTGTCGCGCATCTCTCTCACTCATTGCAACACTACTCGCCCCCGTATCAATCAAATAACTAACAGATTGACCGTTAATACTCCCATGCCCGCGAAACATTCCGTAATCGTCAATAATAATTTGTTCACTAATTGTCGGCATCTGAGAAAAATGGGTACTAACGGTGGTACCCATCTGGTATGTTTTTCGTTCACCGTTAATTTCAAGTATAGCTGATCGAGTATCTGAGGAGATCATGGTTATACCGTTCTTATCGGTCTCGCCTGTTTTTATAACACTACGACTACCATCAACGTTTAATACCACCATCCCCTGCATAAGCGCCTGCACTTCTATATTTTCAATTGCAAATAGTTGCTTCGCAACAAGCAGAGATATCAGAAAAACTATAGAGGTAATCATTTTCATTAGAGTTAAACAGGCAAGTAGTAATTAATTAGATGCAAACAGATAAGTGAGAACACGCCTGCCACTACATCATCAATCATTATCCCTGATCCTCCATGAATTTTTTTGTCTAGCCAGCCGATAGGCCAAGGCTTAACAATATCAAATATACGGAACAAAACAAAGCCAATCACTATATTCAGTAAAGAAAATGGCACCGCAATCATTGCGATAAGAAAACCCGCAATTTCATCGATCACGATGCCTGAATGATCATGCACACCAAGTGCCTTACTGGTATAACCACACAGATAAACACCGAATAGTGTAATTATCAAAGTTATCAGTAAATACCAGGTCAAAGATAAATCTGACATTAAAAAATATACCGGCACTGCTGCAACTGTGCCAAATGTTCCCGGCGCTTTAGGCATTAAGCCGGAACCAAATCCAAGAGATAAAAAATGCAGAGGATTTTTTAAATAACTAGCGGGTATTTTTACTTTATTGTTACTTCGCAAAGTGATCATATCCTTTTTCTGGAGCAAGCTTTAATAACGTATCATTTAGATAGCATTCAATTTCATTACCTGTGGTTATTTCACCGATACAGGAAACGGCTAAATCATTGTTAGCAAAATCATCTCTTAATGTTTCAATATTATTCTTTGAACAGGTGAAACAGAGTTCATAATCATCACCTGCATTTAGGATCAAATCCCAGGCAGGCTTATCACTATAATAGGATCTTAGTGCATTGGACAATGGAATTGCTTCAAGATTCAGACGAGCTCCACAGTCACTCGCTGTACAGATATGCTGTAGATCCGCCAGAAGACCGTCTGACAGGTCTATTGCACATTGGCTATATTGAGGCAACAACATGCCCGCTTCAATTGCCGGTGACGGTTGATTTAAACGATCAATACAATATTGAATATCAGGATTTATAGGGTAATTGTTTAAAATGGCTTCCAGGCCAAGGCGTGCATCACCAATGGTACCGGTAACACAGATAATATCTCCTGGCTTTGCCTGATTCCGTTTGAGTGACTTTTCAGTATCCACAAAACCAATGATATTGACCGTTATGGATAATGATCCTCTGGTGGTATCACCACCAATCAGTGACACATTATAGCGATCTAACAGACAACCGAATCCCTGCATGAACGCTTTAACCCAGGATTGATCTGCAGCAGGCAAACTGATTGCCAGACTGACCCAGGCAGGTTGCGCGCCCATTGCGGCAATATCGCTTAAATTGACTGCTAGTGATTTATAGCCAATATCATATGCTGAGGTATTTTCAGGAAAGTGGACACCACTAATCAAGGTATCTGTAGAAACTGCAAGCTGTTTGCCAGGCGGCGGTGCCAGCAAAGCACAGTCATCTCCGATATCAAGTTTTACATCGTCACGGAGAGTGGCGGCGTGCTTAAAGTATTGATCAATTAAATCAAATTCTGACACAGCCGCCTCGACAGTTTATGACTCACTACGCATATGAGGAAACAGGATAACATCACGAATTGATGGTGCATTGGTCAGCAACATAACCAGTCGATCGATACCAATACCTTCACCAGCCGTCGGGGGTAAACCATGTTCAAGTGCGCGGATATAATCTGCATCATAGTGCATAGCTTCGTCATCACCCGCGTCTTTCTCAGCAACCTGTAACTTGAAACGTTCAGCCTGATCTTCTGCATCATTTAGCTCTGAGAAACCATTAGCAATCTCACGACCACCAACAAAGAATTCAAAACGATCAGTAATAAAATGATTCTCGTCATTACGACGTGCAAGTGGCGAAACTTCTGTTGGGTATTCTGTGATAAACGTCGGGTTCATTAAACGATGCTCAACCGTTTTTTCAAAAATTTCAATTTGAACCTTTCCAAGCCCGTAACTCTCTTTTAGTGGTATTTCCAGTTTTTCTGCAACTTTACGTGCTGCTTCAAGTGTATTGATATCATCCGCAGTTAAATCAGAATTGTAATGAAGAATAGAATCAAACACAGACAAACGCGCAAACTTACTACCAAAGTCATAAGTTTCACCCTGGTATTCAATTTTTGCTTTACCAATTACGTCCAGTGCCAGGCCATGCAAAAGGTCTTCTGTAATATCCATCAGATCATTATAATCTGCATAGGACTGATAGAATTCCAGCATGGTGAATTCAGGGTTATGACGTGTCGAAACACCTTCATTACGAAAGTTACGATTGATCTCAAAAACTTTTTCAAAACCTC
>JBFHVQ010000086.1:0-12049 GCA_041589455.1 Gammaproteobacteria bacterium | reverse complement strand
ATCTAGGTGGGCCAGCATCAGTAGTAGAATATTTTGAGAAAAAAGGTGTTAGACAGTACGAAGCTAGTATATATAGTCATCTTGGTGAGTATTATCTGAGTAAACGCCGCTATGGTGATGCTGCAGAATCATACAATACATTTGTTCAGAGAAATCCGCTAAATAAAGTATCGCCACATTTTCATATTCGAGTAATTGAAATTTATCTAAAAGGTGGATTTCCTAAGCTAGTAGTTGATTCCAAGAAAAATTTCTCCACAACTTATGGGCTGAGAGCTAGTTACTGGAGCTATTTTGATATTAATGCATATCCGGATGTTATTGGGTTTCTTAAATCTAACCTGATCGATCTAGCTAATCACTACCATGCGTTATATCAGAATAAGCGTCTGAGAAAATTTAAAGATGAAAACTTCTCTGAAGCTAAGCACTGGTATCGTGAGTATCTTGATTCATTTCCGGAAGATTTAGAAGCACCAGTAATCAATTACCAGCTGGCAGATCTGTTTCTTGAGCATAAGGACTATCGAGATGCGGCAGTAGAATATGAAAGAACTTCATATAATTATGCTCCGCACAAAAAATCATCCGAAGCGGGTTACGCTGCAGTTTTTGCATATCGTGAATATCTTAAAGTTGTTGAGCAATCAAAACGCAACCTGATAAAACTTGAAGTGATTAGAAGTTCAATAAAATTCGGTGAAGTTTACCCTGAGCATGTGAAGGCACCGGTTGTTCTGGTAGCTGCAACAGACGATTTGTATGGCATTAAGGATTATGTGTTAGCCATTAAGGTTGGTATGGATGTAATCAATAGATATCCGGGTATTGATAAAAAGTACATTCGATCTGCATGGCTTGTTGTGGCTCATTCTTCTTTTGACTTGACGTTATACGTAGAAGCAGAAACAGCTTATCAAAAGGTAATTGGACTTACAGATAAAAAAGCAAAAGACCGTGAAAAATTATTTGAAAATCTTGCAGCCTCTATATACAAGCAAGGGGAACAGGCTCGTAAGCTTGAGGATCATCGAGCTGCAGCAGATCATTTTTTGCGCGTAGCGAAAGCGGCACCTGCATCATCAATTCGACCTACGGCAGAGTATGATGCTGCTGCATCACTCATTACATTAAAGTTATGGGGTGAGGCAGCAGGAGTGCTGGAAAGTTTTAGAAGGAATTACCCAAAAAATAAGCTGCAGACTGAAGTTACTAAAAAGCTTGCAGTTATATATAAAGAAGATGGAAAACTGCTGCTTGCAGCTGGCGAATTCGAGCGTATAGAAAAAGAGTCTAAAGATGAGAGTATTCGCAGAGAGGCGCTTCAGCAGGCGGCAGAGTTATATGAACAGGTAAACAATCAGGATAAGGCGTTATCGGTATATACGCGTTATGTAGAATATTTCCCTAAACCTGTTGAGCTGTCACTGGAGATGCGTAGTAAAATTGCAGAAGTTTATAAAAAGCAAAATAAGAAAAAATTATACGTAAAACAGTTGCAGTTGATTGTTGCAATAGACCTTAAGGCTGGCAAAGAGCGAACCGATAGGACCAAGTATCTTGCTGCAAATGCATCATTGTATCTAGCCCAGCCTTCGATACGAAGGTTTAAAGTGGTAGAGCTTGTTAAGCCATTTAAGAAAAACCTCAATAAGAAAAAAAGTCGTATGAAAAAGGCAATTGATGCCTTAACTCGCCTGGTAGATTATGAGGTTGGTGAGGTAACTGCAGCAGCAACTTATGAAATTGCTGAAATTTATTTTCACTTTAGTCGTGCGTTAATGGAATCAGAGCGACCTGATAATCTAAATGAATTGCAACTTGAACAATATGAGTTGGTATTAGAAGAACAGGCTTATCCTTTTGAGGAAAAAGCTATTAATGTCCATGAGAAAAATCTCGAATTACTGGATTTGGGTATTTATAATAAATGGATAGATCATTCTATAGCAAAACTGGCTGATTTAATGCCAGCGCGTTATGCTAAGCCTGAAGAGGCAGAGCAGTTTGTTGAGTCTATTCAGTCTGTACCAGTTGTTCATGGCGTTAAACCTGGGAATGAGCAGCCTACTCCTGAAAAGTCGCCTAAAGAGCCTGAGAATGATGCGGCCGATGTACAGGCAGAAATATTACAGGATACAATACTTAAAACTTCACAGGCAAGTGTGATAAGTACTAGGTCGGAGGCTGTGATATTGAGATGAGTACAGTTAACGATATTAAATTTAGTATATTGGGCATGCTTTTATTTGCTTTTTTACTGTCTTCCTGCGTTCGCGATGTAAAGGAAGATGGAAATGCTAGTGTTACAAAAGTTCGTGAAGTTATCGAAATTGACTCTGATGTTGAGGATGCCTTTAATAAAGCACTTCTACATTTAAAGGCTCAGGAGTATAAACAGGCTATTCCGATATTAGAAAAAGTTATTGAGCAGGAGAAAAGACTGGTTGCACCATTTGTAAATTTGGGTATGGCTTATGAATACGAAGGTAATGTGAAGCAGGCTGAAAAATACTTTCGAGGTGCAGTGAGTGTGGATTTGACACATCCGGTAGCAAATAATCAGCTGGGGCAGTTGTATCGTAAACTGGGTCGATTCGATGATGCTAGAAAAGCGTACAGTAATGCCTTAACTGAGTACCCTGATTATTTGCCAGTAATTAAAAATCTGGGTATTCTGTGTGAATTGTATATTCGAGATTTTCCCTGCGCTTTAGAGCAGTATCAACATTATCTGGAGCTTAAGCCAGATGATAAAACTATGAAGATCTGGATTTCTGATTTATCCAGCAGAATGGGTAAGTAGGAGTAATGTCAATATGAAATATCCATTACATACTATAACTGTCGTGTTTTTGATGATGATGCTCCAACAGCAATTATTTGCTGAGGAAGCTGTGAAGAAAGTAAAGAAAGATGGCGAAGTTAAAGAGCTTTCTGGAATATCGATTATCGGTAATAAAGAAGCGCCTAAATCACTTTATATCGTCCCCTGGAAAAACTCTGAAGTAGGTGTCAGATCCAGTCTGACGTCAGGTCTGTTAGATGAATCGATGCGACCTGTTGATAAAGATGTTTTCGTGAGAGAGCTTGATTTCTACGAATTAAGTCACTCCAGGGATAAATAGTGAATAAAAAACGTATATCACCATGCGAATAAGTATGGTAGTGCTAAACTTTGTAGAAATTTACCGTGCTCTCTAGTTGAGCATTAGAACTTGATGAGGAAAATATAATGGAATTTATCGAAACAGTTGTACGATTTTTCCAAACAGGTGGTGCATTTATGTACCCAATTTTGATTGTTTTTGCTATTGGTCTTGCAATTGCAATTGAGCGTTTTATTAAATTAGGTAACGTGAGGCGAGCCAATCGGAAAATTTGGGATGAAGTACACCCTGTTCTTGAAGAAGGCGACTTTGATAAAGCAAGGGAAATAATAGCGGAAGATAGCTCAACTATTGCCAGACTGCTTAATATGGGGCTTGCAAGACAAGGTTCAGTGCGACGTCGAGATGATATTGAAATCGCAATGGAAGAAAGCATGATGGAGATTATACCGCAGCTTGAGAAGCGAACACCCTATGTGGCCTTATTTTCAAATATATCAACATTATTAGGATTGCTAGGTACCATTATGGGCCTGATTGAGGCATTTACTGCGGTAGCCAACGCTAATCCCGCAGAGAAAGCGGATCTACTTTCTGCCAGTATTTCGGTAGCGATGAACACAACAGCATTCGGATTGATGGCTGGTATTCCATTGTTAATTACGCATGCATTATTAACAGCAAAGACTGGTGAAATTGTCGATAGCCTGGAAATGGCTTCAGTTAAAACGCTGAATATCATTTCAGAATTTGCAAAACGTCAAACTGCATTGGCAGCAAAAAATGGCTAGAAGACGTCATTATCGTCGTACCGATAAAGAAACGCCAGAAATGGATATAACTACCTTTCTTAACTTGATGGTAGTGTTGGTGCCGTTCTTGCTGATCACAGCGGTTTTCTCCAGAGTGACTATTCTGGAATTGAATTTACCAACTTCTGCAGGAAGTAGTGCACCTGTTAAAGCCAAGTTAACAATCGAAGTGATTATGAGGGAAAAAGGTCTCGAGATTGGTAATGGCCGTCAGGTTGTCGCGCGTTTTCCTAAAGTCGAAGAAAAATATGACTTTGCAGGATTATCTAAACACCTGCTCGAAATTAAACGTAATTTTCCCGAAAAAACAGATGCCACCATTTTAATGGAGCCAGATCTTGAATATGAATTGCTGGTACATGCAATGGATGCAATACGCTTAGCTGAAGTTCCTAATATTGAAACAGGAGAAAAAGATAAGTATGAGCTTTTTCCTGATATTTCTATTGGAGATGCGCCATGAGAGATTCACGTCGCATGATTCGTATGGCTCGCGCAAAGAAGAAGGTGCCGGGCCTTAATCTGGTGTCGCTGATGGATGTATTCACCATCCTGGTGTTTTTTCTATTAGTTAATTCTTCATCCAGCGAAGTGCTTGAACCACCGAAAGAAATCAAGCTGCCAGACTCTGTAGTTGAGAAAAAGCCAAGAGAGACGGTTGCGGTCATGGTGACTGAAGAAGTAATAATGGTAATGGGAGTACCTGTCGCTCGTACTGAAGATGTCTTAGCTTCCACGTCACCTGTGATTGAAGAGATTAAGGCTCAGTTGGTGCAGGTTCGTCAGAATGTTATAGGAATTAGTACAAAGACCGTTGCGGAAAGTAAAGAAGTGACAGTGCTTGCACATAAAACTGTGCCATTTAAGTTATTGAAAAAAGTAATGTCTAGTTGTACTGCAGCTGGTTATGGAAAAATTTCATTAGCTGTGATTCAAAAAGCATCTCAAATTGAATCTGATGCTCCGCTCACAGATGGATAAGGTTTTAGAAAGTTGACAGAAATAGACGTTTCTAAGGAACAGGCTCAGATCAATCAGAAGATTGAGAAAGCTCAAATCCGGATCGAAGATCTGGAGGATCAACTACGCCATGTTGATGTTGAACTGGATAACCTGTTTCAGGAACGTGAGCAGCATATACTGCTTAGTGAAATTACTGATCGACTTGAAAAGCTGAATAAACTCGATAGTGATTGTCTTTTCTGGGGTGAAGATTGTGACAAGGATGCTGCCCTGGCACATTATAATCGTGTGCATAATCTGGTAATAAACTATGATGAAAAAGTACGTGAAGTACAGAAGCGTCGTGAGTTAATCAAAGAAGACATCCAGAGTGTTATTGCACAGATAAATCTGCTTCAGGAAGAAATTCTGATAGTGCATGAGCGCGCAGAAGAGAAGATGCACGAGTTTGTTATTGAGCGGGAAATGACAGTTTACCCATTCCGCCCGATGATAATGCCCTGGACAGTTCAGGGTGAGGATGAGAAGCGATTCAGGCGAATATTATTAATTACTCTATTGTTTTCGATTGTCCTGGGCTATCTGATTCCGCTGTGGGATTTGCCATTACCGAGTCGTGACGAGGCAACTGAGATTCCAGAGCGACTGGCCAAGCTAGTAGTAAAAAAAGAACCACCGCCGCCACCTAAGATTCCTCAGAAACTTGAGCCTAAAAAGCAGACTAAAGATAAGAAGCCAAGGAAAGATGTTCCCAAGCCTAAAACTGAAGTGGCGAAAAAAGCCCGTAAAGTGGCTGAAACAGCTGGCTTGCTAGCATTTAAAGATAACTTTGCTGAATTAATGGATACATCAGTCGATAAGAAGCTAGGCTCACAGGCTCGTTTGAGTAATAAAGGACAAAAAGCGACTAAGGTCACACGATCCCTGGTCACAGCACAGGCGACCGGTGCATCAGGTGGTATTAATACTGCATCGCTCAGTCGTAATGTGGGTGGTACTGGTAAGAGTATGGGGGGCGTTGAGTTCTCTCGTGTAGAAAGTGCAATTGGCAGTGACTTCTTTGGCGAGGAACGCCCATTAAGTGATGGACCAGGTCCATCTCGTACCGATGAAGAAATTCAGATTGTATTTGATCGTTATAAAGCTGCGCTCTACCGTATTTATAATCGAGAGCTTCGTAAGAATCCTACTTTACAGGGCAAGCTTGTACTTAAGCTGACGATTGAACCAGATGGTCGAGTTTCAGCCTGTAGTATTGAGTCGAGTGATATGGACGCGCCTGCGCTTGAGAAGAAAATTGTGGATCGTGTGCTCAAGTTTAACTTTGGTGAAAAGGAAGGTGTGTCAACTATTACCATTCTCTACCCAATTGATTTCCTACCAGCGAACTAACCAGGTACCAAACAGGTACCTGATACAGCTAGATGATAGTTGAATGGTTGTTTTTGTGATTGCTGCACGATGTGGATAGCAAAAATAACTGGTGTTCGAGGTATTCAAAACAGGTGTCAGCCTGAGATGCCTCACAAATTTGTAAAAAAACTATTGCCACTCACTAAGCTGTCATAATAAAATCCAATAAAAACAATGAATTGTAATGATGTCTTCACTCTTTTTCTAAGTTGCTGTGTTTGCGTGTCCTTTCACATTTGAATGAGCGCTTAAAAGCTATACTAGATACGGCTAAGTGATTGAAAAAAGAAGGAAAACGGCTTTGGTGACGACAGAAGAACTGTAGATGAGATTGTCAGGAACTCGACAGGCAACTAAATTAGCATTGATGCTTTTATTCATCAGTGGGCTATTTTTATTGTCTTCAGAAAGTATAGCGGCTTCATCGTTTACGGATTCAAGTAGTTTTGAATCGGCTGGAACGTCACCTCCAAAAAACTATATGGATCAGGCGGGGACATGGGATAATGACACCCATACTGATGCCACGGACACCACCGGCGATACCTTTACTTATACTTTCACCAACGATGGGCCAGATACGGCCTTCGATTATGACCTGATACTGGATGTCCCCAATGGCTTTCGTCTTCCAGCAGGGGTTAACAACGTTGATGTTATTGCATTAACACCCGCCATTACCGACTGTGATACGTTAACTAACAGGAGTGTCACTCAGTCATCCGTTGGTGCAGATATTCTAATTGATATTCCTAATAATCAGGATATTCCTGAGAACTGTAGCTATCAGGTGCAGATTGGCTTAACAACCAATCACCAGCCCCCCCTGGCCAGTCCATGTAATGCGGGGGACGCAGCCTGTGATGTGACCCTGATTGTAGAATACAATGAGATTAATAATAATTTCTCTACACTCAATACGCATTCGATCACGCACCAGGCAACCGTTGCAACGACCGATCTAACACTGACTAAAACCGCAGATATCGCCGTTGCATCAAATGGTGAGGCGGTAAATTTTACCGTTGACCTGATTAGCTCAGGCACAGGTGGCGCATTTGATGTGCTGTTCACCGATACCATTAGTGCAAATCTGACAGGCTTAACCATTGCCAGTGTCGAGGCATTTGATAATACCTCAGGAGCACCTTTTAACGACCTGCAGTTCAGTATTGGAACTGGGCCATTTAGTAATACGGTCGATATTGAATATATTCCTGAAAATATTCGAGTCACTATATCAGTTAACACATTTGCGACTGTTGATCCGGCAGATACCACCTGCCCGGACATGACCAATGATGCTACTGCAGTAGAGCAACGAACCGGTGTTACAGCCAGTGACTTTGCCACTGTGGATTTTAGTCTTGCAGGTTCGCTACAGTTAACCCATGAGCTGGTTAGTTATTGTGAACTGTGTGGGCCGGGTGTTGTACAGCTCACCGCTGAAAATATCGGCGGAATCTCACTGGTCAACATTAGTCTGACACAGGACTTACTAGCATCAGGCCTGACCTATGTAAATGGCACCACGCAAATATCACTGGATGGCGGGCCTGCAGTACCAGCAGGTAATCCGGTTGTCTCGGGTGCCGATTCACAGATTTTAACCTGGACCTCGGCTCAGGTTCCTGAACTGGCACAGCTTGATAGCCCCTTTGCGACTCCTGCACCTCCTAATGCGACCAGTATTCGTTTCATATTTGAGGTGGAAAGAGCGCCTGGTTTTGATGAGGAAGGGTTGCAATCAGCCAATAGAAATATTCAGCACAGTGCAGACTATGAGCTGATTTGTGGAGGTATTTCAGAGAATGTGAGCGGCGTGCCAACCGAGTTAAGCATTCGCCAACCAATTCCCATTACCACGAAACTGGGTCGCAATATCGATGCAGGGCAAGGTACTAATGCTTATGACCCGTTTGTTTATGGACATGTAGAAGACAGAGTAATCTGGCGGGTAGAGGTGAGCAATGTCGGCCCATTAACCAGCATTGCGGATATGCAGGATCTGCTAATCAGTGACACTATCACCGGCAACTTTGATATTGACTGGATATGTATTGATGAAGCATCAGCAACGGCTGCATCAACGGCTAATACAGGTACAGCGAGTGGATGCGAGACACCTGGCGGTGGAGCAATTAGTACCACCGTCCCCAACTTTGAAGTGGACGACCCATATGGAACGCCGGGTAACGATGAGAATACAACTTTTATCGATGTGACTGCTGGTGGCAGTGGCTTTGTTTATTATGTTGGGCGTATACAGGAACATTGTACTGATCATCAAAATACCGCAAACATAGAATGGGGTTGTGAAGTAGACTCGCCAGACGGCGGTTTGGCATCACCTGCAAGTAATAACGGGATTACACCGACTCACAGCATTGTGAGTACCGCAGATCTGAGTGCCGAAATGGTCAGTGGCGGACTGAATATTCAACAGGCGTTGACAGGAGTCAATGTTAATCAGCCGGTGGGTAGTTCAGGACTGGTCACCATACAGATTACTAACCAGACGGGCGCCACCATTCGTGATCTGGTTGTTAATAATACACTGCCACCAGAATATGTTGTTGATGCGACCTTTACTCCGACCGCGGTGGTTGCTCCTGCATATGGTAATAACTATCTGGGTATGATTGATATTATTACCTGGGATAATGAGGACGGGAATCCATTAAATAATACCGCGCCCCAGTTCACCCTCACCAGTAGTACCCAGCGCGTTGAGAATACCGTTGCGGGAGATGATCGACATTTGCTTCGTAATGGCGATGTACTAACCATACAGTTTCGTATTGTGCTGATTGATGCGCCGCGTTATGACCTGGCAGCTGATATGGATGTGGCTCAAGAAGTACAGGCTGATAATACAGATCCGGATAGTGATTTTACGGTGACTAATTCGGTTGATGTGACATTTGAAAATATTTGTAGTCCGGTTAACCGGGTTACTCTTAACAGTACTGAAAATTTCCCCGCCGATATTGAAGATCTGGATATTTCCATATCTGATCCATTGTTTATTCTAACCAATGACCCACTTACACCATTACCATTAAACGTATCAATGATAAATAACGGTGGTCACGATGCGGATAACTATTTACTGTATGTGACCTTTGGTGATGCGATGACCGTGACTACCGTACCAGTTGGTTGTACTGGTCCAACGAGTAATCCACCACCGCATCCATTATGGAATGATCCAACACACATTCCACCTACTGCAACCACTTATGCGTGTTACCGAAACATTATTTCGCCTGGCATAACCGAAGTGTTTACCTTTGAAGTGATACGTGATGGTACCGCGTTTGATGATGACCTATTGTTCAGAGCCGATGTAGTCGGTGAAATTACCTTGTCGGATGGGGCAGCGCTGACTTTCCCTGTACCAGGTTCAACCACGACCACACCGGCCCTACAGCTAGCCAATAATTACACACTGGATTCAGTGCGTTCCAAGGTGCTGGGTTTTAATTTAACCAAACAGGTCTGGTATTGTACTGAAAGCGGAGTTGTTGAACCACCAGCCAATGATCCACCGGCGGCCACACCTGCTGAGTTAAATATACAGATTGGTGAAGACTGTAACTACTTTATCAAGGCAGGCGGTTGGTTTGGTTTTGAGACCGCGGGTTTTGACCTGATAGAAGTTGAAAATATTGTCGTGACCGATGACCTGCCAGATGGCCAGGGCATGATTCCATTCTCTGCAATCGAAACCTATAAATTTAATAATGACACAGGAATCACCCTGATTGATCCAGTCACGGGAGGAGCGGGCACAACACCGCTAGATGAAACCGATATTAACTGGACCTTTAATACCACCGCACTGGGTGGTATCACAATTAAAGACAAGTTTTTCCGGGTTGATTTAAAAACACGCCTGCTCAATGATTCCGTTGATCTTGCTTATCCTGTACCCGTAGGATTTGGACCGAATTTGCATGGGGAAAATGTCGCAGCAGGTAATACTCTGAGTACCAATATCGCACGGGCATCTTTTGATGCAATCTTTGATACGGCGGGTGTCGTTACCAGGATTCCTGTGGATGATGCAGCAGGTATTCCAGGCTATCCAGTACAGTCTATTCGTCAGGTAGATTTGACCGAAGTCGAGCCTAACCTGACGGTGGTTAAAGAAGTCTGTAATGAAACACTAAATGGCGTTGGGCCGAGCTGTAGTCGCTTTGTACCCGCTATAGGCGCCGGTGATGTGGCGGATGCCGGTGACTCAGACGATAACTATATCTATCGAATTACCATTACCAATGAAGCGGCTGCACTGGGTGTTGCTCGTTCGCCAGCATTTAATGTCGAGATTACCGATACGCTAGATGCCAGTGACCTGATGGGTATTGCTCCGGTGACTGACCCGGTTGCGCCATTCAGTAGTGATGGGCTGGATAATGACGGTGATGGTGATATAGATGGTGCGGATACCGATGGCGAATTCTTTAGCCTGACAGAAAATGTTCCTGATGGTGTAGCCCCCGCAGTATTTGTTATTTCACATGAACACAGTGATGCACTGGATCGAATCGATGCAGGTACCAGTGTGACTTACTATTATCGAATTGATCCTGATGATGCAGTGGCACCATTACAGACACTCAGTAATACGGTGGCCACTATATACGACAGTCTGGAAGGTGATTTCGGTAACCAGAATCCACCGCAGTTAACCAATGGTGAAGATACTTTCCCGAATAATACGGGCCGCGCCAGAATCTATACGGCGCCACAGGCGGATTCTTCAATCCAGATGTTACCACTACAGACCTTGCCTAAAGCGGTTATTACCTTATCGAATACCCCGGCACCGGCGAGTGGCCCAAGAGAAGTGGTCGTTGGTGAGGAGATTCGTTACGAATTACATACCCTGATTCCCATTGCTAACTTACGTAACTTTGTTATTCGAGATGAATTACCACCGGGAATTCGTTGTATGGATTCGCCGGTGCTCGAACTGAATAGCAGCAACAGTAGTGGTACGGGGCGTGATTACGCCGCGGCGGGTTTTGTGCCTGGTGGCAACATTACGCCTACCTGTACCAGCACCGGAACCAATGATGTGGTTGAATGGAATCTTGGGAATCAGGAGCTCACTTCCGGTGTGCCTGGCCAGCTGTATGATTTTGAAATCGACTTTACCGCACGGGTAGAGAATACTGCACAGATTCAGGAAGGTTGTATCATTCGTAATGGTGGCAGCACCGGTAGTGGTGCTGTTCCTGCACCGACACCCTGTACGGCATCACCCACATTGGCGCGTGGAACTTATGTCGATGATAACGGTGCCACGATTACCATCAACTATGCGGAAGTGGATGTCATTGTTCGAGAACCGGTGATTGATGTCACAAAATCTTTTGCGCCGGTGACTGAAGCAGATGCGGATGACCTGCTCGATATCACGGTTACCGCGACTAATAACGGAACAGCGACAGCTTATAACTTACAGATACTGGATGATCTGGTGGGTAGCAAGCTAAGCTTCCAGTCAGCGGTTGCGCCAGGTGGTACCGATCCGCCTGATAATGTGGATGTGGCAACTCTAGGTATTAATCAGCCCATTTTCAGTTGGGACCCTGCTAATCCTGATTTTGCCATTGCCGTGGGTGAAGTAAAAACTTTTACCTTTAGAGTGCAAGTGGACGCAGATGTACAACCCCTGGAAATTCTCGATAACACCATTGAAGCGCGTTGGACTTCATTACCCAGTATTAATACCGCATT
>JBFHVQ010000085.1:0-12103 GCA_041589455.1 Gammaproteobacteria bacterium | reverse complement strand
CTTTTCACCTGAAGAACTCATTGATCGACTGGAGCAGGCTGAAAAGAAAGCCACTGAGAACTGGGATCAGCTGCTTCGCACCAAGGCTGAGATGGATAATATCCGTCGCAGAACCCAGAAAGATCTGGAAAACGCCCATAAATTTGCCCTGGAAAAATTTATTACCGAGCTGCTGTCTGTGAAAGATAGCCTGAAAAAAGAAAAAATCTGGCGTTATATCTTTAAAACGCGTGAAGAAGCGAGAGCAGAAGTTTTCGATTATATTGAAGTGTTTTATAATCGTGCTAGGCGTCACCAACACCTAGGAAATATCAGTCCTGAGGCGTATGAAGAACAAATGGCAAAATTTGGATGAGTGTCCGTCGAACTAAAGGAAGTCCATAACATGGAAGGTGAACGTCCGAAATATCGGGGTAAGATCAGGATAAAGGCTTATGTGTTTTAAGTTGTTGCAGGAATGGCTATTCGAACATTTATCGCTTAGATTTCACTATAGTGTTTTTGATTTAGAACGTGCGGTATTATCTTTCTATTAGTTATTGTATATAAAATTTAAAACATCTAATGCAGGAGTCTAAAGTTGTGCTGTAGAGATTTTCTAAATCTGGACAATAATGTTAATTGCCTCGGTAATTAAATAATCTGGAAATTGTTTTCGTAAGTGGCGGATTTTCTGAATTTGTAAACAATGAAATTATTTATATAACTAAGAGATATTCAATGATAGGTCAAAAAGTAAAATTGTTATTCGATCAGGTTGTTGATTTTGTTTTCGGAATAATATTATTATTTATTATCATAAGTATAGCAATTGGGGCGCTGCAATTGCTGATGTCAGTATGGGAGCTTTTAAGTTTTAAGGGTATTACAGGACATTATATAGATGTGATTTCTGATGTATTGACACTGTATGTTCTGGTTGAGTTATCGAGGTCTTTGGTCGAGTATTTTAATACACATAAACTTAGGCTGACGTATATTGTTGATGCTGCAATAGTGTTTATTATTAGAGAAATTCTGATTATGTTGTTCAAACACGAGCTTAAGTATGAAATGATTTATGCGTTATCCGTTCTCCTGTTTGTTCTAGGGGCAATGAGGCTTGGATCTATTTTGATGTATCAGAAAGAGAAGGCTTTGTTGCATGATTGATGTTGCATATTCAATAAGTGGTATTTTCTCAGTTAGTAATACATGTGCAAACGAACTCTCAGGACAGGGTTGTTTTTTTATATAAAAAGATATGATTTATACAAGGATGTCCGGATGAGAGTGAGATCATATCATGATACCACTAACTATTATGCGAAAATCAATTTATAAGTATTGTTTTTTATGCTTCATCGTTCAAAGGTATAATGTAAATCAGCGCCCTGATTATTTCCGCTCTCAGCTTTGATTTGCCATTGATCTGAAATTTTATATCGTACGAAGAATGAGTTGATCGGCTCGAGCAGGCCCACGCCATAACTGATATAGAGCTTTGGTGAAAGATAGCGGCCAATTACCAGGGATGCCTGGTCGCCATTCTCATTACTGTCAATACGAAAATCGTCCAGGCCAAATCGGTCACCGAGATTTCGTGCAATCTTATCGCCGCCACTCAGTCCCATGGCAAGTGCTGCCTTTGCCATCATATTGCCTTCGTCGCTGCTAGTACTTTCTACAGGGCGGCCGAGTAATAGATAGGACAGTACGTTGGTTTGTCCCATCACCGGTTCAGAGTACAGTTCAAGTTTAGGGCTTTGTAGATTTCCCCTGACTTTAAGTCCAGAGGTGACCTGATTGACTTTTCGTACAGCTCTGAAATCAAGTCCAGGATTAATCAGCGGGCCACCAGTAAAAAGTAAGCGTCCTTGTTCGATGTCAAGACGCTGTCCATATGCGCGGTAGCGTCCTTCTGGTATGTTAATTTCTCCGGTTCCTCTGGGTGGTTGGCCTGATGAATCTTCAAGCAGGAGATCACCTTCGAGCCTGCCTTCGAATCCATAACCATAAAGACTTACTCTGTCTCCCAGTGAAAGGCGAATGTGACTACTGACTTGCCATTTTTCTATAGCTTTCTGCTGGCCAATAATTACCGCATCGTCGGATACTCGCTCAGCTGTAGAAATGTCTTTTGGTTGTAGCTTTGCATAGGGTATGTGCATACTACCATCGATGTGGATATTTCTATTCTGTATGGTAATGTTAATGTCCGGATCGATATTTACCTTTGCGTCAGGTATAGCTATTAGCTCGAAGTCTTTGCCGTTCATTTTAACTTGTGTGAGCCAGCCAGTTTGGCTGGATAATTCACTCACACTACTAATGTTAATCTGTCCATGTCCCGAGTTTGCGCTGAGATCAAGTTTTATTTTCTCACCCTTTATATCCCGTGTATTAATTTGTACGGACTCTAGCTTGGTACCCAGCGCAGGAATTGTAAGTTCTCCATTTCGCAGATTTAAATAACCGTTTATTCTTGGGCTAGCTAAGGTCCCATCAATTCTCACGTTAGAATCAATGTTGCCAGTAACTTTTCTTACTTCCGGTATGAGTAATTCAATCGGAGTAAAATCGGTGAGAATAAATTTAAGTTCACCATCCAGTGCTTGTGTTGGTTTGAGTGGAATCTCCACATTGTTCAGATTTATATCAGCCAGTAGCTGATCGTTATTTAGCAGCTTAAGACTTAGCGTTGACTTGATGCCATTTTTATCAATTTTAGTTTTAAATTTGCCGGTCTGATATACCCATTGATATTCTTTATCGTCAGGTAGAGGAAATATAATACTACCGGGCAAGAGGTTTAGATCTATGTAGCCAGATAATTCATTGATTGATGCGAAGCGCATGTTTGCGTTTAAGTTAGCAAGCCCATTGATATCAAGATCTATCGGAATAAACATTGATATCACATTCAGTGGTAGATCGCTTCCTGTCAGATTAGCCTCCCAGTGTGCATTTTCATAGTTCAGCCTGAGACACAGGCGTTGTTGGGATGATCCATTAAGACAGGCCTTTTCGAGGTGGAAGCTGTTTGCGTCAGTCTGATAGGGTACAGCGGACTCGAGTTTCCAGTGATCAAATTGCATACTCTTTAAATCCAGTGTCAGAACTTTCCCAGTCCAGCCTTTGCTGGATTGCTCGATAATCAGCTCAGACTCTGCAGTGAGCTCAGCCAGGTGGCTTTCTATGAATAAGCGGTTCTGAAATAGCTGTATCTTAAGGGTATCAATCGTCTGTTTATCGAGCTGAAGATCATTTATCAGAAGATGAGACTGTTTATTATTAGTATTGTTGAAATCTAGGTTTATCTTGGCTGCTAGCGATTTTATGGCTAGTTGCTGATATGAGATATGATGAGCTGTTAGTTCAGCATCAAGCTTCGGTGCAGTTATTGCTCCGCTGACTGTGCCATGTGTCTGGATCTCTCCACTAAGATCCGGGTAAAAGTCGCTCAGGCTAGGAGATTGGATTGACCAGGTTAGGTTATTGTTTGAATGTGACAGGTCTAGTTGTCCGTCAACAGTGGCAATAGACTGATTGATATTAAGCTTAAGATCTTTTAGTTGAACCAGGTGATTCCAGTTGATAGCACCGGAAAGATCTATCGGGCGCTGACGGAGTTCTCCATCAAGCTTTTTAATATCAATCTGATGTTCAAGCCTTTGATTTCTGAATTGCCCATTAAACTGAATCTTGCTATTTATCTGGCCTGGCCATGATCTGTAGAGACTACCCGGGTTAAGCCGCTTTGAATTTAGTGTCGCCTGCCATTTTATATGTTTACGCCAGTCGATATTGCCTTTAATGGTAGTGTTTCCATCCAGGGCATTTATCTCTAGTACATCAACATTAAGAGACTGGCTATTGCCTGAGCCCCGTGCCTGAAACTGGGAGTTAATATTGCGAGCTTCCCAGTGTGTGGTTAACTGACTGGCGATGTTAAATCGATAATCATCAAGTGTGCCCTGAAGTTCAAGTTTGCCTGTTGTGCTATTTATTGCCAGTTTGTTATCGATGGGCAGGTGCAGATTTGACCATTCTGAAACAAGGTTGATGAGCCCCAGCCGCGCGGGCTCTTCGATCACACCATGAATATTAAGCCGAGTATTCAGTTTAGTCGTCTTCAAATTGAAATAATTTAGCATCAGCTTATCAGCTGATAAGACAGAGTCGAAACCAGCACTAATCTGACCTAGTTTATGGCTATTTCCAGATAGCTGGCCTTTGATAGATGCTTGCTGAAGATTGCCAGTTGCATTGAGTAATAAAGTAGTGGTTATTTCGGGGTAGTTATCTATAAAAGTGCTGCTTCTAAGCTGGTTGATAGCTGCGTTACCACTCCAGTTAAATTTTGTGAGTAATTGTTCCGCCTTCAGATCAAGATTCGAATTCACTATACCAGAAGTACTATGTTTTAAATGTGTAGATTTAATGCTGCCTTTAAGTGAACCCTGTCCAGCGTAGTTTTCCTGTTGATGTATCAATGACCAGTTGAACTTGAAGTTATGTTTATAATCACGTTTTAGATTAACTTTACCATGGAGATCAAACAGTGCATTCGGTTGTTTCAATTGCAGGGATTCAATATTTAGCTGGCTTAATAACAGTGTGAGTTGAGAAGAAATTTCATCCAAGGTAAACAGGGTATCATTTTTCTGATACCTGAGCTTTTTTACTTGAATATGCTCGAGTATTAACCGAACAGGTAGTTGGATATCTGGCAAGATTAAAGTTCTGTTTTCAGTGTTTGTTTCTGATGAATCGTCTTCTATAATGATGAGAAAGTCATCAAGGATTAGTCGTTTAATATGCAGATGACCTGTGAAGATCTGCCAGACATCCCATTCCACTTCAGCTGTCTTAATACTGTACTGATTGTGCTGATGGCTAATATTTAGATGCTCAATGTTAATGCTGCCAGCCAGATTACCACTCAATGATGAAACGGAAATTTCTCCAGCTAATGAGTTGCTGGCTCGCTGGAATATCCAGTGCAGGCCGCTTTCCGTTGTAAGCAGCCAGCTAGATGCGAGTATGAGCGTTATCAGTGGAAGAAATGTTACCAGCAGAAATTTCTTAGTCACAGGTCTGGCCCTATATTGATATGCAGGCGCCAGGGTCGGTCATCGTCCGATATGGCATTAGCGATATCGATGCGAATAGATCCAATAGGAGATTTCCAGCGATAGCCAAAACCTGCTCCTTTTTCGAGAGGATCATTAAAATCATTGATGGCGTTACCTGTGTCATAAAACAGTGCCAGTCCCGATTTATTGGTAAACCAGTATTCAATTTCAAAGCTGCCAACCAGCAGGTGTTTACCACCAACTACATCGCCCTCGCTATTCGTTGGGCCAAGACTTGCATAACTGAAACCACGGACACTCTGTGCTCCGCCCGCAAAGAAACGCACAGATGAGGGCAGTTCAGAAAACTCATTGGTGCTGGTCGTACCAAAAGTGCCGCGTGCGATTAGGCGAGTGTTTTGGCTAAATGAGCTAATGCCCTTGATGCTGCCACGTAGCTGAGTGAAACTGGTATCTGATACAAAGTCTCGGTTAGCACCTCGGAATTCCAGATCAAAACGTACCCCATCGATCGCATAGATAAAGTCTTTTCCCCAGGTGCGAGACCAGGCAATACCGGGCAGCAATAAGGTGGAGTCACTATTTATATTTGCGATGCTAAAATCTTCCTGCTGGTAACTTAATGAGATAACTTCTCGCCATAGTCTACGTTGCTGATTCAGGCTAATTCCCAGAGTCTGCAATGTGCTTTCACTGGTGTCGGTTTCTTCATTGGTAACCGCTGCATTAAAGATAAGTCGATCGGTTCTGGGGTTAAGTACGGGGACACGATACTGTGCACCCAGGCTATAGCCGAGTTCTGATATTTCAGTATTTGCGTTAAAGCGGTGTCCCTTCGAATTTATCAGAGGCATTAACCAGTCGAAACGGGCTCTGGCTCCTGTGTCAGTGCCATAACCTAGGCCCAGGCTAAATCGATGTCCTTTGCGCTGTATAAGTTTAATAGAAACGGGTACCTCGCCAAGCTGTCTGTCCAGTGTGCCAGGTGATACTTCAACAGTGTTAAAGTAATCGCTATCGTTGAGCGATTGTTGCAAATCGATCAGCTTACTCTGTGAGTAAGCCTGTCCCTGTTTGAATGTGAAATATCGTTGCAGTAACTTGTGGCTAATTGATGTTTGATCAATGTTTACTCTGCCAAAGTGATAACGTTGACCACTATCATAATGCAGGTATATGCGAGCTTCATATTGTTCAAGGTCAATGTCAATCCGGTGTCTGATAAACGTTGCATCGAAATAGCCACGATCTGCTGCTAACTGGCTCAATTCGGTCTTCAGAGCTTCATAATGGCGATGCTGAAATGGCATCCCGACCTGCAGTTTATCGGGATTTATACTTTTCATGAATGCTTTGTCCGAACGCATGGGTTCTGAAATAACGAAGTCGAATACACTGACTGGAATTGCAGGGCCAGGATCTATCTGGTAGATAGCGAGCCAGTCATTCGAGGCTAACTGTTTCAGTTCTGTGTCGATTTCAGCGCGATAGTAACCATAAGGCTGAAGTGAGAGCCTTATTTCATCTACTGCTTTGGTATGAAGCCGGCGTAATCCTGTCTCTGTCAGTAGTGTATCGTTTTTCTGTTGTTCGATACTCATAAACAGGCGAGCATTCGCTTGCTGATCAGCATCAATGCCTCGTATCTCGATGTTGAGCTTGATATCTGCTAACCCGGCCGGTGACAGCAAGAGTAGTATTAGAAAGCAGGCAAAGCGAATCATAAAAGTTCGTTGTCCAGTAAGGGGCTGTGATAGATATATGAAATACCTGGGATCCGGGATCGTGTTTGTTTCTATATCATGCGTTTAAAAATCGACTCACAAATCTATGTTTAAGGCCCATATAATTTATCTTTACATTCCGATGAGACTGATTTTATTCGCCCAGCATCAACCAGATAGCGATTTTCTAGAAAGCTTCTGCCAATTAGCATGCGATACTTGAAATGTTCTCGCTTTGCCAGGTTGACGGGGGCAGAATACTGTCGCTTACCGAGACAGATATCCAGCATAATCACGGGACGTTCGATGGTGCCACCCTGTTTATGTTTGATCTCGGTTATGCGATGTATCATCTTGTCGAGTTCAAATGATTTGCCATGGTTGTTATAAACTTTGAACTTAACCCATTGTTGTCCTGCGCGGGTGTAATATTTGATCTGATAGGCATCCAGCGAAGAGTGATCAGCTCCGGTATCGATTTTTGCATCCAGTTTAAAGCCTTCAGGCATGATTCTGACCTGTTCTATCCAGCCGATTATGGGCGTATCATTTGCGGCTGTCAGTTGAGGTAAGACCGCTATAACAAGAATAAGAAATCTCCATCTCGGCATGATTGGGTGCTCATTTTTCTGGAAGGATCCAGGTTGGCCAAAGTCTGTTAAAATTATTCGTATACTGGATAATTTTAACGCATTATCGTACATCTTATATATCGTTATTTTTAGTCATTATGGAAGCAGATTCAGCAGAAAAGATCGAGTTCAACCAAAATATGCAAAAGCTGGCAGCGATATTGTTTTTCGCAGGCCTGTTGCTGATTTTGTTGCACACTCTATTTCTCAAATCACAGAATGTATTTAATGATGAGAGTTGGAAGCTTGTTATTGAATCAACCCATGATCTAAAAGATAGTGCCACGCAAATTTACCTACAGCCTCCCTTTGAGTCACAATATATACGGCATATTGGGAGGAATATACGCTATACCGGTATGAGGCTTCTTCCACCTGCATCCAGTGTTGGTCATAGAAGAGCGATACGTTTCAGCTCAGGAATACCGGGTAAGTATCAACTATCAGCTGAATTCTCAATGCAATTAAGCAGTCACAGCCTTCCGCAAAGAAAAAAGCCTGAATCTCTGAATGAAAAAAAACTTGATTACTACCTTCAGCAGACTGAGAACGGAACACTTTCGCAGGCAGTCATCTCTAGACTGTTCAGAAGCAAAGATCTTGATGTTTTAGATGCTGAATTAAAAGCTAAAACTATCTTCGAGTATATTGAAGGGTTTGCTGACAGGGATAAAAAAGACGTCAGAAAATATGAACAGATCATAGAATCCGGATTGGCTAATCAGCTTGAAAAGATGTTGCTGCTGGTTGAGCTAGCAAGGTATTCCGGTTTACCAGCTAGACTGGTGACTGGTGTTGAGCTTAAAGATGACCCATCAGCAGAGCAGCAGCACTGGGCTGAGATTATGGTCGATAATCACTGGCAATCTTTTTACCTGGATACAGATAGGCAGGGCGATTTGCCATACTATTTTCTCGCTCTTGATAAGTCTGGAAAGGGAGTAGTTTCATCTAGTTTGCCTCATGAATTTGAATGGAATATCAGTGTTGAAAGGGTGCCTGTCACGCTACGAGGGCAAGGTGTAAATCATGGTAAGTGGTATCAGGTTTTTATAATCGATCGCTTGTCGCTGGAAACCCGGGAGCAGCTGGCATTGTTGATGCTTTTACCGCTGGGTACGCTGTTGACTGGTCTGGTGCGCCAATTACTCAAGGTTCATAGCTATGGAGTGTTTACACCAACCATCCTGGCGCTGGCGTTTATTTATGCGGAAACAGGTACAACCTTATTGATTCTATTTACCACTCTTTGCCTGGTATATCTAGGGCGCCCAACATTTCATAGTGAGATGTCACGTACTCCCAGATTATCGATTATTTTTACCCTGGTAGCCTTCAGTATGATTGTGGGGGTGTCAATACTCGACTATTTAAATATTGCAACCGATGGTCAGCTGGTTTTATTACCAATCGTGATTATTACGTCGTTACTTGATCGATTCTTTTCAACCATCGAGTCAAGAGGCTATCATAGTGGCATTATACGACTTGTATGGACGCTTCTTTTAACGATTATTGTTTTGCCTGTGTTGCATATGCAGCAACTAGGGATGTGGCTAATAAGGTATCCTGAAGCGCACCTTATTACGCTTTCAATACTACTTATGATGACTTACTACCCCTTGCCCGTTTATAAACTGCCAGGATGGCTGAGCTTTCTTTCGGAGCCAACAGTAGAGAAAAATAAGTCGGCTAGTGTTCGAGATGAATCAGCCGATTAGTGTACTGGCTCAGGTATTTTTCAGAGCCACTTGACTCGCCTGAAAACATAAAGCAATAGTATGGCGATGGTCGACATAACGCTGAGTAAAATGTAATAACCGTAATGTGACTTCAGTTCTGGCATGTACTCAAAGTTCATGCCGTAGATTCCGACAAGTAGCGTAAGAGGGACAAATATCACGGTTACTACGGTTAAGACTTTCATGATCTGGTTGAGTCGATGACCATTAAGACTGATATAAGCGTCGATCAGATCGGTGATTACATTCTGATACATCTCAGACATGCTATTAAAGCGCTCGACCAGTGAATAAATATCCTCGAACGCATTCTGTTTACTATTGTCTGTCACTGCAAGCTGCTTGTGCAGTTGCGAGAAAATACGCACATAATAATTTAGTATGCGGTGCATTTTTCGAAGGCCTGTATTGTAACCGACCAGTTCTTTCATAAGCCTGTCACTTGGATCATCAAATAACTGGTCTTCGATTTCATCCAGTCGTTGCTCCAGATCCAGAAGAATCTGACCATAACGTTGCACTACACGGCGGCACATCGCCTCGACGATACCTAAAGACGTCTCTTCTTCGTCGTGAGATTCCGGAGTCTGTTTCCAGAGTTTTTCAAGGTAGGGTGAAACCTTGGAGTGGCGAGTAATCAGAAAACGATTTGAGCTAAACATTGCGAGCTGCAGTGTGTTGAAGTCCAGAGTGTCTGACTCCGCGGTGAGAGGTTTGAGCAGCAGATAGATTCCATGGTCATTCGATTCGAAATTAGGCGGATGGCGATGACGCTGTGCTTCGTGTACAGCCAGCTCATGCAGCTGGAATGTATTGATTAGCAGGTCAGATTCCTGTTCAGCTGGTTCATCTATCAGGTCCACCCAGATCCATGCACTGGGTGAGGATTGCCATTCCTGTATCAGTTCCTTGCCACCTGTCTGGCTCTGGCCTTGTTCGATGAATAGGCACTTTATCATGGTTCTTTACCTTCCGCTGTTTGTGAGCCATTGTCAGGCTTGATTGCTTCCAGGCCACTCTTTAAATGTAGATCACGCTGTGGGAATGGTATTTCAATGCCGTTTTCATGGAATCGATCCCATACACCCAACAGTACTTCACTTAGCACATTCGCTCGTCCATTTGGTGGGTCATCGATCCAGACACGTAGTTCGAGATCGACAGAGCTATCGCCAAAGCCTTTCAGTAAACAGCGAGGCTCAGGGGTCGCCAGGATTCGAGGTGTAGTTTTTGCAGCATCTACGCATAATTTCATTGCCAGTCGGACATCGGATTTATAGGAAATAGCGATAGGTAGCCTCAGACGAACCAGGTTGTCGCTATAAGACCAGTTCTCGACGCGCTCAGTGATGAGTATCTCATTGGGAATCAGGTGTTCGATACCATCACGGGTAATGACCGAAACGTAGCGTGCACTCAGGTGATTGATCCATCCGAAGGTGGTGCCAATTGCAATAACATCTCCGGGTTTAATTGACTTGTCCATCAGCAAGATTACACCACTGACCAGATTGGAGAATATTTTCTGCAGACCAAACCCCAGGCCAACACCCAGCGCCCCACTGAAGATGGCCAGTGCGGTCAGGTCGATACCAACTGCAGTAAAAGTGATTAAAAATGCAGCGATGATAAGGCCGATATTTAATAGTTTCACACTAAGGACGCGCATCGATGGCGTTACACTTTCATAGGTCTCAAGACGTTTGTCGAGGAAGGTGGAGAGTACATTTGCCAGCCACAGGGATAACCACAGGGCGATGCCCGCCTTGATTACTATAAGAGGCGATAGTCTGATGCTACCCAGGGTTAGTGCAAAGCTGTCAAGAAAATCCACAGTGGGCTTGAGGATGCCGAAGATGTTTAAAAGTGCGATCGTCCAGGCTAACACCTTAATCGCATTCGCCATAGGGCCGTTATTAACAAGCCGAGTCACAAGGCGGATCATTAGCCAGGCACTTAACAGGCTTGCGACGACATTAAGTAGGTCGATATCGAGTTTCATGTAGATAAACGTGGCTATTGCAACCCATTGTAGGGCGAGCCAGGTAATGGTGTTTGCCAGCTCATTTGTTGCGACCAGAAACCTGTTCAGGCGTGGGACTTTCTGAGTGATGGTACTGAGACGAACAATTAGTGCCTGAAGATGTGGGGTCAGAAGCCACCGGGCGATAATGAAAACACCTAGTATAACGAATGTCTGTATCCAGAAACTGGGCTCGCCGATCCTGTTCTGCAGATCAGTTAACCACGCATGAAGCAGATTCAGGTAGTGTTGAGTATCTGTCCAGTTTTGCATATAAGTTTCAGATTTATGTAATTGTCTTTATCTGATTATTATCTATGAATCTCTGGTAATAGACTATAAATTTTTAAGTGCTCAAAACTAAAATTCGCAATAGAAACAGGTCGGTTTCAAGTTTTCCTGAAGTCGTAATGGCATGTCTGAACATATTTATATCTGCGCGCTCAAGGTACGAGTAGTGTGCTGAACAGTGAACAGAGTGGGGGCTAGTAGTGTACATGCACTATATTCACACACCCTGATGTTTGTGCTGTAACCTTAAGATCTGTATCAGGGGAGGCACGAAAGTTAAATGAGTAGAAGTTTCAGTTATACGTTTCTGTTATCGATGGTTCTGGCGCTGTTCACTGTCCCGTTTCCGGTGTTCCTTTTTGTTGCGGGTTATTCAGGCAGGTATGTGCTGATCATACTTTCACGAATAAATTTTACAGTTTTCAACTTGAAACCCTGCTGAGTGCCCCCATATGCCAGCAGAAGTTAATGTTTTTGGAGAGCCAGCGATGTCTAACGAGGAAATCCTCGATCAAAATCAACAAGATAGTCAGGATGAAGTGCAGCCCGAAACAGCGGCTGAGGTAAATGAGGATATCCTGCAAAGTGTCGATGAAACCGAAGGTGAGGCCTT
>JBFHVQ010000084.1:0-12232 GCA_041589455.1 Gammaproteobacteria bacterium | reverse complement strand
GGCTGGCTTCGGTAGTTTCATGGTCAGGTGCAGATTGTTGTTTCACAGGAATATTATTGTCTAATTTTGAATCAGGGCAGTATATCGTATATTTTTTATAGTTAAAATCATTTGGACAGGGTTAATAAGGCTGAAAACTAACGGGCTATCACTGGTACAATTGGTTGTAGCACAAGATGCAAGGCGTCTTTGCCCGGATTCTCCAGTTGTTTAGTCAACGGAGCTATGTTTAGCTAAAACCAGAATTTAATATGAATCATAACCGTTTACCTTTGACAAAAGCACCTGAGAAAATTTGTATCCTCAGATTGTCCGCATTGGGTGATGTTAGTCATACCGTTCCAGTGGTACGTGCGATTCAGAAACAGTGGCCATCAACTGAAATCACCTGGATCTGTGGGAAATTTGAATACAAGCTATTGCAATTACTCGAGGGTGTTCGCTTTGTTGTGTTTGATAAGAAGGCAGGTCTTAAGGAGTATCTAAAGCTCTGGAAAACATTAAAAGGTGAAAAGTTTGATGTGCTGCTACAGATGCAGGTTGCTGCCAGGGCGAATATTGCTAGCCTGGGAATCAAATCAGATATTCGAATAGGCTGGGATAAGGCTCGTTCCAGAGATCTGCATCAGTTGTTTATTAATCAGCAGGTACCAGCAGTCTATCAGCAGCATCAGGTGGAAGGCTTTTTATCTTTTGCGCAACAGCTGGGGATTAACGCGAATGAGGTGGAATGGAATTTACCGGTTACCAAAAATGCACAGGATTTTGCTGAGCAGTATATTGATAATGACAAACCGAGTATGGTGATATCTGCTTGTTCCAGTCATCCGCTTAGAAACTGGTTACCAGAACGCTATGCGGCATTAGCAGACTATGCCATTGAGCAATATGGTATGCAGGTGATTTTAAGTGGAGGGCCGAGTGATATTGAGCGAGAAATGGCACAGAAGATTGAGGCTCATCTGTCAAATAAGGTCTTAAACCTGGTAGCTAAGGATACGTTAGAGCAGTTATTAGGTTTGTTATCAAAAGCGACGCTCGTGGTATCACCAGACTCTGGCCCGGCACATCTAGCCAATGCGCTGGGAGTGCCGGTTATTGGTCTGCATGCCTGTACCTGGAGCCGTCGCACAGGCCCTTATTCGTCGCTTGATTACTGTGTGGATGAATTTCCACAGGCAGCAGAGATTTTTTTGAAAACATCAGCAGATCAATTGCCCTGGGGAAGTAAAATCGAGAAGGCGGGTGTGATGGATTTAATTCAGCTGGAGGATGTTAAGCGTAAACTGGATCAGGTGATGGCGGATCGGCAAAAAGACTGAGTTTACTTGTTGGTCAGCTTTTTGAAATAGTTCAGATAATTTTGCACGGTTTGCTCTGCGGACAGTTCATTTTTTAGTTTATCCTGAGCGCGATCAGAAAGTGCTTTTAGTTGCTGTGGATTGTCATGCAGGTAACGAACTTTTTCCGCAATCGCAACAGCATCACGCAGTGGTACTACATACCCATTAACGCCATCATCGATGATTTCCAGGCTGCCTTCATTGGCCGAGGTAATAACCGGGGTGTTATAGGCAAGGGATTCAAGTATGACGCGAGGCAGCCCTTCGCGAATCGATGGCAAAATTAACAGGTCACAGGCGGCAATTATCTCTGGTGCATCATTGCGATAACCTGTGAGATGGATGCGCTCTTTCATGCCGCTGTTTTCAATGGCAGAGATATAGGGCTCTTTTGAAATTTTCTTGCCAACGAGCAAAATGTGCAGGTTGTCCAGATCTGCAAGTTTCGCCGCTGCTTCAATTACATAAATAAGCCCCTTATGAGGGCGTGCATTGGCGACACAGGCAATGTTGAAGTGGCTTTTGTCGGTGCCAAACTGTGTCAGGTCGACCGCTGGTTGGTCATACCAGTCTACATTGTGCCCCTTATAAATTGTCACCACATTGTTCAGTGTGCGTTTCCAGATGCGGCTTTTTACATATCGTTCAACGGCATTTGAAACACAGATAACACCATCCACTCTGGGGTGTAATGTTGTGATATAGGTGGCCGGGTCGGTCTTGTATAGCCCGCCTGTGGTGCCTCGATAAACCACCAGTTTTGCAGTAGTGCCTATACAGGCGAAAGCTGCATTAGGGATTGCTCGTGAATTCGTGGCATAGACCAGGTCGATCGCTTTTTCTTTAATTGTCTGGCGTATCAGGCGAATACTACGGCGGCTGATTTTGTGTTTTGGTAAATGCTCAATGACCTCTATGCCGTGCTGTTTGAAGCGTGGCGTATAAGCATCGTTGTAATTAGTGATAATGGTGACCTTACAGCCGGCATTGGCAAGACCAATGTAGATTTCAAGCTCAGGTCTCAGACTGTTATATGAACTGTCTGATGAGGTGCAAACCAGAATGTTCATCAGGCTTAGTTATAATCCTGGTATGATTTTTCTTCAACGATGTCAGATTTCAGGTGAAGGTTAATACGTTTTTTAACATCTGCTCTCTGATCATTAGTGACGTAAACACTGCGAGCAAGTTCAATAAATCGCTCGCTAAAACGTTTGTCACGTTCCTCGTCCCGAATATCGTCTTCTATTTCCCAGAGGTTTTCGTTAATGGTTTTTAGCTCATTACGCATTGCTCGAATTGCGTCATCTTCTGTCACGGCTTCATTCCACACCTGGTTAAGCATCCCGAGCTCTTTGTCGACATTGGCTTTTTTTTCCATCGAATCGATTCGTTCCGATTTGATTTCTAAAATTGTAATTTTATCCAGAAGTTCGCCGGGTGAAATAGGTATAAGTATTTGCTTCATAATCGCCTGGTGTGTCGTATAAAAAATGAGTTACATATTGAACAGCATTATAAATGTTCTGTTACAAGGCTGCTGCATAATTTTTTAATAGAGTGTGAGCCTGCTGGCAATTTGTAGGATAAATACTGCCAGCAGACGGTGGATGAGCGATTTTGAGTTAAAGTTGTGGTGAGTTAATGAGTAACATTTTGGCGATTTGCATGTCTTCAAAGGTATAGGGGATGCCGCCAACCCCCAGTCCGGAATGGCGTAAACCGGCAAAAGGCATCCAGTCTACCCGGAAAGCGGTGAAGTCATTCACCATAATAGCTGATGCATTGAGCTGTTTATACGCTTTCATTGCGGTATCCAGATCACGCGTATACACCGCCGCCTGAAATGCAAAGTCCAGCGAATTGGCCTGCTTAATCGCCTCATCGATATCGTCATACGCATATACACAGATTACTGGGCCAAAAATCTCTCGACAGCTTACAGAACTATTCATTGGTGGATTAAACAGTACTGTCGGTGAGTAGCAGCTATCTGAAATTTTTCCTGAGCCGGAGATCTTCTCAGCACCAGCCTGAATGGCCTCTTCAACCCATTCATGGATACGCTGTGTTTCATTATGACGTATTAATGGGCCGATATCCGTGCTTTCCAGGGTCGGGTCGCCAACGCGCATCTGCTCACCCAGCTGACCCAGTTTTTCGGCAACTTCCCGGGCGATACTGTGATGCACAAATACTCGCTGTACTGATACGCAGACTTGTCCAGCGTGGTAAAAGCCACCTTTGGCAAGCATTGGCAGGGTTTTATCCAGGTCTGCATCGTCACTGACAATGACCGGCGCAGCACCGCCATGTTCCAGTGCGCAGCGTGCTCCCGGCGCTAATTTGGAGCGTAGCATCCAGCCGACTTTTGCGCTGCCAATAAAACTAAAAAAGCCTACACGCGGATCGGTCACCAGCGCTTCGGCCACGTCATGATTTGTTGGGGTCACAACCTGTGCCCAGGCTTTGGGTAGGCCTGCCTGGTGCAATAACTTCACCAGCTCATAGCAGGATAAGGGGGTATCATCCGCAGGTTTTACAATCACCGGGCAGCCGGCAGCAATTGCCGGGCCGATCTGGTGCACAATCAGGTTAATGGGATGGTTAAATGCACTGACCGCCACCACAACACCAATGGGTTCATGATGCGTCATTGCTAGCCGGTTGACAGAGGCGGCATTTAGCCCCATTGGAATTTCCTCACCATGATGGGTGCGTATACACTCAATACAGTTATTGATACCGTCGATAGCCCGTGCCATTTCAACCCGGGTATCGAGTAATGGTTTGCCACCTTCCTCTGCAGAGATCATTATCAGACGGCCTGCATTCTGCTCCATTAAGTGAGCCATCTGTTTAAGTATTTCAATGCGTTTTGCTGCCGGCAACCATTGTGATTTGTCGCTAAATAGTTGATGCGCCCTGTCTAACGCGATTTGAATGGCGGCATGATCAACCTTGTCAACTGTTGCGATAAGCTGCCCATCATAGGGTGCTGTGACGTCGAGCTTGTCGCTGGCAGTTGCTGGTCCATCTATCAGGTGAGAATAATGCGCAGTCATGGGGCTCCCTTTCGGTTTAAATTGGACAGGCAATGTCGCCCAGTCGCTCGGTCAGTTTCAGGTTTTCCCGGTAATCAATGGGCAGCACGATCAGGCTGGGGCCGGTTTCTTTAAAGGCTTTTTCTAGCGTCGATTTAATATCGGCTGATTTAGTGATGTGGTGGCCACTCCAGCCAAATGCCTGGGCCAGTTGTAACCAGTCAGGATTATTAAACGCGAGGTCTGTGTGTCGGCCAAACTGGTTGTGCTGTTTCCAGGCAATCAGGCCATACTCTTTGTCCTCCCATACCATCACCACAAAATTTAACTGTAATCGACTGGCGGTTTCCATTTCCTGTACATTCATCATAAAACCGGCATCGCCGGAAATAGCCAGAATACGTCGGTCCGGGTGCACCATTGAGGCGGCCAATGCACCAGGTAGTGCAAAGCCCATTGAGCAGAAACCATTGGGAATCAGGCAGGTGTTTGGTTCATGGCATTGATAATGGCGGGCTATCCACATTTTATGCGCACCAACATCCGATAATAGAATATCGTTAGGCCCCATGACTTCCCGTACATCCCATAAAACCTTCTGTGGCTTTAAGGCATCTTCGGCATCATCATCCTTGTATTCGGCAAGCTCCTGTTGCATCTGTTCACGGGTTGCCTTTTGCTGAGACAGGTCATAGCTGAGGCCGCCAGCTTCATCAATGCGTTCCAGTAACATGGTAATGGTGTGTGCGACGTCGCCAATCAGTTCGACTTCAGGATGGTAATGGGCATCAATTTCTGCGGGATGAAAATCTGCATGAATGACTTTTTTACTGCCGTCTTTATTCCACAAGTTTGGGTGATACTCCACCATGTCATAGCCCAGGGTAATAATCAGGTCAGCTGCATCAACTGCACAGGCGACGACATCCTTAGATTGCAAGCCGATGGTATAGAGGCAATAGTCGGCATCCATATCCACACTGCCTTTGCCCATAAAGGTGCTTACCACACCGATACCGGTTACATCACAGAAGCGTCGTAATTGCTCGCTACTGCGACGGCGAATAGCGCCATTACCGGCGAGAATAATGGGGCGCTTAGCGGCTTTGAGTAATTCATAGGCCTGATTAATGATTTTTTTATCAGGTCCTGGTCGACGAAATCGGCGAGGGGTGATAGGTGTTGTAGTGGTCTGTAATTTTGCAATGTCTTCAGGTAGCTCAATTAATACCGCGCCGGGTTTTTCGGAACGGGCAACGCGCACCGCTTTACGAACGATTTCAGGTATATTGTCCTGATGTAATACACTGGTCGCCCATTTGGTGACCGGTGAATACATGGTTACCACATCCATTACCTGATGTGATTCTTTGTGAAGTCGTTGAGATGAACCTTGCCCTGTGAGCACCAACATTGGTGCATGATCCATATTGGAATCGGCAACCCCGGTAATTAAATTGGTGGCACCAGGGCCAAGAGTACCCAGGCAAGCAGCCGGGTTACCGGTTAGTCGGCCATACACTTCAGCCATAAATGCGGCACCCTGTTCATGGCGGCATAAGATAAAACTGATTTTATCGGACTGCTCCAGTGACATCATGAAGTCGGCATTTTCCTCGCCCGGGACACCAAAAATATACTCAATGCCTTCTTCTTCAAGGCACTTTACAAACAGATCCGATGCTTTCATTTTGTTTTATCCCTCTGCTTTAGATTGACTGGTTAAACTAAAGTGTAGTCTATCGGAATGCTGATGGGATCTAGCGGTGGGTTCGGTTTATATTTTTTATGTAAAGGCATCGTTATTGACGTATGCCGATACCCTTATTTAACAGATGCATTGCATAACTAAAGAGTAGAATATTAAAGAAAACAATAATACTAATAGCTACATTCAGGTCGGTATCGGTAATTCCAATAAAGCCATAACGGAATGCATTAATCATATAGAGTATAGGATTAACAAGCGAGATGGATTGCCAGAATTCAGGGAGCATTTCAATTGAGTAAAAAATACCACCAAGATAAGTCAGCGGAGTCAGAACGAAGGTTGGAATAATGCTGATGTCATCAAAGCTATTGGCATAAACTGCATTAATAAAACCAGCTATAGAGAACAGGCTGGCAGTCAGAAAAAATACTAGCAGGCTTAGGCTATAACTGTGGATCTCAATATCAGTGAAAAACATAGCAACGACAGTTACCACGATGCCAACAATAATGCCTCTGGCTATGCCACCCATAACATAGCCTGAGAGAATCAGGTAATTTGGAATGGGTGAGACCAGCAGTTCTTCAACGGACTTCTGAAACTTTGCACTGTAAAAAGAAGACACGACATTGCCATAGGCATTAGTTATAACCGCCATCAGAATCAGTCCCGGGACGATATAATCCATGTATTTGTAGCCATCAATATCACCAATTTGTGAACCGATAAGATTGCCAAAAATCACAAAGTACAGTGCAGTGGTAATTGCCGGAGGTAATACGGTTTGCATCCATATACGTATAAAGCGTAAATACTCTTTGATGATAATGGTTTTTAAAGCAGTATATTTAGCAGACCAGTTCATAATAAGGTATCAACTTCTGTAGTTTGTTGTAAGGTTTCAAGAAGCTCGGCGTTGTTTCGGTTTTTATCGACCAGGCACATGAATAGCTGTTCCAGTCGGTTGGTTTTATTTCGCATACTCAGTACATGGATCTGTTGATCAGTTAACAGGTTAAACAGTTGATTGATGTGTGAATCCTTGTCAATGCTGACTTCAAGTGTGTTTTCATCAGACAGTTGAATTTCAAACTTTGCCAGTTCACCAGATCTCAGAATGGTTTCGTCTGTTAATGGCTGTTGCAGATATAGAATAAAGGTCTCATTATTCAGTTGATTCAGTAAGCGCTTCATACTGGTGTGTTCGATGGTGCAGCCATGATCAATAATCGCAATATTTCGACAAAGGCTTTCGGCCTCTTCGAGATAATGGGTGGTTAGAATGATGGTTGTACCTTGCTGATTGATTTTCTCGAGGAATTGCCACATGGAGCGCCGAATTTCGATATCGACACCTGCGGTTGGCTCATCGAGTATCAATAGTCGAGGTTGATGAATCAGGGCGCGTGCGATCATTAGCCTGCGTTTCATGCCACCAGATAGTTCCCTTGCCATTACATGGCGCTTCTCCCAGAGAGCGAGCTGTTTGAGATAGGTTTCTGCTCGTTCATAGGCCAGGGGGCGAGGAATACCGTAATAACCGCCCTGGTTGACCAGGATCTCTTCTACTCGCTCGAACTGGTTAAAGTTAAATTCCTGGGGAACCAGGCCTATACAGGATTTCGCCTGAGTTTGCTCGCGGTCGAAATCATAGCCAAATACACGGATCTCACCAGCTGATTTATTAACCAGGCCAGAAATTATTCCAATAGTGGTGGACTTGCCTGCGCCATTTGGCCCCAGTAAGGCAAAGAAATCCCCCTGTTCGACATGCAGGTCGACGCCTTTAAGCGCCTGAGTGCCGTTCTTATAGGTCTTTTTTAAATCACGAATTTCAAGCGCATACATCGGTATTGTGCTCTTTCCTGGACAGGAGTGGTTGTTTAAGTGCTTGAATTATATATGACCGATGAAGGCTTTATCATCTTCATATTGAAAAATATGGCAAATAATCATACGATTGTCTGATATTGGATGAAGGATGCCGGCTCTAGCGCTATAGTAGAGAGAAGTTGGAAAATTTGAGTTAATATTATTATGTTCCGTTTACATTACAGGCAATACTATGGGATCTAAAGGGTCTGCTAATCGCCAGCGTATCGTTGAGGCCGCTGACCACCTGTTTTATTCAAGGGGGTATAACCAGACGTCATTCAGTGACATTTCTGATGAAACCGGTATTCCTCGAGGTAATTTTTACTATTACTTCAAAACCAAAGAAGACATTCTGTCTGCTGTGGTGGACTCGCGCCTGTCAGAATTTCAGCAGATGCTGGGTCAGTGTGAAGCGGCGAGTCAGGACCCTATGCAGCGATTACTACAATTTATTCATTTTCCACTGCTAAAGGAAAGCGAAGTGCTGCGTTATGGCTGTCCTATTGGTAGCCTGAGTTCTGAGCTGGTAAAAGACCAGAATACTGAGCTCGCCAGATCACGGTTAACAGCGGTATTTGATTTATTAAAGAGCTGGATAAAGCAGCAGCTTGAGGTACTAGGTCAACAAGCCCGATCGGAAAATCTGGCAATGGATTTACTCTCAAAAATGCAGGGAGTCATAATGCTATCCAATGTGTATAACGATCCTGAATTCCTGCATAGAGGTATTCAGGATGTAGAAAACTGGCTTCTGCAAAACTTACCAGGGCAACTGAAGGTGATGTAATGACTCAGGATCAAACCTATAGCGACCCTTATGTTAAACGCTTTAAAGAAGGGCGTTTTGAATCACTGTTACGCTGGGATCAGTTAGAGAGCTTCTGGAATAACCTCCGGCCTCAGATTGATGATAACTGGTATCTTTATGCGATAGGTGAAGATGCGCCCGAGTCTCCCAGTGATCAGCAACAGGTTTTAAATTTTATTGATGAAATAGACCAGCTATTGCGTCGAGAACACGACGAAGACTACTGTGGCATCGTTTATGCCGATAATCAAGAATCACCTGATTTTATAAAAATTTTCGATCCGCATAATCTGGGAGTCAGTTGTGGCTTCAGTGAAAATCCGCCTTTGCCTGGCTGGGTTATGTCAAAAATGAAACCGGTAAATCTGCAAGATGCACTAAAGCCTGCGAATAATCGCCGACGTTGGTGGCAGAAAATCTTTGACTGAACAAATTCTGTTATAACATACCCACAAGTTCAGCATGCAGGCCAAAATCACTCACAGCATGTAACAACTCTTTCGGAGTTGTGGTGTCCTGGTTAAATTCGACAATCATCAGATGAGGCTGTGTTTCGTGATAGCCTAATCCAACAACACCTTTCTGCTTGCGCATCTGATCTTCAAGCTGAGATTGCTCCTGGGTATTGAGATCTTCATCAATGTGTATCATCACATCAGTCATATTGTCATTCATGGTTCGCTCCAGATACTTCTTTAGGGCTTACAGAAAAGTCTAGAGTGTATTGCGCGCTTTACCAAGAAAATATACTGATGAGCGAAGTCGTCCATAAAGCGTATTAATCACCTAAATAGCGTTTGCTTAACAGATGATCGACACTGGCGCGTCCGGCACCAAAAAACAGTAGTGGTAACAACATGATGAAGTAGGTTGCGGCGAACTCGATACCATTTTTCAGAATGGTGATACTGCCGGTTTCTGTGAGCCAGCTGTAATTACCGTGTTCTTGTAAGAGTTCACGTGCAATATCTTTTCGTTTTACTGCTTCCTCAATAAGGTCAGTTCGCCATTCCCAGGGAACAGTGAGAGTTGTTTCAGGTAATGCATGCCAGCCATTACTCCAGTGTGCAGTGGCTGCCGCAACTACCATGGTTACCATGAGAGGGATGCTAAACCAGCGAGTGGCCAGGCCAATTAGTATCGCAATGCCGCCAAAGAACTCGGTCGCACCTGCAAGGAGAGCCATCAGTTCTGGGAAAGGCATGCCAAGAAATTCACCAAAATAATAAGCGGTACTTTCCAGATCAGATAACTTGCCCCATCCGGCTAGTATAAAAATGGGTGCCAGGTAAATACGAATAAGTAGCGGTGCAATAAAGTCGAGGTGTTTCAGGTTTTTATTGAGTACATCCTGAATTTCAGCTAACAGATCGGAAAGCTTGTTCATTTTTATTTCCCTGGATTTGAATGAATTAATTAAGTGATGGACTGACAATTATTCTTTTAGTTCATTTGATTTGTCAGGATACAGTTCATCCAGAGCAAGTGACAGGCCATTAGATTGTACAATACGTGCATGAAATCGCTTGAACTCACGCGGGCTTTTAACACCACATGAATGCCCGATAACGCCCACTTCGTAAATCATGTTTTGTATGTAGTGAGTGACTCGCCAGGATTTCTGGGTGTGTACCAGTCCGCGTTGTAGTTTCTTATTGTGTGTTGTTATACCGGTAGGGCAGGTGTTCTTATCGCACTGCAAGGCCTGAATGCAACCGAGAGCAAACATAAAACCACGTGCTGATACAATAAATTCAGCGCCAACACAGAGAGCCCAGGCAACATCGGCCGGTGTAATCAGTTTGCCTGAGGCAATAACTTTTATGCGATTTCTAAGCCCATGTTCATTGAGTTTATCTACTACAAGAGGCAGACTTTCTCGAATAGGTAGGCCAACATAATCAATCAGGCTCATGGGCGCTGCACCGGTGCCGCCAGTCGCGCAGTCGACCGTAATAAAATCAGGAGCATAATCAGAGCCACGCTGGTTAATTTTTTCAAACAAACTGTCTACCCAGCCGTAAGCGCCTATCACTACCTTAAATCCCACTGGTTTTCCGGTGACCTGTCGAATATGGTGAATCATTTCAAGTAAGTCATCATTATTATTGATATCCGGATGGCGGTTTGGACTAATAGAGTCTTCACCTTCAGGAATACCACGAATTCTGGCAATTTCTGCAGTGACTTTTGCCCCAGGTAAAATGCCACCCTTTCCAGGTTTGGCGCCCTGACTCAATTTGATTTCAAACATTTTTACCTGTTCCAGTGCAGCTACCTCCCTTAACTTGTCATCAGAGAGGTTACCTTCCAGATCGCGCACGCCATATTTTGCGGTGCCAATCTGGAATACCAGATCCGCTCCGCCAGCAATGTGATAAGGTGAGATACCGCCTTCACCGGTATTCATCCAGGCACCGGCTTTTCTTGCGCCATGAGAAAGGGATGTGATCGCTGGTTCAGATAGGGCGCCATAACTCATGCCTGAAATATTGAAAATTGAATCGGTGGTATAAGGGTGCTTGCAATCTTCACCAATGGTCACCGGTTTGGGTTTGACCGCATCTTTGCCAAGTGTAGGGTAGGGACAATTAACAAACATGATTGTGCCAGCGGGTTTTAGGTCTCTGGTAGAGCCAAAGGCGACAACATTACTAACATTCTTTGCTGCTCTGTAAACCCAGGATCGCTCTGCGCGATTAAAGGGTAACTCTTCACGATCCATGGTAAAGAAGTATTGACGAAAAAAAGTTCCTAAATGTTCAAACCAGTAGCGAAATCGCCCAATTACCGGATAGTTTCTGCGAATAGCATGTACGGTCTGGTTTCGATCGATAACATAAATTACCAGAATAACAATGGCTGCAATACCTATTGAAACAATAAAAGTTATGGTAAGAAATTCCAGGACGCTTATTAATATAGGGCTATCATTCATATTAGATTTACTTCTTATAGAATTTTATATAAGACAGGTGATATATATAAAATAGCAGTAAATAAAGATTCTGCTGATTAATGAGAGCTTCAGATTTATAATATTAGCAGTACGAAAATAGAGGGTATGAAAAAGGACAAATGGTAATTAGCTTACGCCTCTTGCGATACTATTATTTAAATTAGAAAAGTGTTGATGTAACGAATATTCAAAACTAAGAGTATACTTTTCCTGTATCAGCCTCGCATTAAAAAAGCCCCAGTTCTTAAAGAACTGGGGCTTTTTATTGGTGGCTAGCAGTTTAAGTTAATAACTTGCCAGATAACATAACATTAACGGCAGTATTAAGTTAAAGCTAATAAGTAATTAAGCGCCGCCACATTTACCTTCGCCGCACTTGCTCATTTTACCTTTTTTGTCGCCGCCGCATTTGCCTTCGCCACATTTACCTTTTTTGTCGCCGCCGCATTTGCCTTCGCCACATTTACCTTTTTTGTCGCCGCCGCATTTGCC
>JBFHVQ010000083.1:0-12460 GCA_041589455.1 Gammaproteobacteria bacterium | reverse complement strand
TATACCTATAACCGAATTAATGGTGTTTCCGCATCCCAGACTGTAGGTGGCAGTAGTACAACTGCCAATATGACGGTTATTGAGGCGGTATTGTCTGCGACTAAAGTGGGTACCCTGCAAACGCCTTTGCCGGTTTCAGGTGGCAGTATCATTGAATACGTTATTACTTCAACTAATAGTGGTACGGATACAGCATACAATGTCAACGTGCTGGATCTAATACCTGCTGAGCTGGCTCTCTATTCTGGTTTCACGCCTACGGCGACAATTAATGGCATACCAGTCGCCGGATTTGATCCGATCGCTACAGTTTCTCCATCGGGATCGCTAAACTGGGGATTCGATAACGGCGATATCAGTCTGGATATTCCCGTTGGGCAGACATTGCTATTAACTTACCAGGCACAGGTACAGAATAGCAGTGCAGCTACTTTCAATAATACGGTACATATCGACTGGCATTCTCTCAATAGTGCAACGGCTGATGAACGAAATGGCGCAGGTTGTCCAACCATAACGGCACCTGATGATTTATGTGTGAGTGCAAACGGTAATGTATTTTCTTCAGTTGATAATAATGCTCTAAGTAAAATCCTGGTTTCCGATAGCTGGAATAGTAATGGTAGTAATGCGACTGATGGAATTTTACGCATTGGCGATACGGCTCGTTTCAGGTTAACACTGAGTCTGGGTGAGGGGACAACCAGCTCGGTACAGCTTAATGATATTCTTCCAGCGGGTATGGAGTTTTCCAGTTTAGTCAGTGTGACACCTGCTTCAGGTGCGGCCAGCTTTAATTATGTGCTAAGCACACAACCAGCAGCAGGTGATACAGGGAGTCTGTTGTGGGACTTTGGCGATATTCTGAATACGCCGAGTGGTAACAATACACCAGTTGATAATCTTGTTATTGAATATGATGCACTTGTAACGGTGAATTCAGGCATCCCACAAGTTGCCAGCAGTAGTCTTATTAATAGTGCCACCTTAAGTTATAACAATACACAGGGAGCACTTGTAGTTGATCCTGCGCGTTTACAGGATAGTGTTACTTTAACCCTGTTACAGCCAGTAATGGGTAACCTCAGTAAAACCGGTAATGGTGCCAGCAATACAATTACTAATCCGCTTAATGTCGATGTTGTTAACGATACTGTTCAGTTTAGACTGGAAGGTTGTAATGCAGCAGCACCAGCTGCGCCGGCATATAATTTTGTATTAAGAGATGTTTTACCAACCCAACTTGATGAAAACAGTATCGCTAATCTTGTGGTGAGCATCAATGGAACACCAATATCAGCTGTAACGGATTATATTTATATCCCACCGTTTATCCGTGGTGGCAATATGCAGGTACTTTTGCTGGTACCGGTTAATGCGGGTGAATGTGTCAGTGTTGAATATCAGGCTGGTTTCTATACAGACTTTGGCCCTAACCAGACCTGGAATAATACGGCAACGCTAGATTCCTACTGGTCACTACCATCAGCATCAGGACAATCATTTGGTCCCGCCGTCCCGGTGCAGTTTTATATGACCAATATTGTAGGGGCAGGTGCACTGAGTAAAGTAATCACTGCTCCTGTAACAGGTGAAGTGACGGTTGGTGAACTGGTGGATTACCAGATTCGTGTGCCAGCCATTCCTATCAATGCGGTGATGAATAATGTCGTTGTCGCGGATACACTAAATAATGCCTTAACTTATCTTGGTGCTACGGCTGTCGATGGTGCTTCTAATCCGATCGCACTGACGGATACGACGTCAGGCCAGAATGTTAATCTGGGCATTGCACAGATACCGGCAGGTGAGCAGGTTGTCATTACACTCAATACCCGTTTAGCAAACAATACGTCCTCTAACGCAGGAACCACATTTGTTAATACGGTTAACTACACCCATGATGCTGATCCGACACCGATTGTAGCGAGTAGTGGTACGCTTAGAATAATTGAGCCAAATGTGACGATGAGTAAAGCGGTCAGTCCGTTAAACGCGCCAAATCCTGGTGATACCTTGAGTTATACGCTGACGCTTACTGCTGACGCGGGAAATAATTTTTCAGATGCCTTTGATATTCGCATCGAAGAAAATTTCAGTCTGGGGTTAATCTATCAGGCGGGATCAGCTACAGTCAGTGGTGTGGGTAATACAATTTCAGATCCCGTCATAACCGGTGATGGTATAACAACACCGCAGACACTGGTTTGGGATCTGACTTCTGCAACGGCTGATATTGATATAGCAGAAGGCCAGAGTATTAGCATTAACTATGATGTACTGATTCCCAATACCGCAGCTGCGGGCCTGACCTTAACCAATTCTGCCATTGCACGATGGACTGGCATTGATAACGTTGATGTGAATGAACGTACAGGGTCGGCTGTGCCAGTGGTGAATGATTATGTCACTGCACCTGTAAGCACGAGCTTAATTATTCACCCCGGCGCATTAACAAAACAGACATCACAGACGACGGCAACGATTGGTGAAGATGTTGTTTATAGAATAACTGTGCCTTCCACAACACTGCCTTCAAATTTAAATGATGTGCGTATTCTGGACAACTTGAATTTACTGGCTGCAGATCTGGATTTTGTTTCAGTGACGAAGGTATCCGGCGCAGGTAGCTGGACGCCAGTAAATACCGGTGATAATAAAAATTTAATTATCGAAGATACGACGACAGGTATCGACATACCTGCGGGTGATCAGGCAGTCATTGATATTACTGTTAGAGTGAATAATGTCGCGACTAATGTCAGTGGTCTAGTGTTTAATAATAGCGCAGATTATACCTACAATGTGACACAGGACCCTGGGCTGCCCGGGACCTCTAGTAATATCACTATCATCGAGCCAGATACCTTAACACTTGAAAAAACGGGGCCTGCCACATTACGTTTGGGACAGCCCGGCACCTTTACCCTGAATATTCAAAACACTGGCACAGGCCCTGCCCATGACTTGACCATTACTGACATCCTACCGAACCCTTCACCGGGTGGCATGTGTGATACCACACCGAATAATATCACTGTGCAGGTATTCGAAGCAGATGGTATTACCACTGTATCGCCAGTGCTGGTTGAAGGCACTGATTACACCACAATCTATACCGGCGAACCGGCCTGTACCTTCTCTGTAGTGATGCAATCAACGACGGCGGTAATTGATGCTGGTCAGCGGTTAATTATTAATTATGAAACCAATATAGATGATGACAGTATTAGTGGGACTAGCCTGACCAATGTCGCTGCAGCAACGCAATGGTTTAGCAATGATACAGCAGGTGCAGGCGCAACAGGTGAAACGAGAACTTACAGTGGCGTCATCAGTGACGGTACAAGCGCAGTGCTGGATGAACAGGATGCGCATACATTAACGGTCGAATCACCTGTGCTTATTTTCCAGAAAACTGTCAATAACCTGACGACAGGTCAGAGTCCGGCAACCGATGCAAGTCCGGGTGATCGTCTGGAATACAATCTGCGCATTGAAAATATTAGCCTGGTTCGTGTTCTTGGCGCGTCTTTCCTGGATGAACTGGATGCACTCAATGCACCCGCAGTATTTGTGCCGGGAAGTTTAGTTATTACCAGTGTTCCCGGAACGGCTGATACGACGAATACAGATGCTAATGGTGGCATCAATGGAACCGGTATTGTTGATATTCGAAATCTCGACATTCAACCACAGGGCACTGCTGGCGATATTGTTGATATCACTTACGAAATTGAATTGTTGCCTGTTATAACAAACCAGACCAATGTACTTAACCAGGCAACACTGACAAACTTTGGATTTGTAATCAGCACCAGTGATGATCCTAATGTGAATGGTGCGGATGATCCTGCGCTGGCAGGTGATGAAGATCCAACCCAGGTATTAATTACTTCGTCCCCAGTATTTCAGGTGCACAAAACTTCACAGGACCTGACGGGGAATCCCGGAATTTTACTGACGGGTGATACGCTACGATATACGCTAACGGTCAGCAATATCGGCGATGATAATGCTGTTAATGTCAGTCTGAGTGATCAGATACCAGCGAATACAACGTATGTAGCCGATAGTACAACGTTAAATGGCGTAGCCGTCAATGATCCGGTGGCAACCGAATCACAATTAGTAACTGGCGTTGTTTTAAATGCTGCCCGTGATACCACACCCGGGGTGATGCTGGCTGATGCCGCGGCACCTGCAGATAACATAGCGACAGTTACATTTGATGTGACGATTAATGCCGGTGTCTCTGATGGCATTATTATTTCAAATCAGGGTTTTGTCAGTGGTGAACATGGGGGTGTTCAGGTTGGTGTGACGCCATCGGATGATCCTGCAACACCAGTCGCAGATGACCCGACGCTGGATATAGTGGGTAGTGTTCCGTTTGTCGATGCGCATAAGTCAGTACAGATACTGGTTGATAATGGCTTACCAGGCATTATCGAGCCCGGTGATGTTTTGCGTTATACCATTCTGGTCTTTAATAGTGGTGCAGTTGATGCTACTAATGCGGTGTTTATCGATGCAGTCCCTGTTAATACAAGCTATGTAGCAGACAGTGTTTTCCTTAATGGCTTACCGGTTGCTCAACCGGATGCCGGTGTGTCGCCGCTTGTCGCAGGTATACCGATTAGTTCTTCTGACCTAACCACTGTGTCTTTACCAACATCCGGCAATGGTGTGTTAACACCGGGTGAGGTTGCCACTATTATTTTTGATGTAACCGTCAATCCTGCAGTGGCTGCGGGCACGGTTATTAGCAATCAGGGGGTGGTGAGCTCCAATGAACAACTAAATGAACTGACGGATGCAGATGGTATCGATACCAATGGTGATCAGCCAACTGAAGTAGTCGTTGGTGCAGCGCAGGTGTTATCGATTAATAAGCAGGTTTCTGTAGTGGGTGCAGCGGCAGCAGAAGCGGGTGGTCAGCTAGAATATGTCGTACTTGTAACAAATATTTCCAGTATACCTGCAACGGACGTCATTATCACAGATGATCTGGATGTGCCTGTCGCTGGACAAATGACCTATGTTACCGATTCGGGTTTATTGAATGGTCTATCCACGGGCGTCAGTTTTACAGACCCAGTAATTACAGCGGATTATTCAACGAATTATGGTGATCTGGCTCCCGGTCAGTCGATTGAATTACGCTTCAGGGCAATGCTCGATGCAAACCTTAATATAGGCGATACAGTCACTAACACAGCAACGGTTTACTGGGATAATCCGGCAGTAAATGCGTCTGCCAGTGTATCGATTGATATTGGGGGTATACCCGGAACACTCAATCTTGGTGGACAGGTCTGGCATGACCATACACTCGATGAAACAGTTACCACGGGCGAGAGTTTGTTAGAAGGCTGGACCGTAGAGCTTTATTACAGCAATGTCCTACAGGGCATGGCATTAACAGACTTTAATGGTCGCTTCCAGTTTAATGGTCTGTTACCCAACTTGCCGACAGGTGCAGCGTATTCATTGCGATATATTGCACCTGGCGCTGCTATTAATGCGGCTTCTCTGGGAGCGGCCAGTTCTATCTTCACGAATATCCAGCAGGGCATTGATGATGTGTTTGGAAACGAAGGTTCTAATCTGCAAAACCTGAATTTACCAATCCAGCCTAATGGTGTGATATATGAATCGATATTACGAGTGCCTGTTGCAAATACGCGATTAGAATTAGTTAATTCATCTGGTACGGTGTTACCGGTGAACTGTTTTGTTGATCCTGATCAGCAGAATCAGTTAACACCGGTTAGTGGCTTTTATAAGTTTGAGCTGAACTTTAGCCAGCCGGGATTCTGTGATTCAGGTGATGACTATACGATAAATGTGTATCCACCAGTGGGATTCCTCGATGTTGATAATGACCCATCGACACCAGCGACTTCAGTGATTATTCCACCTGCTGCAGCCTTGACAGATCCTGCCGTGGATGTCACCAGTTGTAATCTGGATGCCGTAACCAGTAGTGCGGAGTGTGAAATACAGGTATCACATCAGCTGCCCGGTTACTCTGTGGCACCCCGTGATCCGTTAAGTGATTACTATTTGCAATTTAATTTCAGCAATGCAGTTTCTGCTGAGCAGGTGTTTAACAATCACATTGCTGTTGATTCAGATATTGAAAATGCTGTTGCAGTAACCAAATCATCAATGCTGCTAAATGTTAATCGTGGTCAGCTGGTGCCTTATTTAATTACCCTGAGAAATACACTGGATGCTCCAATCTACGACCTGGATATCGAGGATATATTCCCAGCCGGATTTAAATACATTAATGGTTCGTCAAGGATACAGGCGGGTAATGGTGACTGGATGGATCTGGAGCCGATTTACGATATTAATACACGCTCACTTATCTGGCAGACGACGACACCATTGCCTTCGAGTTCGACGCTCAAACTTAAAATGTTACTGGTGGTGAGCTCTGGAGTTGGTGAAGGCGAATATATTAATCAGGCACAGGTACGCCATCGCCTTACAACGGAGCTGGTCTCTGGTATTGCAGAAGCCACAGTGCGGGTTGTGCCAGATCCAACCTTTGATTGTACTGATATCATCGGTAAGGTGTTTGACGATAAGAACCTGAACGCATACCAGGATGAAGGTGAACCAGGTCTGGCAGGTGTCAGCTTATATGCACCTAAAGGGCTGGAGATTACGACTGATAAAAATGGTCGCTTCCATCTGACCTGTGCAGATGTACCAAATCCTGATCGTGGCAGTAATTTTATGTTGAAACTGGATGAGCGTAGCTTACCGACGGGTTATCGAATTACAACCGAAAACCCAAGAGTAGTTAGAGCAACCCGTGGCAAGATGGTCAAGATGAACTTCGGTGCGGCGATACATAGAGTTGTCAGGCTAGACTTTGCTGATCCTGTGTTTGAGCCCGGTACAACCGAGATGCGTCCACAGTGGGTGCCTCGTCTCGATCTGTTAATGTCTGAACTGGCCAGTGATCCTTCAATACTTCGCTTGTCCTATCTTGCTGAGAATGAGGATCCATCATTAGTAGATGATCGACTTGAGCTGGTTAAGCAGGAAATTGAAAGTCGTTGGCATCAGCTTAACTGTTGTTATCAGTTAGTGATAGAAACCGAAGTGTTATGGCGTAGGGGCAGGCCTTTCAGCAAGGATGATATACTGGACTAAGTACCAGTGTGCCATATCCATGGATCATTATTGTTAACCGATTGTTTACACCGGCTAATAATTAGCCGGTGTAATGACTTATAAACTGCGTCGCTTAAGCGCTCTTAACTTCCAGTTTCCTGTCCAGTAAACTGCGTCGATATAATCCAGGGTGTATGCCACAGAATGGATAAACTAATTCAATAATGTGCAATTATTATTGGCAATCAAAGTTTTCATTTATCTATATCATGTCAGGCTGTTTCATTCTGAATATCATTGACATGTATATTATTAACTGCAGACGCCTGCGATTGTGCGCATCTAACTGTGAATGTCACGGATAGCATTTACGTATTAATTTTGATCTATGCCAATACCCAAATATTAATTAATGGTAATATAAGCATAAACATATTGTATGTTTCCGTTTATATTGATATGTGCGCTTAAAACCATTTTCTGAGGAGATAAAGAATGCTTAATGTATATTTCCTGAACAGTTCGGTGTTTTGGTATGCATCATGTGGAGACGGTGGGAAGACTGTTATGGAAATAACCGAGAAACCACCTGAACCGCCACCAGGTAGCTCATTTAATTTGTCTAAATTAAATGCTACTAGCCGTGGTTTTTCGTAACTACACCACTTCTCCCCATGAGTTGTGGCTCAATTGACAGATAATTTCTCTCGTATTATCTGCTGTCCTATGGGCTGATTTTTTCATCATAGTCAGGACGTAAAAACAATGAATAAGTATTTAAAATCCCCTTGGATAGAAGTAATCATTATGACAGTGGTTGTTATTCTATCTTACATTGCTTTAGCTTTAATATCTTATGGCTCTGAAACACCTGCTGGTGGCACATCTGCATGGACCATCACGGCAATACTTTTTGGTTCGTTTATAGCTAGTTTCTGTCTAGCGCTGGTAGCGGTTATTGCAGGTATTGGTGGAGGTGTTTTATTCACTCCGGTGATGCTGGCTTTTACTGCGATAGATAGCCTGGTAATAAGAGCAACAGGGCTTGTTGTCGCTATGTTTAGCGGCCTGGTATCAACGAAACTGTTCATGAATACCGGGCTTGGAAATTTGAAAGTCTGTATCTTCGGAGCGACCATTGCTGGTATTGGTGCCTTAACCGGTGCAACCAGTGCAATCTATGTTGCTGAATACATGGGACCAGCGGGTGAGGGTTTTATAAGAATATCACTCGGCGGAATCATTTTATTTATCGCGGCACTTTTCTTTTTTGGCGGCGGAAAGATCGAGTGGCCTAAAGTAGAAAAGACGGGACATTTTGCGAAGATGGCAAATCTTGAGCAGCCATATCTTGAGGAATCATTAGACAAGGTAATTAATTATAAAATTAAAAATGCCCGATATTTTCTTCTTGCCGCTTTTGGTATTGGCTTGCTTTCTGGTTTCTTTGGGCTAGGTGGCGGTTGGGCACTGGTTCCTGCACAAAACCTGATAGCTGGAATACCGCTTAAAGTGTCAGCAGCCAACAGTGGTATTTTGCTTGGCATGATTGACTCAATTGGTGTGTGGCCATATCTGCTAATGGGTGCGGTGATTCCATTATTTGTTGCACCCTGGTTAGTAGGGCAGGTAGTTGGTGGGATCGTTGGTGCACATATACTGGTATCAATTAAAGCCGGATTTGTCAGGTTGATGTTAATTGGTATCATGATTTTTACTGCTTATGGCTTAGTAAGCAGAGGATTAAATATCCTCGGTGTTATAGGTGAGATTCCTGGACATATTAATATGGCAGTGTTTTTAGTTATTATGTCATCAGTGGTCTTCTCTATATGGAAATTCAATAAAGAAGCAAGTCTAGAAGAGGAGGCAGCGTAATGACAAAACCTGATATGCCACAGGCACAAATAGTTTATGGTGAAGTTATTTACTGGCTTTGTATTGTTGCTGCAGCCATATGTACAATAGGTCCGATAATAAGCTTATGGTATGTAGATAATAATGTGCTAAATCCTCACTTTGTTTTCGCTGCACTTTGGGAAGGACAAAGTGCACAAGATATCTGGAATACTGCGGGCGATGGTTTTCCCGGAGGTCATTTTTTCCTACAATACATATCAACAGGTGATGGTTTTACCCAGTTTGGTGTTGCATTAGGTAGCATAGCAGCATTACCCGCGCTATTTATGGCGGGCTTGGCGTACCTTAGAGAAAAGCCAAGAAATAACCTGTATGCCATTATGTCGTTATGGGTCATGTTACTGATAGCATTTTCTGCAGTGGGTATTCTAGCGATGAAATAACCTAAAAAGGGGAAGCAACGGTGCTTCCCCTTTGTTCTGTAATTATTTCTCTGCTTTAATCGGTTTACAGATAAATTATAAAAATCGCTTCACCATTAATATAAGCCAATTAATAATAATCTAATTTTCTCACAGGTAGCTGTATTTTATGTGCGGTCGGTCTTATTTAGATCAGTTAAGATGATTTAAGATCACGCGTCTATTGAATAGGTTCAATGCAAGGATAGAAATTGATAGTTTTCTGTCTGGTTGTTTCAGAGAAGAGAGCTGCATCTCGTCAGTTCAAGTAATTATTGTGTGAATAACATTAAATAGTAGGTTTATCTTCTTTGATTATAGTTTCTTCTGGGTCTTGAAATATCTCTTCCTCTTTTGATCTGACAGCACAGAAAAAGTCATTAGAAGCTTCAGGCCCAATACGCCTTGAGATATCATTAATGGCCTGCTCTTCGTTAGCAAAAATATTCTCCTGACCAATTAATTCAAACAGACCGGTAGCTCGCATTACATCAAGTACCTGTTTTTTAAGGCCGCAAAAGACGACTTCAGTGCCACTTTTACGTAATCGTTTAACCAGATGATGTATGACTTCTTCACCCGATGAGTCAATAAAATTAATAGAACCAGCCGACACTAACAGGTATTTAGCATTGGGTCTGCTGGCAACTTCTTCAAGAATGTTATCTTCAAAGTAGGATACATTGGCAAAATAAAGCGAACCGTCAAAACGTAGCGCGACAATGTGTGGGCTAGTGGGTATTGATGGATTAACTTTGATATCTCGCAAGGTCCCATCTTCAAATCGACCTAATTGAACAACACGCGGTTTCATTGATCGGTACAGGTATAGAAGAATTGCTAAACCCGCGCCGACCATTACGCCTTGATCCAGGTGTGGTGCAGCAACCAGTGTTACAACAAATGTGGTAATAGCAACGATACCGTCAGTACGACTTGCCTTCCAGGTATGAACCAGCATTGTGGGGGTAATCAGGCTGGTGACCGCAAGCAAAATTATAACGGCTAGTACAGCCTTAGGAAGGTTGTAGAGATAGGGAGTCAGGAATAGCAGGGTGATCATAACAAAGGTCGCATTAAAGACCATGGCAAAACCGGTTTTTGCACCTGCCTGTAAATTAATCGCCGAACCAGTAAAGGAGCCACTAGCAGGGTACGCCTGGAATAACGAACCACCCATATTCGCTATACCTTGACCAATAAGTTCCTGATTTGGGTTAAGGCGCTGTCTGGTTTTTGCTGCCATTGCTTTGGCCATTGAAATCGATTCCATAAAAGCAACCAACGCAATAACAAATGCAGCAGACAGTAATGACAAAATAGCGTCGAGGCTTAATTTAGGCATGCGGAAGGAGGGGAGACCCTGGGGGATATTACCAACAACATCTCCACCACCAATAAATTTGATTTCATTGCCTTCAATTTTTTTGACACGCCAGTTACGCGTATCCAGTTTATTCTTTAAGTCAGCACCGTCATCAAGATAAAAGCTCGGTGTTTTATCATCTAATTCACTGGTTTTTACAAAACGTAATGCATTGATTCGGCTTAAACGGATATGATTTTGTTTTTTAAGCGCATCAATATCAAGCTTGGTTACATCAATCTCATATTTAAGAGAAGCTGCGCCATGCAGGTCTTTGGCTTTTTGTAAGGTACGCAGCTTCGAAGCTTTTTCGGTGACCTGTATCACCTTTTCTTTTATTAGTCTGTCGTCATTGATGTACTCTTCAATAAGGGTTCTGCTTTCCTCATGAACGATCTGAGTTGTGATGGCTTTCGATTTCTGGTCATATTCGAATATAACGCTAACAATAATAGTGATGACGACAGCAATCAGTACACTGAGTTTTGATAAGGCTGGAATTTTCTTCAATGACAACATTAAAATCAGGGCAAACCCCGACATAGCGAGCGTGGGTAAATGTGCCTGCGGTAAATACCCAAGCATTTCCCAGATATCTTTCAGAAAAGAGTCACTACGAGATTTTGGAATACCTAATAAGTTGTCGAGCTGTGATAAGGCAATAATGATAGCGGCCGCATTCATAAAGCCCAATATCACTGGATGGGAAACAAAGTTAACGATGGTGCCTAATTTGACTACACCCAGTGAAAACTGAATGACACCTACCATAAATGTAAGTAACAGTGCGAGGGTTATATAATCATCAGTATAAGGAACAGCCAGTGGGGTGACTGCTGCTGCCGTCATTAGGGAAACAATGGCTACCGGACCAGTTGCCAGTTGCCGAGAAGAACCCCATAGTGCACCCAGTAAAGCGGGTATAAATGCGGTATAAAGACCAAAGTAAAGTGGCAGACCGGATAACTGCGCATAGGCCATCGCTTTCGGTACGAGTACCAGGCCGCCAGTTATGCCTGCCAGTAAATCACCGCGTATAATTATGGAGTTGACAGGGAACCAGAGTAAAAATGGGAATAACTTATATAACCAGCGATTATGCATATATAAAAAATATTCTTATTAATAAGAGGTAAGTCGATCGACTGTATTTCATCTAGGTGTTATCTGTCAATTTTATTCATTGATTGAACGCAAGTAAATCTATGTCAGTAGTTATGCACAAATATATGATCCTACCCCAATAAATATTTATAGTGGCTATGTAAAGTTTAATACTATTAAAAATATTATACCTGCATTAATAAATTTATACTGGTTGTATTAATCAGATGGTGCAAGTCCTTTATCTTTCTTTGAGAGAATAGTTAACTCTGTTTCATACTGTGTAAATGATAGGCTTTGGCTTCATGCTTGTCAGTGATGTGATGGCTTAGTCGAATAATAAAGAGATGAACAGGTGATATATTCTTTAATAAAGCTAGCCCAGATTACAGATTTAAAAACCGTTTTGGAAATACAGCCAATTTCTAATTTTTATGAGATGAGTATGTTTTACAACAACCAGCAACTAAATAATATGGAGAAGACTGATTCTGTAAGTTGATATGATAATTCATTTAACCAGTTAACATGT
>JBFHVQ010000082.1:0-12567 GCA_041589455.1 Gammaproteobacteria bacterium | reverse complement strand
TCCGCATCAAAGCCATATGCAGTACTTAAACTATCACCTAAAATAAGTATATTATTTTCAGTAGAATTGTTAGCATAGTTAACACTTGAATATACAAGCATAAGGCAAACAATAAATAGACGAAACATGCAATCCTCTAACAATATATTGGTAGTCAGAAACCTGGTAAAAAAGGTCGATGCAGTTGATACAGCATCCAGCTCTGTAATTACTATCCTGAATGGAATTCAACTAGAAATCAAGCGTTCTGAAAGCGTTTCTATTATTGGTGCCTCAGGCTCAGGCAAATCCACTCTCTTAGGTTTACTAGCTGGACTTGATAAGCCATCAGAAGGCTCTATCATTATCGATGATATTAATATTACCGAATTAGATGAAGACAGTCTTGCAAATATTAGGGCTCGTAAAATAGGCTTTATTTTTCAATCATTTCAGCTATTGCCCGGCATGACAGCACTGGAAAATGTCATGTTACCACTTGAGTTATTATCTGAAAATAATGCAAGACAGAGAGCCCTGTATTTACTTGATAGAGTTGGTTTAGGTGAACGTCTGCATCACTATCCTAAACAACTTTCAGGTGGTGAACAACAACGTGTTGCTATTGCCAGAGCCTTTACAACTCAACCCGAATTACTGTTTGCTGATGAACCTACAGGTAACCTGGACAAAACAACAGGTCAGTCAATTATCAGTTTATTATTTGAGCTGAATATGGAACAAGGTACAACTCTAATTATCGTAACCCATGACGATAATCTAGCATCTCGTTGTGAGCGATGTCTATTACTTGATTCAGGTCGCCTTACTAATGTGCAAGCTTAGCCAATTAGCTATTAAACTTTTATTACGTGACTGGCGCTCCGGTGAGCTTAAGGTACTTTTTTTATCCCTAGTTATCGCTGTTGCTAGCGTCACTTCAATTGGTCTTTTTAGCCAACGTATAGATCGCTCAATGAACCATCAGGCGGGTGAATTTCTTGGTGCCGATTTGATACTGAATGGAACCACAAGTCTTGATGAGGACAATCTCTCTGAGGCCAGGAAACATAATCTTAAAACCAGTCAAACTATTAGTTTTTCGAGTGTTATTGTTGCCAATGATGAGTTTCAGTTAGCACATATAAAAGCTGTTGATAAAAATTACCCTTTATTGAATAGTATCCGGATCTCAGATGAGCCTTATGGTGATGAACAAGTCTCATACAGCGGCCCAGCTTCTGGTGAAGCCTGGTTAGCTCCTAGACTAATAAGCGCTTTGAAAGTTTCTCTCAATGAGTATATAGAAGTTGGTCAAATACAGTTAAAAGTCACTGCTATATTAAAACATGATCCGGGCCAAACAACGAGTTTAATCAGCATTGCCCCTCGATTGCTGATGAACATTAGCGATGTGGTTAACAGTGGTATAGTGCAGCCTGGCAGCCGAGTCACCTACTCACAGTTATTTACCGGGACATTAGCCGATCGCCAAAGCTTCGAAAAATGGTTAAAGCCAGAACTAAAAGCGGACGAAACACTTGTTGGTGGAACCGAAAGCTCTCAGGCCATAAATAGTGCTGTAGAGAAGGCGCGTCAGTATTTATCTCTGGCTTCAATGTTAAGTGTTCTACTATCTGGCATCGCTATTGCCATGTCAGCTAATCGTTATGCACAAAGGCATTATGATCAGGTTGCACTGATGCGTTGTATTGGATCTACGCAATCAAACATTTTGCAAATATATATAACACAGCTAATATTACTGGGTGTAACTGCCGCTGCTTGTGGTGTCGTAACAGGCTATATAGCCCAACAGATGTTAAGTCTATTACTACATGACGTCTTCTCTAGCCAACTACCTAGTGCAGGAGTCTACCCATATATCATTGGCTTTATGTCTGGCTTTATTACCTTGATTGGTTTTAGCCTACCTGCAATATTACGCCTTAGGTCAGTCTCACCTTTACGTGTCTTAAGGCATGAGTTAAGTCCATTACCCATACAAGCATGGCTTGTCTATAGCCTGGCTGCCTCTTCAATTGTTTTACTCATGTGGTGGCAATCAGGGAATTTAACCATCACCCTGCTCGTTATGACAGGTACATTCCTCTGTATACTTGCCTTACTAGTACTATCTATTCTGTTAACAACTCTGAGTCGAATTCTATACCCTACACTATCCGGTCCATGGAAACTGGGTCTTCAGCAGATTTTACGTAATCAACGTCAAAATCAGTTGCAGATATTATCACTGGGACTCTCGCTTTTTATTCTGATGATTATTTACCTGATACACAGTGATCTGCTAGATCGTTGGAAAAACCAGTTGCCTGATAATGCACCCAATCATTTTGTTATAAATATACAGCAATACGAAATTGAGCCTGTAAGATCATTCCTTAAAAGCAGACAAATATATACGGAAGGCATCTATCCAATGATACGTGGTCGAATCACGTCAATTAATGGTAAGTTAGTTTCAGAAATGGCTACTGAGACTAAAAAACTGGATCCAGCATTAAAGCGTGACCTTAATCTCTCATGGATGAATAAGCTACAGCAGAACAACCGAATTCTTCGTGGTAACTGGTTTGATGCAAACAGCAATGGTAAACCACTTATATCAATAGAAGAAGGCCTTGCCAGGAGACTAAATCTGGTCATGGGTGATAACTTGATATTTAGTATAGCTGACCAACGAATAGTAGCTACAGTGCATAATATACGCAAGGTAGACTGGGAATCGTTTCAACCGAATTTCTTTATCATTTTTCCTGAAAATGTTATTAATAAATTTCCGGCAACATATATAAGCAGCTTTTATTTAGATAAGACAGAAAAAAAATTACTCAATGAACTGATTCGTGAATACCCCACACTCACCGTTCTCGAACTTGATGATATAATGAATCAGGTACGGAGTATTATGGATAAGGTTTCAGCAGCTATCAAATTTGTAATGTTATTCGTGTTAGTAGCCGGTCTAATGGTGATGACAGCATCAATCCAGTCCAGTATGGAAAGCAGAAGTAGAAATGCAGCAATAATGCGTACTTTAGGTGCAAGTCGATCCTATTTGCGAAATAGCCTGTTAGCCGAAATATCCTTGTTAGGTATTTTTTCAGGTTTACTGGCAGTAATTGGAACAGAATTTATTGCTTATTTATTATACTTGAAAATCTTTGATCTAGATTATCAACTTCATATTACTTTATGGATTACAGGCCCTCTTATTGGTATAAGTATTATTCTCTTGACTAGCTGGATCTACCTGAGAAAGATACCTGACCAGTCACCGGTAAAAATCTTACGATATTCATAAATATCATTAATAAATAATTTTTCTATGGCTATATTAAATAACAATTACTTATCTAAAGATTTATTTACAGATCCAGAAAATATTAAATCTATAGAGAAAATTTATAAAACTTCAGGCTTAGCCAGAATCCCTTATACACCTGACTGGTCGGCCTGTCCTGACTTTCTAGAGTTGATTCTTAATCACGTACTAGAGACAAAACCACAGAATATTCTTGAATGCAGCTCAGGCACGAGCTCATTAGTACTTGCCAAATGTTGTGAATTGAATCAACAAGGATTCGTCACAAGCCTTGAACATGAAGATGAATTTGCCAAACAGAGCAGATCCTATTTGTCTCATTACAATTTAGATAATTACGCCGAAGTAGTACATGCCCCTCTCACTCCAGTAAATACTGAACGTGGTGAATATCTGTGGTACAACCCTGAAAAAATACCAGATCAGTCTATAGATATGCTAGTAATTGATGGTCCACCTGGTTATTTACAGAAAAATTCCAGATACCCTGCACTTGTAAAGCTCTACAATAAACTTTCGAATTCCTGTACCATTTTTATGGATGACGCCAGAAGACCAGATGAGAAAGATATTATTGCATTATGGTTAGATAAATATCCGGATATTAGTCACGAATACCTCGAACTTGAAAGAGGTTGCTCAATACTGAATATAAATAAACAATAATTTAACTAGATGCATTATAGTTTATAGAAAACTCACGTAACGCAGAATCCAAATCACCCGATGCATTAATAAGTTCCCAGAACTTGACAAAATCCTCTTCAATATTTTCTATGCATATTTCAAGAACATGGGTTTTATCTGATAGGAAATGGCGTACATTTCTATCAATAGTATCAAGGTAGTCATTGGCAATCTGCTCATCAGAAACAGACTCGTCAATATTTAAGTAAATACCATCTTGATAGGCTTTCATAATACCGAATTCAGTACGACGTATAAAGCTTTTCACAACATCTGTACGATTACGTTTTAAATAGATATAACAGGCATTATCTGAATAAGCATCATCTAAGCGACCGAGAAACCAGCAAAGTCGATTATCAACTTCAATATGGTTATCAGAATAATCAAGGCGAGACGCACCTATTTCATGAATTCTTGTTTCATGTCCACTTGTAAAATTATTGATATATTGACAGGCTTTTACAAACGTTGTTGAGCCGCATCGACCTGAATTAAGTACAAATACATTCATTAGATAATTCTCTAAAGGCTTATTGCCGACCAGTTCTTTAAATTTAAAGGGTAACATGTTAGCGCCGAACACATTTTATCTAACATAGACTCTCTTATCTCTTTACTGGAAAGATTTGATACCAAATAAGATTCATCAGCGAAATTATAATACACATTATCAAGAAATCGATTAAAATTATCTACTGCACTTACCATTGTTGAATCGTGATTCCACCAGGCAGTCTGATCATTAACAACTGATTTTACCTGATTTGCCATATCAATGATTGATAAATGCCTGGACTGATATCTAGCAAATAAATCGTTATCTATTTCCTGAAGTACAGTTGAAATATATTGAGCATCCAGTTTTTTCAATGGATACCCCTTTTGAACAAGACGTTCTACTGTAAACAACATAATATCACCAAAATACTGACGCACTGATTCATCAGTTAGGTTTATCATTGACTGTTTATCATCAACACCTGCTCTATACTCTGATAAATCATCAACTGAGAAGGTACGTGTATGCAGCATTGGCAAATTGACTGAACAAAAAGCGTCAGTGAAGACAGACTTAATTAACCGACCTAAAACTGGACCAGCCATTCTTAACTTTAGCGAAGCAAAGGGAATAAAATAACCAAGCATTTCAGGTCGTATAATATAGTTGCCTGTATAGACTGTTCTCGCTAACGATTGACTTTCATCTACTGACTGATATTCATACCAGCTATTTCTAGTAGGATGAGCCCCATGAAAAAAACCATTTAGTTTACTTGAGAACTCTATGAAAACATCATTAACAGTGTGCACAGACGTTAGATTACAGGCATAACTATATGTTGAATTTTTATTTGCAAATCCAAACATGTCTGGCATATCATGATATGCAGCATCATCAGCATTACATTTATCATGATTATGAAAAGCACATTTACCGTTATCCCCAGTTTCAAGACATGCTTCTAAAAATACCGCAATATCATCTAACATCTTACCTGTCATCACAGCTGGAGACACCGGTGGGTCTCCTACGACTTTACCAGTTATAATTTTAGTTTTTTGATTATCAAAAAGCCGGTTTAAGTGATAGAAATAATTAGGTATAAAATATTCTTTTTGATTATTTGAAGCATTGTATACAACTTTAAACTCTTGATCACTGTCAATAAAATAAATAAGCGTCTCCTGGTTATCAAGATTCGCTTGTTTGAGTTTAAGATATACCAGATTTCGAGTAATTGAAGCGCCTTTATGAGGTTTTAATGCTTGCTCTTCATTGCCAATTAGATATCCAACACTCTTATCTAAATGATCTAATAATCTCTTCTGCTCAGCTAGACCAAAATATTCGACATTTAGTCCAAGTGACGTGTAACTATCACGCAGTTGACAGTTTGATTCTATATTGACAGTGTTTTCTGAATCATCTGCAATAATAACTTTTATTTTATAATATTTCTTATCAACAGTACCGCCATAACCATACCACTCACATTGCTGATGTATGCTTTGCATACATTGTTTTAATAATTTTGGCCTATCGGCAACAGGAATAATAATGATAATAGTTCTTTGATTACATGCAAACCTTTCCTGATATACTTTATGCATGAGTCGATAGTTGTTCTGTTGATCCTTTGATAATCCATTAGCCCACATATAGGATTCATACCAATTAAGGAATAATTCAAACTCTTTAGCGTTAATATTATCAAAATTAAGCTTTTTACGAACAGTATCATTGCAATTGCTAGTAAATATTACTAACAACTTATCTATTAAAGATTGAAGTTCATTGATATCTGATATCATTATTGAATTATCTATGAGTTACATAATTCGGGAAATTATCTTTATCTATATATACGTCTACTAGATTGATTGTAGATTCCATATCCAGATCTGAAAATACCGATTCTATATCATTATCATTGCGGATACTGTAATAGTTGACCCCAAATGAATCACACAATGCTTTATAATTCGGATTTACAAAATCACAATTTATATATCGTTCATTATATTTCTGGAACTGGTTTTTTCTGATTAATCCCATTGTTGAGTTATTTAGCATAAAGACTGTAATTGGAATATCATAATTAACAGCTGTCATAAGTTCCATACAGCACATTTGAAAGCCACCATCACCAATAACTACAACTGTGGGAATTGGTCTTGCAAATCTGGCACCGATAGCTGCAGGTATAGCATGACCTAGCGATGAAACTCCTGAATTCGGATAGTAATATGTATTATTGGTGACTCTAAAAAAGTTTTGCGCGAAAATAATATTATCATCAAAGACTTGTAACCCGTGCTGATTTTCTTCAGCTAATTTATCAAATAATCTTTTAATTAGTGTAAATTTATCTTCAAACTCACTAGCATCAAAACCAGCTTCACCGCGAGTAACATTGTTTCTACATTGTGTTAAATTTTCCAGGCTTTTACGTTCAGCACCGCGCTGCTCTAACTCTGTGATCAATGACTGTAAAAAACCATTGATATCTGCCTGCACCGCAATATCCGCTGTAAAGACCTTTTCAAGCTGATCCGGGTTTATATCAATCTGTAGTATTTTCCTGCCCTGTATCAGGTCAGTATTCCATAGGTAACTGGTTCGTTCGTTAAATGCTGCACCCAGTATAATTAGCAGGTCAGAGTGATCGACTATGTAGCGATAAGCCTGACTATAGGATGTAACACCCAGACTTCCCAGGCTTAAAGCATGATTTTCATCGATTGTTCCTTTTGCTTTAAGACTACTGGTAACTGGAATCCCGAGTGATTCACTTAACTCTGTAACCAAATGCTCGCTTTTGGATTTTATGCATCCATAACCAGATATTATGACGGGCCTGCTAGATGCTTCTATCAGGTCAGCAGCCTGACATATCAAATGGCCTTGATGAGCATGACGGGATAACTCAGGAATTAATCGCAGCTCATCGAGCAGACAAGCATCTACTTCTTCATTCTGAACATTAAATGGTATACAGAGTAATACTGGGCCTGGAGTATCAGAATGAAGTTCACGAGTAACACGACGTAATACGTTAAGTAAGTAATCAGTGCGTTCGATGACCCTGGCATAGCGAGTAATACTGCGAAATATCTCATACTGATCAATACTCCCCCCCTCTCCTGTGCTTTCCTGTAAGCCCCCTCTACCAAATATTCTGGTTGAGGTTTCACCTGTGATAACGATCATTGGTTGCTTATCAGCATAGGCATTGGCGACACCAGTAACCAGATTAGTAGCACCGGGACCTGCTGTTGCGATACAAGCAGAAATTTCACCTGTTGCACGGGTAAGCCCAGATGCCATAAATGAAGCACCTTGCTCGTGTTTAGCAAGTACGGTTTTTATAGACGAATCGAAGAGACTGTCGTATACAGGAAGGATATGCGCGCCTGGCATGCCAAATATATGACGAACCCCCATTGATTCGAGATATCTGACAATTAAATCACTGACTTTGATTTTCATTAGGTGACTTAAAATGGATAACTGTTAATGTTTAATTTTCATCATATTATCTATTCACGCATCATAAACAGCAACCATTTTAATAAGATAAATATTGATGCAGACCAAAATCTCTACTCTGCTATATGTACTGACTCCAAAAAAACTCACTTTCTTCATGGTTTTAGCCATAATAATCTTTAATGAATCTTTGATTATGTAAATGGTATATAAAATGCTTAATAACAGTATAACTCCGTTAGAATCGTATAATTGATATGCAGCGCGCAGCATTATGGGGCGCAGTGTCAATTACTGCATTAACTGAGTGCATTCTTCAACATAATTCGGTGTAACATTTATTTATGGATAATACCTCGCAATCGAGCTTTAAACAGAATGATCCCGATAATTGTGCCAGGTACCAATTATTATTGAAGACCTTAGAACAGCACCTCAGGCACATTTATCCAGATAGTTATAAAACAGTAGCCCTAGATGTTTTAAATATTACCAAACACCATCAATTGAATTTAACAGAACAAACGACAGGTAAATGGTCTGAAAAAGATATCCTGTTAATTTGCTATGGTGATTCACTAGTAGAAAATGACACTCCTCCACTTCAGACACTACATCACTTTGTCATAGATAAACTTAAATCGTATATCAGTACAATCCATATCTTACCCTTTTATCCATATAGCTCAGATGATGGATTCTCTGTAATTGATTATCGACAGGTCAATCAATCCCTGGGTGACTGGAATGATATCAAGCAACTTTCAAACAGTTTCAATCTGATGTTTGATCTTGTAATCAACCATGTTTCCAGAGAAAGTTTGTGGTTTTATGATTATGTAGGTGATATAAAACCAGCTGCAGATTATTTTATCGAATATCCACCTGATACGGATGTTAGCAAAGTTACTCGCCCTCGTAATAGCCCACTATTAGTACCTGTAAATACCCATCGTGGAACCCGCTATTTATGGGCTACCTTCAGCGAAGATCAGATTGATTTGAATTTCTCTAATCCGCAGGTATTACTCGAATTCATCGATATTTTACTAGACTATAAATCCAAAGGTGCCAGCCTGATCCGCCTTGATGCAATTGCTTTTCTATGGAAAGAACTAGGTACTGATTGTATTCATCTACCTCAAACCCATGAAGTTGTTAAACTGTTTCGTACTCTTTTCAATGCATTTTATCCATCAAGCATATTACTCACTGAAACAAATGTTCCCCACTCTGAAAATATGAGCTACTTCGGTGATGCAGATGAAGCACATATGATCTATCAGTTTGCTCTTCCACCACTATTATTACATGCGCTAAATAGAGGTAATGCCAGACACCTGACGCAATGGGCCAGTGACTTACCTATTCTTCCTGACAATTGTACATACCTAAATTTTACGGCTTCTCATGATGGCATTGGTCTAAGAGCGCTTGAGGGTATTGTCAGCAAACGGGAAATAGATGACATGATAGAATCCATGCATCGCTTTGGAGGTTTTGTTAGCATGAAAGCCAATGCGACGGGAAGAGATAGCCCTTATGAGATAAATATTTCTTTATTTGATGCATTACAGGGTACTCGTAGAGGAACAGATCAGTGGCAAATACAACGATTTATATGTTCACAAGCTATTATGTTAGCAATGCAGGGTATACCCGCATTTTATATTCATAGCTTACTAGCCACTCAAAATGATTTGCATGGTGTCGAACTAACAGGTCGTACCCGCTCTATAAACCGAAAGAGCTGGGATTATAAAGAGATATCTCATCTACTGGAATCACAAAACACAACCCATCATAAAGTCTTTTATACTTTATTGGATTTAATAAAATTACGTAAAGATGAGCCCTGTTTTCATCCAGATGCCGAACAGCATGTCATAGATATTAGCCATGGTATATTCTGTCTGCTGAGAGCCTCTGGACAACGAAAGCTTCTGGCAATTCACAATGTTACCGCTTCACCTCAAGCTGTTACCATTCAGAATCGACCAGAACTGAGTGATAAATTAAACTGGTATGATATTGCTTCAGGTAGTAAATTGGAGAGCATTCTTGCTTATAAAATTCTAAAACCGTATGAGTTTATCTGGTTAAGTAACCAGTCAGGATAATAATACTAACTGTTGTCCTCTTCTACCGCATCATATAGTCTATCCAGTATATCTGGCACCGCACTAATCACTCTGTTCCAGCTAGGTATAAACGGTGTTTCCATAGGATTTGAAAGAAAATGATCACCAGCACTCATAATATTTTGTGCAAATAGTTCAACAGACTCTTCTTCAATATGTCGATCAACATGAAGACCATTCATAATTGCATCATTATAATAAGTTTCAATAAAATCCAGTGCTATACGGTAATAGGTAGCCTTTATCGTACGAAATGTTTCCTGATTAAACACGATGCCATTGGTCGCCAGTTTTCGAAATACAGCTTTTGAAATATCATGAGTCATCTTTGATAAACCTGCATCAGGATTATGCTTGGATAATGATTGATGTTTATGATCATATACATCAGCTATATCCACCTGGCATAGACGATTTGTTGAGTAATTTCTTTTCACTTCAGAGAGAACGCCTATTTCAAGACCCCAGTCACTGGGGATCCGAATATCATTAAATACGTCAGCGCGCATTGAAAATTCACCGGAAAGTGGATAGCGAAAACTATCCAGATACTCAAGATATTCCATGTTTCCAAATATCTTTTTTAGCGCTCTCAATAAAGGCGTCACCAGCAATCGACTGACTCGACCATTGAGATTTCCATCAGCTATTCGCGCATAATAGCCTTTACAGAACTGATAGTTAAAATTTGGATTAGCGACTGGATATAATAGTCTGGCCAGCATATCTCTTTGATATGTGACAATATCACAATCATGTAGTGCCACTGCTTCCGCCTTTCCAGAAGCAAGAATATATCCATAACAGTACCAAACATTTCGTCCTTTACCGAGCTCTGTTGGAGACAGACCTTTTTCCTGCAACATTTTATCTATAGCTTGAAGTTTAGGCCCATCGTTCCAGAGAATGACATGATGTTGAGGCAATCTTGAGAAGAATTCCTTAGCATATTTAAACTGCTTTTCGCTTGCCCTGTCTAGTCCAATAACAACTTCTGACAAATAAGGAACTAGACTGAGTTCTGTAACAATATCACTTAGTGCCGGCCCTTCAAGCTCAGAAAACAACGAAGGTAAGACCAATGACATGGGACGTTGTTTAGAGAATGATAGCAGCTCATGCTCTAACTCCTCTACTGGTCTACGTGTTAAGTTATGAAAATTTGTTATGATGCCATTCTGGTAAAAATCACCCATTAATTTTCCTCGGTTAATAACTCAATTAAAGTGAGTACGGCCTGATTCCAGCCTGCAGGGCCTGATAATTCAGTTTTGATTATATTCTTCAGATGTGAAGTTTCGACCTCAGGACTGTGTACATTCTTTATAAGCACTGGGTAGTCGACGATTTGTAACATGGAAAGATCATTTACACTGTCCCCTAAGCCTATTGTTATATTGTCATTAGTAGTGACGGATAAATAGTCAATGAGCCATTTCACTGCTAGTCCTTTATCAACTGGACTCATAACATGATAAAAACGCCCCCCACGTGTGATTGATAATCCCTTTTGTTTGAGCAAGTAAGAAAACTCTTCAAGCTGTTGTTGTGTATCATTCCACAACAGTGGTTCTGTTGCCTCTCGTTGACTAGCTGCATTCGCTGCATCATTACTAAGACCCGTATATGAAACAACATCTTCAACAGTCATATCGTGAAACCCGGTGAAGTTGAATTTATGTATTGTTCTTATCTGATCGATAATATTAACTAACTCCTGATAAGGAGTAGCAAATCGATGAATAGCATACTCGTTAATGCCTGTAGTTTTGTTATTATAATTTACTGCAACAATAGAACCATTTTCACAAATTAGTGGGCTATTGAGATCAAGATCGTCTGCAATTGACTGTAGCTCAACAAATGTTTTACTTGAATTCAGTATAATTGGAATATTTCGATTCTTTAATTCTAAAATTGCACTACTAGCTGCTTTCCATGAATAACTATCATGATCGAGTAGTGTTCCATCAAGATCAGTAAAAAGCATTATATTTTTCATATTATTTGGTATTTTTGATATCTACTTTACAGATCTTATGTTTATTATTAACTGTTAGTAATAAATCAGCTCGCGCTGGCATTTCATGCAGTTGATGACGTGTGATACGTTCATAGTGCATTATAAATCTTTTTATTTGTTGCTCATTCATTACATTATATGTGTCTAAATTATTATCAAGACAATGTTTGAGTAACTTTTTCTCCTGTAAATTCCGCCATTCATAAATCTTTTCAAATGACGGCACTTTAAGCATGATCAAATAATCCATCATATCGAATAATGGCTGATATTGTGTTAATTGGTCATTAACATAGTTTCGCCAAATACCATATTGATCCTCATTAGCTTCTAATAAATTAACAGGTTCTTTTAACTTGTCTATTGACTCTGGCCTGGCGGATACACACCAACCTTC
>JBFHVQ010000081.1:0-12672 GCA_041589455.1 Gammaproteobacteria bacterium | reverse complement strand
TTCTTCCATTAGATAACGACAGGCTTCGAAGGCTTCTTTACGATGCGCCGACCAGACAACCGTTAAGACAATGGGGTCATTCGGGTTAACTTCACCAACTCGGTGAACAATCAGGCTATCTAACAGGTGCCAACGCTGTTGCGCCTCATCACAGATTTTCTGCAAGTAGTTTTCTGTCATCCCCGGATAGTGCTCAAGCTTCATGGAGACAACGTCGTCACCCTGGTTAAAGTCGCGCATGGTGCCGACAAACATGGCCGTTGCGCCATACTTACCTGATTCCAGATGCTCTGCCTGATAGGTCTGCACTTCCTGCCAGGGGTCAAATGGCTTTTCACGAATCTCAACTGTCATGACCACCTCCGGTAACTGGTGGGAAAAATGCCACCTCATCGCCTGCGGAGACTTCCGTCTGCTGATCGACATACTCCATATTCAACGCACAAAGGGTGTTATCCGGCATACTCATGCCACTGGTGGCCTGATCCCAGGCTGATTGCACGTTCTCTGCAGCCTCTAAAACCACTTCTTCATGGCCCACCTGCTCTCGTAGCCGGGCGAAAAATTTAACTGTTATGCTCATTCGTAAAACCGTTTACCTTTTGTTACGCTACACGCCCGTAAATATTGATACTGACAGGCGCAGAAATGACTGACAAGTTAACCCATTTTAACGCATCTGGCGAAGCACATATGGTTGATGTTAGCGAAAAAAACATCACCAAGCGCCAGGCGGTCGCAGAAGGCACCATAATTATGCTGCCGGAAACCCTCCAGCTGATCCAGCAGGGCAACCACAAGAAAGGTGATGTACTCGGAATCGCCCGGGTTGCCGGCATTATGGCTGCCAAACGAACCTCTGATCTAATTCCACTGTGCCACCCTCTGGCGCTAACCCATGTCGACATTGAACTTAACTGCGATGAAGAAAACTCTGCCGTTCACTGCCAGGTGACAGTCGAATGCAAGGGTAATACCGGCGTAGAAATGGAAGCACTGACTGCGGTACAGATTACCTTACTGACTATTTACGACATGTGTAAAGCCGTTGACCGAGGTATGCACATGGAACATATCGGTCTGTTGAGAAAATCAGGTGGTAAATCAGGCGACTGGTCAAAAAGAGATTAAGTCTCAACATACACGCAAACAAAAAGCACAAAACATTATTTCCCATAAAAAATGGCTTTTAATGGAATAAAAGCCACGCCCATGCCATCCATTTTAAAGGTCTTGTTACACCTTTAAGATCAGATTATGACTAATAAATAACTGCATGGGAGCTACCAAATGCTTAAAAATTTTAAATTTTGTTTGCTTTTTATATTATCACTTACTTTTTTCAATACGACTGCTTACGCCACTAACGATGCCGGTCACGGCCACGATTACCGCACTTTTCACTCTAATGGCCATATTGATTATGGAAAAATAGAAGACTCCTATTCTGCAGACCTGGTAATGTACCTGGCAGGCAATCAGTTTATGGTTATGGAGGAGCTGATTAAGGACTTTCTTTCCAAAAACAAGCAGATTAAAACAGTCTATGTGGAGACCATTCCCCCCGGTCAAATTCTTAAAGGCCAGATACTCAAACAGGGAAAAATTAATGGCAAAAAAACAGCACAGAATCCAGACCTTTATGCCAGCGTAAATCTGGGACACCTGAAGAAGCTTAAGAAAAAAAAGCTGATGAAGGATTATATGATATACACCCACAACAAACTGGAACTGATGGTCGCCAAGGGCAATCCCAAGAACATAAAAGGCGCCATGGATCTAGCCCGTGACGACCTGGTGCAATCGCACCCGAACCCTCTCACCGAAGGTATTTTTAAATTCTATGGCACTGACATGCTTAAAGAGTTGGGCATTTATACAAAAGTCACTAATGACAAAAAATGCAAAGGCTGCTGGGCGGTTGATGGTAAAACCTGGTTCACCGAAAGACACCACCGTGAAACGCCACACCGCATTGAAAACAATACCGCAGATGTCGGTATCGTCTGGACGACGGAAGTTAAACACGCACAGGCAGAGAATCGCCAGATTGAAGGCGTAAGCATTGAGGCGCCGTTCAATATGGAACACCGCGTTGGCTATGCAATTGGCACTCTGAATACAGGCCGCAACCCGCAAAATGCACAGGCATATTTATCCTATCTGGCAACACCACAAGCACAGAATATTTACGCGAAATATGGCTTTGTTAAGGCCTCAGCAGATGAGGTTGCCATCAAAAGCATACCATAGCTCAATCATTTGCTGAGCCTGTCAGACTGCAGAATAAAAACTAAAGCCCCTTTCCAAACTGGAATGGGGCTTTTTATCGCAGTTTTTCTGTGCTCTTTAAAAAGCAGTTTAGTCCGCGAATGAACGCAAATATAAAACCTGTTTAATTTACAAAAAACCAATACCGACTTGGATCATGGTTAACGTCTAGCACAAATGCTCCGTAGCCACGCCTTTTCTGCTATTTCCACTCATACATAACTTCTGGTTCTTCGTTAGCTACAACCTGAACAGCAGTTTTCACCTGCAGTGCTACACTCCTGTTATTAATCTTTCTGGAGTGCCTGAATGACCGAACACTACGACCTTATCGTTATTGGCTCGGGCCCGGCTGGTCAAAAAGCAGCTGTACAGGCTGCAAAAATTAATAAACGCGTCGCCATCATTGAACGCGGTCGAGAAATAGGCGGCGTTGCGGTTCATACAGGAACTATCCCCAGCAAAACCCTGCGTGAAGCTGCTATGTATCTGTCGGGTTACGATCAACGCGGTCTTTACGGTAAAAGCTATCGTCTCAAAGACAATCTGACCATGGAAGATTTGCTACAGCGAGTCGCCATTACCATCAATCAGGAAACTGAGGTCATGTCTCATCAGTTGCGACGCAACAATATAGAAATTATTCAGGGCACCGCTTCGTTTAAAGATCCACACCGAATCCAGATTGAGAATCGCCACGGAAAACTTTCAGAAATACAGGGTGACCATATTTTACTAGCCACCGGCACTCGCCCCCATCGCCCAAAACATATTCCGTTTGATGGCGAGGTGATTATCGACAGCGACGATCTGCTGTACCTGAAAAAATTACCTCGTAGTATGGCTGTGGTAGGCGCTGGCGTCATTGGTGTTGAATACGCTTCTATCTTTAGTGCACTGGATATCAAAATCACCCTGATTGATGGTCGTACTAATATGATGGGATTTATGGATCGTGAAATTATCGATGAACTAACTCATCTGATGCGTGATCGCGGCACCTTGATTCGATTGGGCGAAGACGTCGCCAGTGTTGAGAAAAATGAGGACAATCAGGCCATTATAACCCTGGCCAGCGGCAAGCGCTTCTGTACCGACCTGGTGATGTTCGCTGCCGGACGCATTGGTTGCGTTAATTCTCTCAACCTAAAGGCAGCCGGCTTATCTTCAGCCAGCCGCGGCCAAATCAAAGTCAATGAATTTTATCAGACTGAAGTGCCTCATATTTATGCTGCCGGGGACCTGATTGGCTTTCCAAGCCTGGCCTCAACCTCAATGGAGCAGGGGCGACTCGCGGCTCGGCATGCCTTTGGTATGAGCCTGCACTCTCACCCCGAACTTTTCCCGTTTGGTGTGTATGCGGTGCCTGAAATGAGTATGGTGGGTAAAACGGAAGAAGAACTAACCAAGGAAAAAATTCCTTACGAAGTTGGTATTGCACGATTAAAAGAAACCGCTCGTGGGCATATCATGGGCTTACAGGAAGGTATGCTAAAACTGATTTTTAGCCTGGAAGACAAGAAGTTACTAGGGGTTCATGTACTTGGTGAGGAAGCAACAGAACTGGTACACATTGGTCAGGCGGTACTCGCACTAGGAGGCGAACTGGACTTCTTTGTGGAAAACGTCTTTAACTACCCAACATTGGCCGAGGCGTACAAAATCGCTGCCCTAGATGCCTGCAATCGTATGGTCGGCTAATGCTTTTTCGATGAGACAAAACGGTTTTGCCTCATCGAACCGCACATCAGAGCCAACTACCCTTTGGCAAGCAATTCTCTGAGATCAATCACCGCTGCATTGGCACGAGAAATATAGTTGGCCATCACCAGCGAATGATTAGCAAACACACCAAAACCTCCACCATTAAGAATCACCGGGCTTATTACCGTTTCCTGGGTCGCATCCAGCTCACGAATAATCTGCTGCAAGCTTACCAGTGCATTCTTTTTATGCAGAATTTCCTGAAAGTCAGTTTCCGCTGCCTTGAGCAACTGACGTAAAGCCCAGGCACTACCCCTTGCCTCATAGAACACATCATCGATTAAAAACCAGGGGGTTTTAACTTCCAGCATCTTGTCAGCTGGCGTCGATTGTTGGGCTTCAGGATCACCCGCCAGATCCGTATTCAGGCGCTCCTGACCAACGCTCGCACTCAGCCGTTGCGATAAACTGCCCAGACGCTTCGACACCATGCCCAGCCACTCATTCAGATTATCGGCACGGGCATAGAACTGTGCATCCTGAGTGTCATTGTCTGCTATACGCCCGAGGTAATTGTAGAGCGATTGAATGCCCTGACGATATTCACTCTCTGCCGGTGGCAACATCCATGACTCTGAATCAATTCTAAACAGGTTTTCTGCCGCCACCATATCTTTATCTTCGATAGACTGAGACTGAGAGCGGGTAAAGTCATTACGCAAAGCCAGCGTCAGGTCACGAATTTGTGACAGCGCTCCGAACTCCCAGTTTGGTATATTGTCCATAAACACGCTGGGTGGCGTCACATCGTTACTTAAATAGCCACCGGATTTATCAAGCAATGCTTCCGCAGTTTTAATCAGTGCTGCGGTGGTAATATAACCGGTTGCCATATTTTCACCACGCTGTTTGGACAGCATGACTGCTTCAGATACCGGATCAAAACTGTCGACTTCATTATTCCAGAGAAATCCAAGTACAATTTGAGCTAGAATAAACAGCAGCACTACAACAGGAATAGCACGCATTACTGGATGTTTATTATCACCATTAGATTTGCCGTCAAAGGTTAATCGACGAACACTGTCATAAGCATCAAAAAAGTAGTCGAGTAGCTTCATTTTAATCCCTGTTGTGAGCCCTGTTTATACCAGGATCACAGAGTAAACATTAATTTAATCATTGTAACTGTTCGGAGAACAGAATGAAATTTATAAAGATCAGTTTAGCACTAGTCGCCGCAGTTCTGCTGCTGTTTATTATTTCACTGGCTATCTTTGTTGCCACCTTTGACGCCAATGACTATCGCCCGCAAATTAGCGAACAGGTAAAACAACAGACTGGTCGAGATTTTCAGGTTGCTGAAATCAGGCCATCCGTATTCCCCTGGGTTGGTATTGAACTCCAGCAAATTGCGCTTAGCAATGCCAGCGGCTTTGAGCAACCACACATGCTTAAAGTTCAACGCCTGGACGTAAAAATTGAACTGCTACCACTGATAACTCAACAGATCCATATCGATACACTACAGCTGCATGGACTTGAACTCTATCTGCAGAAAAATAATCAGGGCCAGAGCAACTGGGATGACATCGCCCAGAAACAGACCACTGACTCATCAACAGATACTACACAAGCGACACCTTCAGAAGATACCATCAGCCCTATCGACGATGAAGCACATGCCAGTCCCCTTGCCGCATTAATGATCAATGGAATCGATATTAAAAATGCCAACATCCACTGGAATGACCAGCAACAGAACCAGAAACTCTGGCTAAAAGCATTTAACCTGAGCAGCGGGACATTTAAATCTGCACAATTATTACCCTTGCATCTGACAACACAGGTTGAGATATCTCAACCTGAAACAAAACTCGATATCGATTTAAAGACATCCGTCAATTTTGACTCTGACAAACAACTGCTTCTGATTCCAGAGTTTCTACTAAACTTAACAGCAACCGGCGACACATTACCTCAGAAAAAAGTAGATCTCGTTTTGTCCAACGATAGCCGTATTGATTTAAAGCAGCAACAAATTGACATATCTAAACTTACACTTGAAACACTGGGACTCGAACTTGTTGCCAATGCGCGTATTGAAAATTTCCAGCAATCTCCTGAAGTCAGCGGCCAGTTAAATCTGCAATCTTTTAGTGCGCAAACACTGATGCAAAAACTCGCTATTGAACTTCCGGCAATGAAAAACTCACAGGCCTTAAACAGCATTTCTGCGCAGCTTGATTTTTCTGCTCATGGCACAACCGCAAAGATTAATTCTATCAATATAAAACTTGACCAGTCTACACTATCTGGTAAGGCAGAATTGAGCCAGACAGAGAAACAGAATATCAGCTACGAATTGAACCTAGACTCAATAACACTCAGCGATTATCTGCCACCTGCCAGCGAAACCGAAACTGAGGCTCAGGCAACCGCAACGACGGAGAAAAAACCCGCTCAGGATACGCCTATAAACTTACCGGTAGAATTAATTCGCTCACTCGATGTCGACGGCACATTTAAAATTAGTCGCCTGACATATGATACACATCAGATCAACAATATCGTTTTACAAACCAGAGTAAATAATGGCATTGCAAAACTGTCTCAATTCAACGCTGCTTTACTCGATGGCACAATTGACGCATCCGCCAGTCTCGACGTAAATCCTTCGGCACCAAAGTATGCTTTTAATACTGAAATAAAAGACGTTAAAGCAGACTCGTTAGTGACGCCCGTACTACAGGATATCACCGGCGAAACCGATGTTTCACTCAATGGTTCAGCCAATCTTAAAATAAAAGTCGCCACTCAGGGCAATAGCGTTAAGCAGTTAACCGCTAATAGCAATGGCAATGCCTCTCTGAATATAGGTCAGGCCGTACTTAATGGCATTGATGCTGAATATTTTGTACGCAAGGCGGTCGTCGGTTATATGGAAAGTAAAAACATCCCTGTCTCCCCCAGCGTACACAGCGAGTATCAGCCAAAACAGGCAACCGCTCTAAAAACCGCGCAGGCAACAGCCACAATCCGTAATGGAGTTGTAAATAACAAAGACCTGTTACTGGAGGCCAGCCGTTTTACAATCACTGGTGCAGGCCAGGCCAGCCTGCCTGCTGAAACCATTGACTACCGACTCATAGTTGACCTGCAACCCAGCTCGACAAAAACCACCGCAGAAAAACTACTCGATGTACCGGTACCGGTTAAGGTTAAAGGTAAATTTTCTACACCCAGCATTGGTATTGATAATAAAGCCTGGTTAAGCAGCCTGACTAAAGCAATGACCGCAGAAAAAACCCAGGAAGCGAAACAGAAAGTGGAGAAAAAAACCGAAGAGAAAAAACAGGAACTCAAAGACAAATTACTTAAAAAGCTTTTCAGGTAAATTAATGACATTCAATTTTTCAAACGCATTACTCAAGTGGTACGACCAGTTCGGCCGCAAGGATCTTCCCTGGCAAGTAAATCGAACGATTTATCGGGTCTGGATTTCTGAAATCATGCTACAGCAGACGCAGGTCAAAACCGTTATCCCTTACTTTGAAAAGTTTATGCAACGCTTTACGGATATCAAGTCACTGGCCAATGCACCAGAAGATGAGGTTCTACATCACTGGTCTGGTTTAGGCTACTATGCCAGAGCCAGAAATTTACACCGGGCAGCACAAACTATCAGGGATCATTACAACTCCCGCTTCCCACTGGAATTCGATGCAGTTATAGAACTTCCCGGAATTGGCCGCTCCACTGCAGGTGCGATACTGGCTCAGGCAGAAGGCCAGCGTCACGCTATTCTGGATGGTAATGTTAAACGCGTATTGACACGCTTTCATGGCATTCATGGCTGGACCGGGCAGAATGCAATTCAGCAACAGCTGTGGGTACATGCAGAACAGCACACGCCCGAACAACGCCTTGCTGATTACACACAGGCGATAATGGATCTGGGTGCGACTTTATGTAAACGCAGCAAGCCGACATGCGATGCGTGCCCACTTAACGCAGAATGTGTTGCTCTGGCCACTGATCAGGTTGCGCTTCTACCAACTCGCAAACCTAAGAAAACGCTACCCGTGAAAACGGTTCGCATGCTACTCCTGATGGACGACCAACAGCAGATCCTGTTGCAAAAACGACCTCCCAGTGGTATCTGGGGCGGCCTCTGGAGCCTGCCTGAAATGCCACTGGACAAGCCAGTAGCCTCCTGGTGCGAGGAGAAGCTGCAACTCGATATAGCGGCGTATCAAGAGCAGCCCATCATGCGCCATACCTTCAGCCATTTCCACCTGGATATCACTCCCTGCCTGGCTCAGGTGAAAGACCCGACACAAAGTGTGATGGAAGCAGAACGCAGAGTCTGGTATAAAGCCTCTCAGAATGATCGACAAGCACAGGCAATTGGTCTGGCAGCACCGGTCAGTACCTTATTGAATCGATTAAACGAGGAGTTACCATGAGCCGTATGGTGCAATGTGTCAAACTGGGAAAAGAAGCTGAGGGCCTGGATCGCCCTACTTACCCCGGTGAGCTGGGTGAGCGAATTTACCTGAATGTTTCAAAAGAAGCCTGGGCAGAATGGCTTAAACACCAGACAATGCTGATCAACGAATACCGCCTGACGCCTGTTGAGCCCAAAGCACGCAAGTTCCTCGAAGAGCAAATGGAAAAATACTTTTTCAGCGATGAAGGCAGCGCTGCTCCTAAAGAGTTCGTACCCCCTTCACGCTAATCAAAAAAGCCGCTAAAAAGCCGAATTTCGGGGATTTTAGCGGCCTTTTCAATATTTTATGAGCACAGGCACCGAATAGTACTTGACTCCAACCGCCTGAACCGTTTTAATACGCGCTCTTCGTAATTCAGCCATCACTGAATTGCACATAAAGTACCCAAAGGCCGGGTAGCTCAGTTGGTAGAGCAGCGGATTGAAAATCCGCGTGTCGGCAGTTCGATTCTGCCCCCGGCCACCACTTTATTATCTCTCTATACCTTATCTACAAGACTCCACTACTCGAAATTTGGCACGAATCGAACCGCCACATCCCTGCAGCTCGGCCTGACGGCCCATGGAATTAAACAGCATCCCATATCCACATGAGCTCCTGCCCATTTAGTCTGCCCACAGGCGCCACTTTACACTCTATCTTATACTTGACTACAAGCACGAAACACTAACCAAACTACCTCGCATTAGGTTCCTCGCAACCTTATAAACCCTGCTTATTAGCCACGGCCTATATCATCAATGTCATTGTTTTTTTTAATAGCGACGGAATAAATCTCCATTTTCCGGCTGTTTGAACCTATAATTGTGAATAGACTAAGTCTTTAGCCACTCCACCTACTGACGAAGGAGAAGATTATGGCTACGATTGAACCGGCAGGCGCCAGTACACAGCTCTTTCAGACTCCTGCGCCAAGACCAGAAACACAGACTCAGCAGGAAGCCGTCACCGAACGTCCAGTTGAAGAAGCCGAACAAGCCGCTGCTTCTGCGAACCAGACCGGCCAAACAGCTGATAACAACTCTTCCATTGGCGGCAATGTCGACACGTTTGCCTGAGCCTGACACTTTAATACACATACTTACCTTATTGATTTAACCACTCACTGTGGTTAAGTCGTCTGCATTGTTTTAATTTCTAAAACATATCTATGCATCTACTAGCATTGATTTTAATTATCACTAGGGCAATCGAATTCTTTGTGGCATATTAAATAGTAGTCTTACTGCGGATGTCTTATGGAGCTCAACCCAACACCTGCGCTATTAAATAGCCTTTACTGGATTACCTTTATAGCTGTTATTGTTTCATCGACTTCCGGTGTACTGAAAGCTGGCTTCAAAGAGCTGGATCTGTTTGGTGTAATCATGATTGCCATTGCCACAGGCCTTGGCGGTGGATCATTACGCGACATGCTACTCGATAGAGAAGTTTTCTGGATTCGTGATCACATTTTCTTTATTGCGTCACTGGGCAGCGCCATTCTTATTTTTATTACCGCGCGCCTGATAAAAATTTCCCATGACTTTTTTCTAATACCCGACGCCGCTGGTCTTGCAACGTTTGCCATTGCCGGCACGCTGGTTTCGCTAATGGTAGGCGCACCCTGGACAGTTGCCAGCTTTATGGGTGTAATGACAGGTACCATGGGTGGAATTTTTAGAGATATTCTGTGCAACACACAGCCAATTGTTTTTAAAAGCCCACTCTATGCCACAGTATCCTGGATTGGCTCATTACTGTTTATTGCCATGCTTGAATTCGGTATAGATCCAGCCGTCAGTGCAGTACTTGCGGGTTCAGGTATCTTTATTGCTCGCCTGCTCGCCTTGCGTTACAACATCACTCTACCCAAGTTTCGTTTTAAGGAATGAACGAATACTCAACATGTAGTTGATATTTCCCCTGCGGAGAAATCACTGGACGCTCTTTATGAGCATTCGCACTCTCCACACAGACAAATCGCATATAAGCATCATCAGCCAGATCATCTTTCTCAAGACAGATATCAATCCACGGATTCCAGACAATAGTAGTACTCGCACCTGATGCTTTAATTACAACTCGCCTGTTCTCACTCACGTTCTGTATAGTCAGTGGCTCGGTGGTGTCCAGGTAAATACTATCAACTTCCCCAGCAATAATCACATCACCATCTTGCTGTTTAATCTGACTTTCAATAACGGTCTCTGTAGTATCCACATATTCTCTGCCATTCAATCCTGAGATAACAACCTGCCTGATATCTCCAACCTTAAAATAAGTATGTAATGCCTGCGTGATTTCAAATGATTTATCACCTGTGTTTTCCGTTTCAAGCTCAATATTTATGCTACTGGAAAAGCGAACTGTCAGCGTCAGCTTAAATGCATAAGGCCATATTCTTAGTGTTTCGTCGTTGCTTGAAATCCCTAGTTTAATTTCAGTCGTGTGCGTATCAAGCTGCTGAGTTTCAAGCAATCGCCAGATACGGTTACGAACAAAACCATGAAATGGTAATTCAGGATTAGAAGCACCAAATGCAGGCCAGCATACGGGTATACCACCGCGAATCGGCGTGCCATTTTTATAAATTACTTTGTCACTTAAAAACAGCATTTCACCCGATGACTTATTATTAAAGCTTATTATCTGGCCGCCATACAGACAGACACAGGCCTTACACTGTTCATTCTCAATATCAATAAAAACAAAACCATTATCATCTTCTCGCAGAGACACGTACTTTTCAATTGAAAATTTTTCAGTTAGCTGATCAATACTCATAAGGCCACCCCATCAAACCCTGATAAATTCTTTTTCTTCAAAGCCAAACAGTTTAGTAAATAACACGTCAGGCACACTCGCGATCCGCGTATTATATATTTCTACTGCATCATTATAACCGGTTCGCATATACATGATTTCATTTTCCAACGCAGACAATGTATCCATCATTTTCAAAATAAGCCCGTCTGATTTCAACTGAGGATACGCTTCCTGCAGCATCTGTATTTTGACACCAATTTCTTTCTCTGTTTTTAGTAGACTATCGATATCAGACTGCTTACCTATACCTGCATCATAATCTTGTCTAAAACGAGCTATCTGCTCAAAAAGATCTTTCTCGTGTGCGGCATATTTTTTAACAACCTCTTCAATATTCGGCAACAACCCTAAACGCTTAGTAATACTCACACAAATATTCGACCAGTTTCTTTCGACTCGCTGTCTGAGGAAAACAATATCGTTGTAATGAAGAACAAGCATGATAAGCATCATAAATAACGGCGAGACCATGGCTGCCACCAGAAAGTCAACAGGGCCAAAGCCACCTGCCAGCCCTGACAATAACAATGTTGCCAGTACAGCTGAGCTAAATGATATATTAAGGCTGAGAATACCTTTTCTAGCCTTGGCCAGCATCACATCCTCTTCGGATAAATTGCTGACAATAAACGGATCTTTTTTACTACGGTATTTAACCGTTAAATCCTGATGCAGGTTTTCATTCATCCCGGCATAACCTATAACAAACAGGGGGTCACCCATATCAAGGGTTTTTTCCTTATACTTACGATTTCCTTTACGCGTTACGATCACATGACTTGTTATGACATCTGCCTTATCAACATCAATCCCGATCCTACCCTGCTCATCTTCACAGTAAAATTCAATTTGCTCTTCTTTCTTCTCGATAGTTATCCACTTCGAGTCTTTACCTGAGCCTCTCTTTTCTTCCACTTGATAGTGATACCAGGCACAAGCATGCTGAGATAACGGCGACGTTAATGGCACCGCCTTTTCTGCAAAAATCAGGTGCCCCTTAACTTCATTTATACCAAACACTACACCCGCAGTACTTGAAGTCGGAAGGTTTTCGATATAACGCTTAAGCAGAACAAGGCGCACGCCAAGATAAGAAGCAACAGCACTCACTATCAACGCGATCACAATGATAATATATGGTGTATCACTGGATAATGTTGTCTCTTTAAATACTGATAATCGTTGCTGAGCTTCCTTATCCAGCTCATTTGGTAAATTAACTTTAGCAGGTATCTCAACATTCCATGCCCTTAACAACCAACGCTCAGGCAAGCGCATCATATCCTTGACTAACTGCTCCCTTGCCAGCATCAGGTTTATCTGTACTTCTTTTAACTGTTCTCCATGTTGTTGATGTAGCTTCTTAAATTCTTCT
>JBFHVQ010000080.1:0-13015 GCA_041589455.1 Gammaproteobacteria bacterium | reverse complement strand
CGTGTATCGTCCTTATATTTGCTATTGCGAATCTTCAGAATGCCCGTAGAGGTATACAGGAAGCCGGTTCGGGCATTACGGGTAGGCATGACACAGTCAAACATATCAACCCCGCGTCGTACAGACTCGATGATATCTTCGGGTGTTCCTACCCCCATCAGGTAGCGTGGGTGATCTTCAGGTAATAAAGGCGTAGTCACTTCAAGTACCTTATTACGCTCATCTTTGGGCTCACCAACGGAAAGGCCACCAATGGCATAGCCATCAAAACCAATATTGACTAGCTGCTGTGCAGATTGTTCACGCAAGTCTTCATACATACCGCCCTGCACGATGGCAAATAAAGCGGAATCATTGCCCTGATGCGCTGTTTTGCTGCGATCAGCCCAGCGCAGTGAGAGTTCCATTGATTCCTGCGCCTGCTCATGTGTGGCAGGGTATGGCGTGCACTCATCGAAAATCATCACAATATCAGAGCCTAAATCACGCTGTACCTGCATTGATGTTTCAGGTGTTAGCATGACTTTTGAACCATCAACTGGTGAATTAAAGCTCACCCCTTCTTCTGTGATTTTGCGTAATTTGGCCAGGCTAAACACCTGAAAGCCACCAGAGTCAGTGAGTATTGGTTTATCCCAGTGCATAAAGTCGTGCAGGTCGCCGTGCTTCTTTATGATATCTGTACCGGGTCGCAGCATTAAATGAAATGTATTACCCAGAATAATCTCTGCACCCAGCTCTTTTAATTCTTCCGGCGTCATTGCCTTTACTGTGCCATAGGTGCCCACTGGCATAAATGCAGGGGTTTCTATTGTGCCGCGGGGAAACTCGATCTGGCCACGTCTTGGTCCTTTGTTTCCTTTTAATAACTTGAATTTCATCAATGACATAGGGAATATTTCTAATGTAAATTATTATCTAGATGGCTGCAAAAACATTGCATCACCATAACTAAAAAATCGATATTTTTGTTCGACCGCATGGCGGTAGGCTTTGAGGATATTTTCTCTGCCCACAAAGGCACTCACCAGCATCAACAAGGTAGATTGCGGAAGGTGAAAGTTGGTAATCATCGCATCGACAACCCGAAACTCATAGCCTGGATAGATAAAGATATCGCTATCCCCTTCAAATGGCTGTAACTGTCCAGATTGTGCTGCCGACTCCAGGCTACGAACCGAGGTAGTACCAACGGCAATGACTCGACCACCTTGTGCTTTGGTCTCTCTGATTTGCTCGACGACCTGTGCCGAAACCTCAATCCACTCAGTGTGCATATGGTGGTCTTTTATATTATCTACACGCACCGGCTGAAAAGTGCCGGCACCCACATGCAGTGTCACATAGGCAGATTTAATGCCTTTGTCAGCGATCTGCTGAAGCAATTTTTGGTCAAAATGAAGTCCCGCTGTAGGTGCGGCAACCGCTCCTGGTTGTTGTGCATATACGGTTTGATAACGCTCCAGGTCAGTTTCATCATCATCTCTATTAATATAAGGTGGTAATGGCATGTGACCGTATTGCTGAAGCAGTTCATGTACTGGTTGCGTGTGATTAAAGTGTAATTTGAATAACTCACCCTGCCGTTCAATCATAACGGCATTAATATGACCTTCCAGAATCAACTGGCTACCTGGCTTCGGTGACTTGCTGCACCTGACATGAGCCAGCACATGATGTTCATCGATAACACGCTCTATCAGGACTTCAAGCTTACCCCCGGTGCTTTTCTGGCCGTGAAGGCGTGCCGGAATCACACGTGTGTTATTAAACACCAGCAAGTCATTGGGTGCTAACAACTCGAGAATATCGGAAAACTGGCTATCCAACAGCTTATCACCACTTACCTGTAGCAAGCGGCTGGCAGTGCGGTGCTCCAGTGGGTATTGAGCGATAAGCTCCTGGGGCAGATCAAAGTCAAAATCGGTGGTACGCATGGCGCGGGAGTTTACCATAAAGAATCGGTAAATCGCCTATAAATCATCTGATTAGCATATAGCTTAGGTATGATTGAGATAGGGAGTATATACAACGATAGATAAATACTGGCGTTTACCTGATAAATAATAATTTATATCAGATCTCTATAAAGATTTAATAAGTGATAATTTCACTATTCAATAATTATTCAGCTATAAAAATCAGTAAATAACTATTTAGATCAGCCTCAGGGTATAAATATGAGCCAAATACAGGGTGGAATTAGCCGTACCAGCCCGACCACAGAACTGGAATTAATCCAGCAGAAGAAAAGCGCCTTACAGAAACTGGTTAAGCTTACCGGTATGCTGCATCAGCTTAATCAGGGCTTGCAATCTGTGTTAGTTCTTGGCCAGTCTGCAGTAAATTTACCAGATAAGATAATTAACAAATTCAAGTATTTAAGTGATAGTCTTAAAGCTAAACCTACTGACACACTACAAAACACCCTCTCCTCTACAGAACAGAAAATACAGAGCAATATTAAGCATATGCTCGAAATATCCCAGCAAAGTGATGAATTACTGGAAATGAAACTGGGTGCTAGCGGTAATCAGTTGATTAATGTCATCAAGGGTGAATACCAGGAATCGGTGACTGACTTTAAAAACAAGTCTCAAACCTCCATCACTCTAAGAATTGCCCTTAAGACTCGAAATGCGATTGTGCGCGCATTTAGCCTGCCTGTTCCTGGTACATTTATTGAAAAGCAGATCGTATCACTTGAAAAAAAAGAGGCCATCTGTAAACAGGCAATCAAACAGGATATGCAGGAGTTACACGATGATGTTGATAGCATGCTTGCCAGAAGTGACTGTCCAGATGAGCTAAAGACGCTACTTTCTGGAATCAGTAAAGAGATGCAATCGAATATTGATCATTTTAATGCTGGAAAGTCTATTGATGAGATGCCGATTATTTTTGAAAGCATAGAAATGCAAGGGCCTCCCGATGCTAATCAATCTACAGAAAAAACGACTACCAATACAAAAGAAGAAACAGCGAAAGAATCAGCTGAAGAAAAATTGATTAATGAACATATTCAGCAACATAGCAAGTGTGGATTTTTCAAGCATTTGTGGATCTGGCTTAAAACCCCTTCCAGTACTCACTGGAATGATATTGAATAGATAATATACTTGAAAATTTATTGATTCATTAAAGTTTGGTAGTGCTACGTCTATTAGAACACTTCTTTTAAACTGTTTTGAAATCGGACCCTATGATCAAATGATCTCAAACAGGAACATCTTTTGCTTCGCTTTATAAAAATGTTACTTATGAATCATTAAAGATATTGTTACTTTATAACTAGTACTCGAACCAACAACATTAATTTGATTTATCATCTTCGTGTTCTTTACGCTTTACAATGTTTTTATTATCAAAATAACGCATCATGCCTGCACTTCCTACCACAAATAATAGCGCGATAGTGAATACAATGATAAAAACTTTCATTAGAAGGAATGATCCCAGCTTATTGTATTAATCAATAAAACGTAATGAATATAAACCCTTTGCTGCCTCGGAAAAGGCATCTAATGATTTACAGGGAGGAAAGTAATCGGTTTCTTTAGTCGTGGTAGTTTCAATAACTTCAGTAATTGCCCAACCCAGAAGTGATAACTCATCTGAAATAATATTCATTGCCTCATCAGTAGAACTTACATTAACCCAGGCATTAACCTTTGATTGTTCATCTGTATGGCTTGTGGACTGTACATCTAGTACAAGATACATTAGAGAATTGACATTCATGTTGACGCCTTAACAACCTTTGATGCATTACAAAAAACTGAGTATAGCGCTATATTTACTAAATAGAAATGCCACTTAATCCATCAATAAGAATGATTATCAATATATTGAATAAAGTGACTTTTTACCATTAATCGGGTACAAACACTGTAATCTAACAGTAATTTACTTAGCGAGCATACTGTGTGAAAAACACAGCATGTATATGGAAAATGCAACAACCAGTATGGCACGCCATTTCAGTCGAGTCGGCCTTAGAACAGCTACAAAGCCAGCTTAGCGGACTGAGCCAACAACAGGCTAAACAGCGTTTACTGGATTATGGCCCGAACCAGCTACCTGCTACTCGTAAAAAAAGCGCACTGACACGCTTTGCACAACAGTTTCATAACCTGTTAATTTATATTTTAATAGCAGCAGCCATCATCACCGCTCTTTTAGGCCAATGGATCGATTTTAGTGTCATTCTTGGCGTAGTTTTCATTAATGCCCTGATCGGTTATATACAGGAAGGTAAGGCAGAACGGGCACTGGATGCGATTAGCAATATGCTGTCACAGCAGGCCAGCGTGATACGTGATAATAAAGCAATGCCCCTCAATGCGGTTGAGCTGGTGCCAGGGGATATCGTGCAGTTACAGTCAGGTGATAAAGTGCCTGCGGATCTGCGTCTGATAGACAGCCATGAGCTGCGTATAGATGAAGCGATATTGACCGGTGAATCTTTGTCCAGCCAGAAGTCAATCTCTCCCTGCCAGGAACAGTCCGCTCTGGGTGATCGCAACTGTATGGCCTATTCTGGCACCCTGATAACCTTTGGCACCGCAACGGGGCTTGTGGTAAGCACAGGGCGACACACAGAAATTGGTCAGATCAGCGATATGCTGGGCAATGTAGATGTGCTGGAAACCCCGTTGTTAAAGCGCATCTCTAAGTTCGCTCGCTGGCTAACCCTGGCCATTATGATACTCACCAGCATTACATTTTTATATGGTTTTTTTGTCCAGGGTTATACCGCAACGGATATGTTCCTGGCAGCCGTTGGGCTGGCGGTGGCGGCAATACCTGAGGGCTTACCGGCCATTATCACCATTACCCTGGCGATTGGGGTACAGGCAATGGCTAATCGTAAGGCCATAATACGCAAATTACCTGCGGTAGAAACCCTCGGCTCAGTGACCACTATCTGTTCAGATAAGACTGGCACATTAACCTGCAATGAAATGACGGTTAAAAATATCATAACTGCAGCAGGTAATTATGAAGTTAGCGGTGTTGGCTATGCGCCATTAGGCAACATTACACTTATCAATCATGCAGAAAAAATCACCGTTAATAGTTGTCTAGAAGAGCTGTCTCGCGCTGCCATGTTATGTAATGACGCCAGGTTATATCAGGAAAATGGTCAATGGGTATTGCATGGTGACCCAACAGAAGGAGCTTTGGTGACTATGGCCATGAAAACTGGGCAGGATGCGGATGTGCTTTATGGCCAGTGTCCCCGAATTGATGCCATACCTTTCGAATCTGAACACCGCTTTATGGCGACATTGCATCATGATCATAAAGGGCAATATTTCATGTATGTAAAGGGAGCACCAGAACGATTAATTGATATGTGTGTGACACAAAAACTCAGTGGAGATGAAACACCAATCGATAAACAGTTCTGGCATGATAAAGTCAATGAACTGGCAGAAAAAGGCCAACGGGTACTGGCAATAGCCAGCAAACTAATGGAAAAGTCCCAAGATCTGTCGTTTTCTGATACACAACAGGGACTCTCATTACTTGGTTTCGTTGGCATGATCGATCCACCACGTGAAGAAGCTATCACATCCGTTAAAGCCTGTCATAACGCTGGTATTAATGTGAAAATGATAACGGGTGACCATGCAGCGACGGCAGTAGCCATCGGTCGCATACTGGGGATTGGCGATGGTAAGGCCGTGTTAACCGGTGTTGATATCGACAATATGGATAATGACGCATTAATACAATCGGTACAGGATATCGATATCTTTGCGCGCACCAGTCCCATACATAAACTTCGTCTGGTAACCGCCTTACAGTCAACCGGCCAGATAGTTTCAATGACAGGTGACGGCGTCAATGATGCACCGGCATTGAAACGAGCAGATGTTGGTGTTGCCATGGGAATGAAAGGCACCAGTGTTGCAAAAGAAACTGCTGAGATGGTGCTTGTCGATGATAACTTTAAGTCTATTGTCAATGCCGTTGAACAGGGGCGAACCGTTTATGACAATATTAAAAAATCCATTCTCTTCATTTTACCTACAAATGGAGGAGAAGCGTTAACCATTCTAGCGGCTATTATACTCGGTCGTCTATTACCCATTACTCCCGTTCAGATTTTATGGGTTAATATGATTACCGCTGTCACATTAGCCCTGGCCCTGGCATTTGAACCAGCGGAAAAGAATGTGATGAAACGCCCTCCTCGTAACCCGGCTGAACCCTTATTAACACCTTTTTTGATCTGGCGAATAATATTTGTATCCGTGATTTTACTCTTCGGAACCTTTGGGTTATTTATTTTTGAAAGGGAAAGCGGTTCCAGTATTGAATATTCTCGAACCGTAGCATTGAATATGCTGGTTACTTTTGAAATATTTTACCTGTTCAATGCAAGGTATATAATAGAGCATGCATTTAAACGTGAAGTATTGTTTGGTAATCGTTATGCCGTCTATGCGGTGGGTATTTTAATCGTCTTTCAGCTTATCCTGACCTACACAGCACCAGCACAGTTACTGTTTGGTACAGAAGCCATTAACCTGGAATCCTGGGCTCGGATTATAATCATTGGTTGTAGTATATTTTTTCTAGTTGAGGCAGAAAAATTTGTATTGCGTTACAAACGACGAAAATCAGAAACTGTTGTCGACTAGTCACACCTACCACATCTGGATATAGATAAAATCTTTTTTACAGGTTATTCTAGACCCATTATCACTATACGATTAATAATATGAGACGTACTGCCAACGACACTTATAAATACTTTATTCCTTTACGCAAAATCGATCTTTTTCATTTATGCCTCAAGAATTGCCCAATAGATGAATTACAATTCAGTAGTTTTTATAAACTTATTGACAACCTGGTTCACTACGAGTTTAAAGAGGAAATTGATGAATTAAAAAAAATATACGATAGCCTTGATCCGAACGCCGACACTTTACCATTTGAAGCAGACTCAATTAAAGACACGGGCTTTGAAGACAAATTAATACAGCTATTAACTAAAGCCAACTATCATAAAATACCGTCTAGCGATCTTAATCAGGCACTAGAACAGGATTCCCTATTTAAAATCAAGTTACAGGTTAACTTGACAGAATTTGAAGATGTCGTTCTTTTTTACCGTGGAAAGCAAAACAAAAAAGAAATAATCGCATCGTTTTTTGGCTTGATTAAGAAACCAGTTGATTTTATCAATTTTGAACGAGTCGTTATTTACCTTAAAACCAGTCAATTTGATAATTCGTCTACAGATAAATCCTCTACATACCTTAAGCTTTTTCAAAATGTACCACAAGCCGATATAGAAATGCTATTTCCTAATACCAGAATTCGTATGCGCTTGCTGGATAAACTGATTATAGGTGTACCAGCTGTTATCAGTGGAGGGATTGTGTTCACTACAAAAGTTGGTGCATCATTGATTCTCTTAGGCTCATTATTTGGTTTCTGGCTTGGTATAAGCAAACAACCTGTTGAAATGAATGAAACAGCGTTAATCGCTCTGCTTGCAGGTGTCGGCGCCTTAGGCGGTTATATATGGAAACAGCTAAATGTTTTCAAAAACAGAAAAATCCGTTTTATGAAAGCATTAACCGAAAACCTTTACTTCAGAAACCTGGATAATAATGCCGGTGTATTATTCAGAATCGCAAATGATGCAGAAGATGAAGAAACCAAGGAAATCCTACTTGCCTATTATTCTCTTGTCAAAGCTAATAAATCGCTGACTAAAGAGCAGCTGGATCAGCTTACTGAAAACTGGTTAAGAGAGCATGCTAACATCAATGTGGATTTTGATGTCCAGGACGCATTAAATAAACTAATACGCTTTGGGCTTGTTATTAAAGCAGATAATGAATATAACGCCATTAGACCTGATCAGGCAATTCGCCATTTACAGGCACGATGGGACAGCTTGTTGTAACTATAATCTGTATTCTTAACATTAATAAAATACTTCTATAAAGCACATAAATATTATCTAAGCATAAATATACTTCGCTTGATATTATGCAACATTACACCCTTGAAACTGTCAATTATCGACTAATATAATAGTGTAATGAATGTATTCCGAAGGAGTATTATCATGCAAAGCAGAAACCTCACAAAAAGCTCTAATGACGACCATGGATATATGACCGCCTTTCGTAATCTTGAGCACAAAATCGAAAACATGTTTAGCCAGTTCTGGCACCACCCAGCCGAACAGACAGAAGATACTGCAATTACCAGTCCACTGTTTTTTGATGCCAGCCCACGCATGGATATTGTTGATCGTGACAAAGAAATCTATGTTAAAGCGGAACTACCGGGTATTGCCAAGAAAGATCTCGATGTATCGATTAGTAATAACTATCTGTTCATAAAGGCTAAAACCAGTAAAGACGAAGAAGTAGAAGATGGCAATTATGTAAGAAGGGAAACTCGTAGTAGTGAGTATTACCGCTCTATTGCCTTGCCATCAAATGTAGAAGCCAATAATATCAAGTGTGAATTTAAAGATGGTATGCTGGAGTTGACGATTCCAAAAACAGAAGATGCTTATCGACAGAAAATTGAAATAAAATGAGTTTATGTTTGATTTGATTGTTAATGTTTTAAAGGCATTGTACGTTTAAAACATGGAGCTTAAACCAAACAGCCCTACTCCTTTCTGGAATAGGGCTGCGTGATGGGTATATCAATTACAATTTGAATATCAACCCTGCGTAATCGGCAGTAAAGAAATCTCTACTCGACGATTAATCGCACGACCCTCTGTAGTTGCATTGTCAGCAATTGGGTTTTTTTCGCCAAAACCAAATACTTCAAAACGCGCTGGATTAATTTTACGAGTTTTTAAGTAACTTGCTACCGATTGCGCACGCTTTTCTGAAAGAGTCTGGTTGTAGGCATCCGAGCCTTTGCTATCAGTATAACCAGCAACAGCTACAATCGTTTTATCAAACTCTTCTAAGACCAGAGCAACCGAATCAAGCACACTGTAAAAGTCAGCCTTAAGGTCACTGCTATTGCTTGGGAATGTAATGTTACCAGGCATAATCAGGTTTATATTATCACCATCTCTCTCTACACTAACACCACTATCACGCAGCTGTTTACGTAACTTGGCTTCCTGGGTATCCATATAATAACCTACGCCACCACCAACAATTGCGCCTATCCCCGCATCACGCAACATGCGTTTCTTACGTTCGCTAGATGACTTATCCTTATTGGCAATATATGAGGCAATTAATGCTGCTCCAGCACCAATACCCGCGCCTTTAGATGTATTGCTAGCTTTTTGCTCACCAGTATAAGCATCAAACGTAGTGCAACCACTCATTACAAGACTGGCTGATAAACCCATTGCTAAAATCAGTTTGTTCATTATCTTTTTCCTAATTTTTGAATTAATTGATTCAAACTACCTAATCGGACAATACAAGTCATCACAGGTTCGTATGCGCACATTATATTTAAATTTAGAAGATATTATAGGTATTGAATTGTTAAAATCTATAAAAAGTCTATTGATTCATATTATTTCACTAGTGAGATTTACTCTAGATGAATATAATATGCTGTCAGTATTGATAACCTACAGATTAAAATTAAGGCTAACTATGAAAATGATTAAACCTGGACTGATTTCACTGTCATTACTTACCACACCTCTAACAGGCTGCATGATGGCAGGTGGTAACAGCACAACGGCTCAAAATAGTGTCCTGGTCAGCGAACTAGTTGCTATTTGTGGTGCGATAGTGGGGGCACAGGCAGAGGACCGTATTAACCAGGAATGGGCTAAATATCCGGAAGCAGAAGTTAATCGACCTGTAATTGAAGCTGTTGCTCAAACACTACTTAACGACCCAAATGCATCAGCACAGCAACGCACAAGCCAATATAGGCAATACCTGACCTGTGCGACAGGTGTACTAATGACCAAAGGAATGATTAAATAATCATCAACATTATTCAGGCACTGTATATTTCACTATTTCTTTCCTTCCCCGATGATTATTCGGGGGAGAAGGAATAAATATATATAAAATAAATCCATTTAAAACAGTATGTTACGGAGCCTTCTTAAACCTGAATATCATAATTTTGCAGACTGTCACAGGATTAAACTAACTTATCTAAATTAACAGCATAACGATCTTTTATATGCTATTTATCTATGTATAAGATATAGATAACGAATTAAGCATTTATACCCTGTTTTATTTAGAGATCAGTTGATAATGCTCGACACTCCTACAACTCCACATACTGGTCAGGATTCTATTAGTATTCTTGTAGTTGATGATGAAAAGTTTCATCAACTGGCTATTAAAGCCTTAATCAGTAAATTTGGTTATAATGTAAAAACCGTTTCTTCAGGAACAGAAGCAATAAACATATGTAAATCAGAAAGTCCAAATCTTATATTATTAGATATTAATATGCCTGACATTAATGGCATAGAAACATGTAAGCAGTTGCACCGACAGAAAAACCTGCTGTATACACCAATTATTATGCTAACTGGAAAGAAAGATTCTAACTCTATACAGGAATCATATAAGGCCGGAGCAGCTGATTACTTAATTAAACCTGTAAACGAAACCATTCTTAAACAACGTATTGAATACGCTTTGTACAGCACCGATATTCTACAACGATTAATCACTAATGAAGAAGAACTATTAGAGACTCAGTGTATTGCTCATATTGGATCATTCAGGCTGTATCCTGAATCAGAACAAATTTATATTTCATCTAATTGTGACAACTTTTTAGGAATAATAGCAGATGACTCTAAATCATCACTAGAAAGTTTTAAGCAGCATATACATTCAGATGATAGAACTCATTATACTCAGACACTGGAAACTGCTTTTATTAACAAATCTGACTTAACTATCGAATTCCGCTATATCTATAATGATCAGGAATATATACTGCTTCAACAAGGACATTATAATGAAAACGACATACATAAGAAACACTATAAAGGGACTATACAAGATGTAACCCACGATCGTAAGATTATGGATTCATTACAATATAGCCGTTATTATGATCAACTGACCGGATTGACAAATCGTGCGTATTTTGAAACTAAAGTTCAACAGATATTAAATAAACCGCCTGAAGATTCATTGTTTATGGTCGCATTCATTGGTATTGACAACTTTTCTTCAATCAATGATGAGTTAGGACACAAAGGTGGTGATGATGTTTTAGTTGAAATAGCTAAGCGACTTAAAGAATTCGAAAATAATAAGAATATAGTAAGTCGATTTTCTGGTGATATTTTCTGTATCTTAATTCGTGAGTTAAAGCATATAGATAAATGCGACAATTATCTTGATAATATTCTCGATTGCATCAGGCAACCTCTATCGATTAAAAACAATAATTTCTATATTACTGCTAGTATTGGTGCTAGTGTATTTCCGTTGGAAAGCGATAATTTAAATCAATTGCAAATTGGCGCTGAGTCAGCCATGATGCTAGCGTCTGAACACGGAGGAAATCAGTTTATTTATCGAACCCGGTGTATGAATATAGAAACCAGAAAACGCCTTAATCTTCTTAAAGACTTACGTATAGCAATTAAAGACAAACAGTTTGTAGTGTATTATCAAGCTCAGGTTAATGCGCAAACCTTAAAGATTATTGGTATGGAAGCGCTAGTTCGATGGATACATCCAGAACATGGTCTAATACCACCTGATGAGTTCATACCTATAGCAGAAGATAGCGGCTTAATAGATGATATAGATAATTATGTACTACAAAGTGCCTGCAAACAAAATAAAAAATGGATAGATATGGGGCATGATCTTGTTATCAGTGTTAATGTATCTGCAAGTCAATTCAATAATGATGACTTTATACCACTATTGAACTGCATCATAAACGAGACAAAGCTACCACGTAATCATCTTGAAATTGAAGTCACCGAAAGTATGGCTATGAAAGACCATCAGAACACAATAAAAATACTTAATAATCTAAGATCTGCAGGTATAAGCACCTCTATTGACGACTTTGGTACTGGATACTCTTCTTTAAGTCAGCTTCAATTGTTACCACTAGACACTCTAAAGGTTGATCAATCGTTTGTAAAAAGAATTAAGAAAAATGTAAAGGATAAATCAACTAGCTATAGAAATAGTGAAATTGCGAATGCTGTTATAGCCATGTCGCATAGCCTCGGGCTCAAAGTTATAGCCGAAGGCGTAGAAAACATGGAACAATGTGAGTTTTTACAGAATCAAAATAGCGAATTACTCCAGGGATACTTATTTAGTAAACCTCTACCTGCGAGCGAGTTTGAAAAGCTACTTGAATCACAAAAAATTAATGGCATCCCTATTTGGGAATTTTCGAAAAAAAAACATCATTAAGGCTTAGGGATGAGCATTGGTTTAAGTGACTTCCAGACCGTATTCATTACCAAAGGTTGAGCCTTCGCATTTGGATGTATACCATCACTTTGCATTAAATCACTCTTTCCTGCGACTCCTTCCAGTAAAAAAGGTATGAAACTAACTGAATTTTTCTCATATAATTGTTGATAATTATTAGCAAACAGATCAGTATACTTGACACCATAATTAGGTGGTATTTTCATACCTGCTAGTAATACACTGGCATGGTTTTTTAAAGATTGATCTATCATCTCCTGAATATTGCTTCTGATGATGTTAATCGAAAACCCCCTCAACCCATCATTTCCGCCCAGCTCAATAAAAACCACTTTGGGCTGATACGTATTGAGCAGTCCTTGGATGCGATTTTTTCCACCAACAGTGGTCTCACCGCTGATACTGGCATTAATCACGTTATAATACAGTCTTTCTTCTGCCAGTTTAGTCTCTAGTAATCTCACCCAACCCTGTTCCGCATCAAAGCCATATGCAGTACTTAAACTATCACCTAAAATAAGTATATTATTTTCAGTAGAATTGTTAGCATAGTTAACACTTGAATATACAAGCATAAGGCAAACAATAAATAGACG
>JBFHVQ010000079.1:0-13080 GCA_041589455.1 Gammaproteobacteria bacterium | reverse complement strand
GCTGCAATGACTTTTTGTGATAATGTGCAGTTATAATAGCCGCACTTAAAACAGACATTACTCCAGACACATGAAGTAAGTGTTCAGCTATATAAAAACTACCATATGCTATAAGTATTGACAAAAATGCGGACGCTAAAAATTCCTGAATAAGCTGTGTCAGTAAATTAGCTATATAACCACAAATCACACCTGTAACTATGCCACCTGAAAAAACTAATGTGAAATCAATCACTGCGTCACTAAAAGGTACAGCATCTGTGTTATTCAGAGCAAGTGTCACCAATATACTAAACAATACAATAGCTGTCGCATCATTAAATAAACTTTCTCCTTCAATTAAAGTATTTAAATCGTCAGGAGCAGAAAGCGCCTTTAGTTGATTAGTTACTGCCATAGGATCAGTAGCTGACAACAAAGCCCCCGTTAATAAGGCTGCAATAATAGAAAAACCATAACCTATAGCATGATAGACACTGAAAGCAGTAATAATCGTAGAGATAATCAAACCAAAGATTGCCAACATTAATATTGGTCTAATTTGTTGTAATAATATTTTTTGATTAATATTATATGCGGCTTCAAAAATTAATACTGGAAGGAATATAAAAAATATTAAGTCTTTAAAATTATATGCGCGGATACCTGTATCAATATCAAGCTGAACAATGAATAGTGAAAATATAAACCCTGTTAAAATGAGCGCTAATGCTAAAGGCATTTTGATGAAACGACAGATAATTATAGAAAATACTGATAATACAGCCAATATCAATATGATTTCTATGGAGCCAATGATAGTCATTATTGTGGCAATCCCGTCGAACTATTTATATTAAAAATATATAATAGCTCAATAAACATTGGTGCACGTATAGCCTTTAACAATTTGATTACTGAAGCGCCATACATTAGATAATAACTACATTATAAACAATCGATTAACGAGCCTACGCTCGATTCCGTGACAATTAAAGGGTTTGCCAACAAAATATGGTAAAGTCACCGGTTACACGACCATTTGTTGATTATTTATAATCACCACACAGCTCATGAAATAGCAGTACCTGCACAAGTTGTAAAATAGGCACACAATATTCAAAGTTCTATTGATGTCTGGTGTCGTTACAAGAGCAAGCTCAATACTATTTTCATTCTTTATAAAAACCCTGCTATTTTATGCATGATTACCAGTTATCATAATCACTAGCGAGAGATAAAACGATTTTACTATTTAGTGTTATTGTTATTAACTTATCATGATGAAAAAGACTATTATTTAATCAAAGAAATATTAGTAGATTGACTCGTGGTCTGACAAACAACAATACGCAATGAGTGAATTTGTGAAGTAAACTCAATATGATATCAGATGCATTTACTAAGATGAATGTTATTCTTCCCCATCATAATCTTCCCCCTCTTTAGTACGATGCTTTCTTTCTGTTCAAGTTTTTTAAGAAGGCGACTGATGACTTCACGTGAGGTACCCAGCTCTTGTGATAGCTCCTGGTGAGTTATTTCAAGCATTTCGGTTCCATTTCGTTCAAATAATTGACCAAGCAAACAGGCAAGTCGCATGTCTAACGGTTCAAATGCGGTATCATAAAATGATTGCACCATAGTACATACTGTATCGACAAGACTACTCAGTATCAACATACGGAAAGCCTCAGAAACGCCCATTGCCAACTTGAAATCCTGAGAGCTTAACATTACCATATTTATTTGTGATTCAGCTGTCGCATTAGCCCTAAACGGTCTGTCATGAATCAGGCTATTCAAGCTCATCAGGCAAACATCTCCCGGCATAATTCGATACATAGTTAATTCCTTACCTTGCTCATCTATCTGGTAGACACGTACAACACCGTCAAGTAGAAGCATGAAATTCGCACAATGAGAACCTGTTTCAGCAAGCAGGGAACCATCAGATACTGTCATAAATTGTGCACGATTAAGTATCTCCAGCCACTTTTCATTACGTTCATCTTCCAGCTTAGGATATAACTCATAAAGTTTATCCATAGACAAGATTGGAGCTGCTGCAGATAGAATAGGAGTACCGCTCATTATTGGACACCGTTTATAGTAACGTAGAGAAAAAGCCCTGTAAGAGTAATAGAAGTAAACAACCAGATCAATAATCATTTAATAAATCAAATCACTATATTATAAGCCTTTGATTTTCATTCTAATTTATATATTAGTATAAATATCAATATTCTTAGCACATCCATCAAGTGAAAGAATTCATTGCTATATACAAATAAATACACATCTTTTCATAAGCCAATGCGTGATCAAGATCACATTCATATCAAACCGATATCACATTACATCGTATTAGTGATCACAGAACTTTAAATATATTTACGTTAGGATTTGTGAGTCTATTGAAATGACATAATGCAAAACCATTATTAGTTTGAGAGATTCATGTACTGAACGCTATGTATATGTAAAAAATTAATACGCTAAATTTTGTAAATGATTAAATACAAATGTCAGGAGAATACTGAATGAAAAGATTTAACAAAAATGTACTCGCCGCATGTACTGTATGTGCATCTATTACCTGGTCTATAACAACTACAACAGCATTAGCTGGAGAATCAAAAGGCCATTATAAAAGTATTTATAATCCTAATACACCATCATTAACAGTAGTAAACACAATATCAGATGTGTCTGGTCATGTTGCTGGGTTTGTAGATGCAAATGGAGATGTTAATGGCGATATGTATAACCCTGCGAATGTCAGTATTCTATACCCAATATCAGGGGATGTTTATGCCACTGTAACAGATGATGATGCAGGAGAAACTCAAGGTGGATACGAACAAATTGGTAATATCTCTGCGACGGCTTCATTTAGCACTAGCTTTTTTGGTTTATTTGGTGACTGGAGCTCATTACCTTCCACTTTACCATGGACTATGACCAATGATTTTGCCATGACAATAAGTGGCACAACATTTCGATTTAAAGAGGAACTCACAGGTCGTGCTTTCCCACATCTTGGACCTGTAGAAAATCCAATGGATACTGGAACCATGGCACTTCGTATGTCAGGCTGCGCAGGTATTCGAGCAGATGATTTAGGTGAATATGCCGGTAAAGTCGGCACTTTATGCCTGAATGGCACATTCACATTTGATGGGCAATTTAATGGACAAGGGGTATCAAACTGTTCAATTGCTATACATGACTCAATACTATAAGTACATATTGTACAAATCTAAATATAATTACAGCTCCAATAATGGAGCCGTAATTATTCAAGGATAATGAGAGATTTATACTAGACACTATATATTAGTGATCTTTCCACTGTTACTACACCAGTTTTAATAAAAAATTATGGCGACTATTGATTTAAAATTGTTTTTAATTTTGGCCACATTTTTTGCATACGTTCTTTAATCACTGGTTCATATTCGATTGCAAAAGTTAGAAACTTTTGTGCAACCAATGACAACTCCTTACCTTTAGGATAGACAATATACCATTTCCGTAGAATTGGTAGTCCTTCAACATCTAGAATTGCTACTGGTCCATCAACGCCTTCAAGTGACAGCGTATGTAAAGATACAATCGATAAACCAAGCCCACCTGCTATTGCATGTTTAATAGCTTCATTACTACCAAGCTCCATACGGATATTAGGACGTAATCCAAGCTTATCAAACGCTTTCATAGTCGCATCCCTGATACCAGAACCTGGCTCACGAATAATAAATGGCTGTTCTGCTATTTCTGCAAGGCTTATATTTTTTTTCCCAACCAATGGATGGTTTCTGGGTGCCATCACAGCCAAAGGATTTGGAGCTATAGCATGAGATTCAACTTCGATAGGCCCTTTGGGTGCCTGACCCATTATATATAGATCGTCTTCGTTGCTATTCATTCTATTAATAATGCTATCTCTATTTGTCACTTTAAGTGATAGATCTATACCAGGGTAATTTAGGCTAAATTCACCAAGCATTTCAGGCGCGAGATACTGAGCATTAGAAATAACACCAAGACGTAAACGTCCACGCTTCAAACCTTTAAGATCAAAAATTTTCATTTCTAGATTTGAAAGTCGTTCAAATATCGTACGGCAGGCATCATAAAGCTCATTACCCGCCTCTGTAGGCTCAACATTACGTCCAACATGTTCAAACAGTGGAAGACCAAGCGCATCAGTGAGCTTTTTTATCTGCATAGATACTGTGGGCTGAGTTAAGTAAAGCTCTTCAGCAGCACGGGTAAAGCTTCCAGAACGATAGATTGCCTCAAACACCTGGAATTGACGAAGAGTTACATGCCGAATAATATGATCAGGCATGGCAGTAGGCGACTTAAAGCTTTTATCGTTTGAATCAGTCATTGTGATTACCTGTATATGAACAAAAACACCATATAAAAAAATAGCGTTATTTTTTCAATGGCAGAATGAATCTTAATGTTCTTTTACATCATGCCTGCTGCCAGGTTTTTGATATTTAAGAAGGATAAGGGCATATTACAGAAAGCAATATACATATAAAGCTATCAAAGGTAAAGAATATATTGACTTATATCTATATATTGAACTTACCGAAACTTTGAACGTGTAACTCAAAGAGAGAATAAAGAAACTATAAGTTCAATATATATCGCATGAAAAGCCCAGGCGGGCCTTTAAAGCATCTTAGTCAGGCCATACTCGCTGTGCTGACTGGAAAGGATCAGCGGCATTAGGCGTTGATTTATTAGCAGCTTTCGCTGGTTTAGCGGCCACTTTCTTTTTTTCAGCTGGCTTTTTAGCTGTTGTAGCTGCAGCAGGTTTAGTGCTTGCATTTGTTTCAGCTGCCTCAGGTTTTTTACCTGGATCTGCTTTCGTCATTCGCATTGACTCCATAAGTTTATTTCGTGTTTTATCGTTACTGCTCATTACCTAACACCTCCTGAATTAGCTGTTCTAGTTCAGTTGCCGCATCTCGGCCTCGACTACCCATATCATAAACGCTTTTACCTTCAAGGGCACTACTACGATAAATTGCTCTACGGCGTAATGCTGTCTCTGCAACAGGTAATCCAATTTCTGTCAGTGCATCACGTACTAGCCTTGATAAGGTAGTCCGAGGCTCTAACTGGTTGATTACTAGCATAGCGTTTAGATCAGAATTAGAATTGCGTGCGTTATTAACGGCTTCTTCTATATGCACAGTTGCCCATAAATCAACCGGTGATGGTTGCACAGGAACTAATGCGATGTCACTGAATGCTAGAACAGTTTTAGTCTGTTCTGCATGTACTGATGGTGGACAGTCAATGACAACATAATGGTATTCATCTAGAAGTTGTTTAGCCTGTGCTTCTAGCTGCTCATTTGCAGCAACGACAGGAACTGTATCTTCGTTACTTGAGAAAGCTCGCCATTGAAGCGACGACCCCTGTGGATCTGCATCTACGACTACAACCTTTGATTGCCTTGCCAGTCCTGATGCCACATTAACAGTTAATGTTGTTTTGCCTGCACCACCTTTATTGCCGACCATCGCAATTAACGGCATATGTCAATCCTCAATCAGCTTTGTTGACAATCAGTTCATCAAGTTGCTTGGCAAATTGATGCTGTTTTGGTGTAAGGCCTTCTTCACCTTCATCTGCATGAATAGTGATATTGACATAGTCACGTCCAAAGCCCATATCAGGATAGTATTCCTCTTTCTCTGACAAGTCAGCAGCACGATCAAGAAAATCACGTAGTTCTTCATAATTATCGAACTGATACTGTCGTTCAAGACGAGCAGGACGATTACGCTCTTTCCACTGGTCGCTCATGAGTTATCTCTGTCTTTGGATAGTGCTTGTACTAGGTGTTTGTGTGGCTGGTTGTTGTACTTCCTGAATCCACTTTACAAGTCCAGCAGCATGTTCCTGTTCTTCTTTAAGTAAAGCTTCAAAGAACATACGGTTATCATGATCACCTGATCTTGCACAGTGCTGGGTAGCAGCGCTATATAATCCAACAAGTTCATTTTCGAACTCTAGGTCATAACGCAGCAGGTCCATTAAAGATTGACCCAGACGCACCGCACGCAATTGAGATGCATTTGGTGCTACATTAAGTGCTAACATTCGACTGATAATTCGATCAGCATGTGACATTTCTTCCTGAGCTTCATCACTAAATTTCTTAGCCACCTCAGACAGACCCCAGGTTTCGACAAGTCGAGCCTGGGTACTGTACAACTGTACAGCGGAGAGCTCTAAGCTTAGAGCCCTGCCGAGGTAACCAAGAACAAGCAGATCTGCATTCGTAGACATCACGATAATCTATCAGTCCAGTTTCACTACTTAGCTACGCTCTGGGCGATTGCCGTTTGAGCTGCTAAGTACTGGTTCCACTTCATTATGTGGACGAGCGATAATGTGTGCTGCAACCAGGCCATCACCTACACGTTCGCACGCGTCAGCACCGGCACGAACTGCAGCATTTACTGCACCCGTTTCACCACGTACCAGTACAGTTACGTAGCCACCACCAACGAACTCACGTCCAATCAGTCTTACTTCAGCAGCTTTAGTCATTGCATCAGCTGCTTCAATAGCTGGCACTAAACCGCGTGTTTCGATCATGCCTAAAGCAATGCCGTAGGTATCTTCGGCCATTGTTTCTCTCCTAATAAAAGAAAAATAGTCAGTTGAATTAATTCAACTGATTATGCAGCACCACCAGTTGGTAAAACTGGCTCCACTTCTTTGTGTGGACGTGCAATGATATGCGCAGCAACAAGACCGTCACCTACACGCTCACAAGCATCAGCACCGGCACGAACAGCAGCGTTAACTGCACCTGTTTCACCACGAACCAAAACAGTCACATAACCACCGCCAACAAACTCACGTCCAATCAGACGTACTTCTGCTGCTTTAGTCATGGCATCTGCTGCTTCGATAGCAGGAACTAAACCACGTGTTTCAATCATGCCCAGAGCAATACCGTAATTATCATTGGCCATGTTCGCTCTCCTCTAGAATATCTAATGTTACAGTTTAAAAAATAAAAGCTTAAATTAAGCAGCGCCACCAGTTGGTAATACTGGCTCAACTTCTTTGTGTGGACGTGCAATGATGTGTGCAGCTACAAGGCCGTCACCAACACGCTCACAAGCATCAGCGCCTGCACGAACTGCAGCGTTAACCGCACCCGTTTCGCCACGTACTAGAACAGTAACGTAACCACCGCCAACAAATTCACGACCAATCAGTCGTACTTCAGCAGCTTTAGTCATAGCATCTGCTGCTTCAATTGCGGGTACTAAACCGCGAGTTTCAATCATGCCTAAAGCAATACCGTAGTTATCATTAGCCATCTGCTTTTCTCCTGATGTCTCAGTTAAATTAAAATAATTTTTTTAGCTGGAAAGAGCTATTTAGCTTGCTTCCCATTCATCAATAATTCCGCCAATCGTTAGGTCGGTGAGTATTTCAAAATCACCGGCTGCATAACGAGCCGCAGAACCACTAACTGTAAAAACCCAATTTCCTTTTTGCACACCGACTACATCGGTGGCTACGACTTTATTCCCTTTAAGCCCTTTTAAAACTCTCAAGTTTGAATGCTTCAAACCTGGAATTCGTGTAGTACAAACTAATGTACCTTCCGCCTGATATATATCCACGACGTTAAACCTAAGCCTCTTCATCCCAGTGATCAATAATACCAACTATGGTCAGATCACTTGGATACGCTTTAGTACCGGCAGCTTCACGCGCAGCAGAACTACCAACACAGATGACCCAGTCACCTGGCTTTGCACCTACAGCATCAACTGCTACAGCAAGAGAAGAACCATCCTTAACCACCTGTAAGTGCTTATGGTCCATCATCGCTATGCGATTTGTTGATACTAACGGTTTCTCTACTCTACAGATTTTCACCTGATATTCTCCGCGTCTCTAACTACAAGGTCGCTTTAAGCGACGAACCTAAAATTTCTATCTGTCCGTTGTCATTACAATTACGTATGACTAACAGTGTGTGTAGCAATCCTTTCTCAGCAAGATCGCTATAACGCACTTTTGCTGCGTCTGCGACACGTCGACAATGCGCTATTGCACGATCTCGTTCACCGGGAACCTGTCCGTGGTAATCAAAACGAATGACTACTGGTACGGGTAGACCATGAGCAACATTTAACTTGCTAAAGATTTTGATTCCTACATCAAAATCTGCGGTTGATTCTTCAACCGTATTCAAATACGCAATATATGTCAGATTGCGTAGCTGAACTTCTTCAAATCCAATGCCTGCGCCAATAAAACGTTCAGCATGGCCGATATCTTCGTAATGACTACCAAAGTAGTTACGTACGTATTCAATCTGTGACAGGTTATTAGACAATAGCTTGCTGATGAGTTTCAACATGCCTTCAACTACACCTGGCTGTACTTCGCGAATCATCTGTTCGATTCGATTCATACCTTCAGCAACTGTTAAGTGCTGTGTCTGCTGATACACATCTTTTGCATCAACAAACTTATCTAAATCTATGCCACCATTTGCATCAGGTATATGTACCTTGATTGCATCTGTGTCTGTATCAATACCGAGTAACAACAGGTCGATTGAAGCTCCACAGCAGAAGCTGTTTTCAATCGCCGTCTGGAAAGCTTCTAGTCGTTCCAGTCCACCGGCTGCTGCTTTAGTATCATCTGAACCGTGTGCCGCACAACCTTCATGGCTCGGATCTACCGAACTGAAGTGATAGGCCACTGCTTTCAGATAACGAGTAGGTGAATCAGCCGTATTTGGCTTGCCTTCACGAAAACGTAACATTTCCGTCTCTACCCATTTCTGGATGCTGTTATCAATATCAAACATCGCACCGGCGTATGATTTACGTCGAACTGCTTCAATTGGCAGTCGAAGTACATAACGTATCGCGTGAGCTAAACGTCCATCCGCGCAGGGCGAAACATCCATTGTGTGGAAACCACACTGTTGAATAAACTCCTGGAATTCATCAACACTTTTATTACTTAATGGAGAGCTTCCAAAAAAGTCATCGCAGAAGCGGTGATATGTTTTGAAAACACACCATGCGAATAGTGATCGCATATCCAGTTGGTCAATCCAGGCATCCTGCAGAATCTCATCTGGTAATTCAAAGCCAAGTTCCTGCTTAGCGACACTTTGTGCACTTGCAACAAAGTTTTCATCATGCTGGTGAGCAGAAACTTTACGTAAGGCTGGAACAACTGCATCAAACGCTTTCTTTACAGAAGTTTCGTATTGATACAGGTGTCCATTTTCATAACCGTCAACTAACGGGTGGTTAGCTGAGCCTGACGGGACCATTCCTGTCGTCATCATGGGTCTTGCCATGCTTGAAGACTGGACTGGTCTTACCGTTTCTGGCTGTGCCGCTACAGGTTGTCTTCTAGACATTGCTGAGCGGTTTGGGTTACGCCTTAACATTTTCTTCTTCTATTCGTTCCCGGCTATTTAGCCGCGAGCGCCACCAGAATAAGTAATTAAAGAACCTTGCTCAGTGTTACCACTTGATCCAGTTACTTTGCTTACCGGCATTGCAACTTCTTCGTTACGCTTGTTAGAAACCGCCATTGCAGCCATAGGACCACGCATAGTTGGGTTACGTAACGTAGCAGAGTGTCCTTCGGTGCCGGTTACACGATCGCCTCGATCCCAGTCATCACCAGTAATTTTCAGACCTGCAGCCTGACCTTCACCAGTAACACGAGACTTAACTCGACCATCAATTTCAGCTGCTGGAGCAGCTACTGGCTCGTGCATAACCTGCCTAGCACCACCAAAGCGAGCTTCTTCAGTACCTGTAACCTTGCCGCCTGCCATTCCAAAAGGACCTGTAATATTGCCTTTATCGATATTGCTACCAGTGACAGCACCATTACCTTGCATCTGCTGTGCTTGACCTGCTGGTGAAGATACAGAGAAGTCTTCCCATGGTGCTGCACCACCGTTTAACTGCTGAGGAAAATCAGAGTTAGCTGGTGTTGCTGCTGTAGCAGGACATGCTGCTGCAGACTGATCAGCACCAATATAAGGTGTGCCAGTTAATGGTTCGCAAGCGCCTTTTGAATCACCTGTCATCACGCCACCAATAGCTGGCTGAAGACCGGTCATATTGGCACCAACATTACCCGTACCTTTTTGGGCACGCGCCATTGCTACTGCTTTTTCAGGAGAAGAACAGAAACCTTCTGTCTGCTCAACACCTACATAAGGTGTACCTGTTAATGCCTTGCATGTACCGGCTTCATTACCTGTGACGCCTGCGCCACGATCAGTCATTGTGCCGGTTACTGACTTTCCCAGAAGCGTGCTCGAAGCACCTACTTTCTTATCTGTTGGTGCCGGAGCACTCTTACAGAAATTGCCATACTGCTCTGCACTAACATAGTCATCGCCAGTGACGTTGCGGCAAGTACCAGGCTCATCGCCGGTAACTTTTTCACTACGACCTACCAGTGTACCTGACACTGATCCACCGCGAAGTGTATTGCTCTGACCAACTTTCGCCGGTGCAGTACTTTCGCTAGCCGTCATATATTGTGAACCAGTCAGTTGACGACCGGAACCTGGCTCATCACCCGTTACTTTGTCTGATCGACCAACATTATTGCCTGATACAGCTTTACCCTTCATTGTTTCAGCCATTGAAATTTTCGCTGGCTTTGAAGGAGCTTTAGTACCACAGAATGCCTGTGCATCTTCCATTGATACGTATTCTGTGCCTGTTACCGATTTACATGTACCTGGCTCATCACCAGTCACTTTTGCACTGCGACCAACTGCATTACCACTTACACTATTACCTGTGCCTGTTGTTGTAACAGAAACACGGTTAAATGCTGCTGGAGCAGCGTCTGTCTGACAGAAGCTTTTAAATACATCTGCACCCATGTATTCAGTACCGGTAACTGAACGACATGTGCTAGCTTCATTACCTGTTACTTCAGCAACTCGGTCTACCATAGTACCGGTGACTGACTGACCTGAAGCAGTTTCAGTTACACCAACTTTCCAGGGCGCATCTTGTGCAGCTGCCTGGGCTTTGCGGTGACGACCTGGGCCAGTCGCAACAGTTTTTGCCTGTTTTGTATTTGTCTTACCTTTCTGGCTGCGCTGTGAACGTAGCGTCTGAGCCAGCTCTCGGCTTGAAATATTTGGATTAGCTGCACGTGCTGCACTTGCCTCACTGACAGTGCCACCTTTTAATGCTGCCTTTCCTTTTGTAGACATTGCTTTACGACGAGCTAATGTAGCTGCACGCGTTGGATTCATAGCCACCTTCTTTAAGTTTGGTGAAATCGGCGCTGTCGTCGTTAAGCTTGCTGTTAAGCTCATGTCTGTTGTTGCCGTTGTTGTTTGCGTAGCTTTAGGTTTGCCATCGCAACCACAACCACAACCTTCTTTACGATCTGTACTAGTCGCTGTAGCTGTTACTGCTTTTTTAGCAGATCCACTACGTGTTCTATCAGTACTTGCAACAGCACCTTTACCACCTTTTGACATGGCGATACGTCGTGCTAATGCCGCTTTACGTGCTTTGTTACCCTGACTCGCTGTTGGCGCAGGTGTGTAACTAACCGCAGGTGCAGCAGTTGGTGCAGGCGTAGAAACAGCAGGTGCCGCCGCTACAGCTGTTGCCGGTGCAGTTTTTGTAGACGCAGAACGTGTACGCTCCGTCTTACCGCCCATTGCAGCTTTGCCTTGTGTTGATAATGCCTTGCGTCGCGCTAAAGACGCTTCACGTGCACTGTTGCTTGATGTCTGTGACATTGTTATCTCCGTAAAGTCGGTACCTGACCGTAAATAGCAATGCTATTCACAGCCAAGCACTGACGCTGGTGACTTTATCTTCTTTTTAGCCTTCGTAAACTACAAAGCATACAGGCTGACTTTGAGTGTATGCGTCGTAACCGATCAGACGTACGTTATGATCAGGGTAAGAACGACGACATGCTTCCAGCTCAGCCAGAACGTTTGCCATGTTAGTTTCACCGAAGAATGGAAGTTTCCACATAGTCCAGTAGTGATCCATAGCGTTGCTTGGATGCTCGTGCTCAATCGCAGGAGACCAGCCGTTAGCAATCATGTATGCGATCTGCTTCTGTACTTCTTCAGCAGTTAACTTTGGAATGAAACCGAAGGTTTCCAAAGTATTTTTGGTTTGATAATCACCTTGTGTATTCATTGATTATTCCTCAATATTCTGTACGTTTAACGAAACTTGACTTACTGAACGTCCAGTTTGTCAACCGTATCAAATTCAAACACGATTTCTTTCCAAGTTTCCATCGCGATTGCCAGTTCTGGGCTGTGCTTAGCAGCTTCTGTAAGAATGTCACGAGCTTCTTTCTCGATCTCACGACCTTCATTACGCGCCTTAACCGATGCTTCAAGAGCAACACGGTTTGCACATGCACCTGCAGCGTTACCCCAAGGGTGACCCTGAGTACCACCACCGAACTGCAGACAAGAATCGTCGCCGAAGATAGTAACCAGCGCAGGCATGTGCCATACGTGAATACCACCAGAAGCTACAGCGAATACGCCTGGCATTGAGCCCCAATCCTGGTCGAAGAACACACCGCGTGAACGATCTTCTGGTACGAAAGATTCACGAAGCTGATCAACAAAACCTAATGTTGAGTTACGGTCACCTTCAAGCTTACCTACAACTGTACCTGTATGCAGCTGGTCACCACCAGACAGACGCAGACACTTAGCCAGTACGCGGAAGTGAATACCGTGATGTGGGTTACGGTCGATTACCGCGTGCATTGCACGGTGAATGTGTAACAGGATACCGTTTTCACGACACCAATTAGCCAGACCTGTGTTTGCAGTGAAACCACCTGTCAGGAAGTCGTGCATGATGATAGGCATGTTCAGCTCTTTCGCATACTCAGCACGCTTGTACATTTCTTCTGGCGTAGAAGCAGTAACGTTTAAGTAGTGACCTTTACGCTCACCTGTTTCACGCTCAGCTTTATCAATCGCTTCAGCAACGAAGTCCCAACGATCTCTCCAGCGCATGAATGGCTGTGAGT
>JBFHVQ010000078.1:0-13599 GCA_041589455.1 Gammaproteobacteria bacterium | reverse complement strand
TAAAAGACTCAAGCCCCATCCTATCAGGACTGGGGCTTTTTTCTGCCTGGACAATTTATGATTAACTTCATATTGAAAAATAGCAAACTATAAGAACTCTTTAATAACTTCAAACATCAAAAGCTGGCCAGCGCTACAAGCTAAATATGATATGTAACATCCTGGCATAAAAGTAAAAAAGCTTATACTTATCACATTCATTAGCTTCAAGTTCAGCTAACTAACAATGGCATTATATGCTTTTATATTCACATGACTGACTTTCAGTCTATCGATTCTTATATCGATACAAGTCAAGAATTCCATATTCAGTAGATGACTGCTGTTCGTATTGCTCATTAAACCAGTCCGCTATTTCCCAGAATTGACTGGAGGTTCGGCGCACCCCGTATTTACCAACAAACTTTTCATAATCTTCTACATTATGAACTTTAATCATCTGATCAGTAAAACTTTCAAGTTCGCTTTGATCAATCGTAAAAAAGAAATTTGGATATGACCCCAACACACCTTTATAAATACTTAAGCTATCATAATCTCTGGCTCTATCATCGACGCTACTCAGTATAAAGCTGATATTTTTATATGCCTTATTTTTAATCAAGGTGTATACATGCGACTGTTTTTCAGTATTTATCCTTAGCAAAGAGACATCTGGAAAAACACTTAATGTACTTCCGCGTATACTGGAAATCTTTTGTAAATATTTTTCTAATGCTGAAGTATTACTACACTTTTTATTATAACAACGGTTTATATTATCCGGGCTAAAATCCAGCTTCTTTTCAAGTTTCTGATAAAACTCTCTTTGTGGATCATCTGTCTCAAAACCAAATACAATCTGTACATTCAGCCAGTCTGCCGGTTGCTGAAAAATCGTTTGAATATCCTCTCTTATTCCGACATACCAGGAATCTCTGATCTGTTTTCTCTGCTTTATTGGCAGAAAAGCAAGAAATGTATTTTCGCCTTCCATACGCAGAAAATCCATATAGAGCCGTGTATTAAGTTGATGCCCAATATTTCCATAAACATCATAACCTGCTACTAGAAGGTAATGTATTCGCTCCAAGATTGGATAATCCAGCACCCATGCTGTTTCAGGATAGTCGCCAATAAGTCCATGCGTTACAGAAGCACTATCAAAATGCCTGAAAACAGTTAAGGCTCGATTATCCTTATTCATGCTACCCTGACCATCCCAGATAACATTCATCGCCTGATCAAGATCCATTCTTGGCAATTCTTTATAATGCTTCTGCCTATGCTGCATATACTCATGCTGGGCTTGCCAATAGTCCGTCCAGATACTTAATATATTTAACGTATTACCCTGAGCAGCAGGCAATTTTAGCTGTTCTGCCATTGCATCTAGATAATGATTATCTTTATTGACTATTAATCGATCTGGATCTGTAAAGAACACCCAGAAGTTATCTTCGATTACATTTAAAGCGACCTGACCTCGGCATACTGGGCCTTTTATAAATCCTTCTATAAAATATTTTGCATCATCGAGTAGAAACTGATAACGAGATTTCACTGGTAGCGATATAAAAGCTTTAATCGGATTAGAGGCAACATCAGGCTCATAACCGGGTAAGGATTCCACAGCATACTTGGGTATGTAAAATAGCTCTTTGTATCGCCGCATTCTTTCTTCAGATAATTCATATACAATATGAGATTTATCTACAATTGATGATTTAACCAGCTTTAATCGATAGTAAAATTCAGCAACACCTGGATCATCAAATGCACGCACTGTTGCAATCTCTTTAATCGGTTCTCCTGAAGGCGTATATGATCTGACCAACCTGAAAAACTGTCTCTGAGAATTACCTTTAAAATGCAAATGTCCACTAAACAGGTGTTCATATATATAACGACTTACTAGCCGTGATTTCATATCGGTTTTATTAAAAAATATTTCCCAGTTTGTTATATTTTTCTGTATATTTTTTTCAATTACGAACCGACTATCAATAGGTGCACCCTGCGCTATCCATTTAACTAAAATATGATACTCATCATCAGTTAAATTTGGCATAGCAAATGGCATGCCCTGCATCGGAAACTTTTCAGCGTACTCATCAAATTCATCATTTGTTGGGCAGCTTTGTTCACGATTAAGCGATAAGTCAATTTTGTGGTTTATTTTTCCAGTTCGTGGCTGTGGATTTAACTGCTTTAAGCGCAACATCTTATAAAGGACTGAGTGCTGTAGATTAACAACTGGATCAGTTTCCGTCTGTGTTAATACACTATGAAAGCCTTTGCTTCGCCATTCATCTTCTGTATGAGCATCAATAAACATTCTTGTCGGCTCATCAGCAAATATCCGTTCTGCATCATATACTTTTTGTGGATTGGCTCCTCGACTAATTGCTTCAAAAGAAGTTAGCTTTAGCTGGCATGGTGCGTCATAACAACCATGACATACTACACAACGACTCTCAAGAATAGGCTTTACCTGTTCAGTATAAGAGACGATTTTATTTTCATCTTTTACAATAATGTCATAGTCGATTGAAACATCCTGTTTATTGAGCGGCGACTTGTCAGCAGAACATCCTGACAGAAAAATAAAAATTAACATAGCACCATAGCTCAAAAAACATCTAATCACGATTCGAGTTTCTCCCAACGTTCATAGGCTTTTTCAAGTTTTTGTTCCAGATCACTCAACTGCTCTGTAGTCTCTGATATATGTTGCTTTTCCTGCTGATAAAAATCTGGCTTCGACATTTCTTCCGTTAGCCTGTTAATCTCTGAATCCAGTGTTTCAATCAAAGCAGGTAATTCGTCCAGTTCTCGCTGATCCTTATAACTTAACTTTTTAGCCTTTTTTTCCTGCTCAGTTTTTACTTTAGGCTTAGCTTGTTTTTCTGAACTTTTCACTGATATGCGTTCTATCTCTGGTTGCTTTTGTCGTATCCAGTCCTCATAGCCACCCACATACTCGTTTACTATACCGTCACCCTCAAACACCAGTGTACTAGTGACAACATTATCAAGAAATGCTCGATCATGACTTACTAGAATTAATGTCCCCTGGTATTGCATTAACAGTTCTTCAAGTAACTCCAGTGTTTCAACATCAAGGTCATTGGTTGGCTCATCCATCACCAGCATATTGAATGGTCTGGAAAATAACTTGGCCAGCATAAGTCGATTTCTTTCACCACCAGATAATGTACTTACAGGCGAGTTTGCACGTTGCGGTGAGAATAGAAAGTCAGCCAGATAGCTCATCACATGTTTTGTTTTTCCAGCCACTTCAACTTTATCTGTGCCTTCTGCAAGGTTATCTCTGACACTCTTACTTAGGTCCAGCTCTGAACGTAACTGATCAAAATAGGCCACTTCCAGCTTTGTTCCTGCCTTTACTAAGCCTTCATCTGGTTCAAGTTGGCCTAATAACAGACGAATAAGTGTGGATTTTCCCACACCATTTGGGCCAATTATTCCGATTCTGTCGCCTCGTGTGATAAGGGTACTAAAATTCCTGACGATCTGCTGATCATCATAAGCGTAGCTTATTTTCTCTACCTCAATTACTCGCTTACCTGATCTTTCCTGATCAGATAACTGCATATTTACTTTTCCCTTGAGTTCTCGTCGTTGCTGCCTCTCATCACGCAATGCTTTTAGAGCCCGCACACGACCTTCGTTTCGCGTACGTCGGGCTTTTATTCCTTGTCGAATCCAGACTTCTTCCTGCGCTAGTCGCTTATCGAATAGTGCATTTTCCTTTTCTTCACTTTCTAGCGCCTGCTGTTTTTTCTCTAGATAGTTTTCATAATTTCCTGGCCATGAAGTCAGACGTCCACGATCCAGTTCAATAATCCGATTTGCCAGCTTTTTCAAAAAAGCACGGTCATGCGTTACAAATAATAAGCTCCCATTCCAGTTGAGTAAGAAGGATTCAAGCCAGTCGATTGCCTCAATGTCCAGATGATTGGTCGGTTCATCTAGTAATAGTAGATCTGGCTGGGTCACCAGTGCTCTTGCCAGCATTACCCGACGCTTTAAACCGCCTGACAGCGATTCAAACTGGTCGTCGGCTGGTAATTCGAGCTGTGATAGTGTGGTCTCAATTTGTTGAGACATAGTCCATCCATCCTGCGCTTCCAGTTCGTGCTGAATACGTGAAAGCTCTTCCATCTTCTGATCTGTATAGTTCTCAGCTAACTCCAGGCTAGCATGATGATAGCGCTTCAGAACATCACCAATTTCTGCAAGGCCATCCGCCACGACATCATAAACACTACCTTCTATGTCGTCTGGCACGTCTTGAGTTAAATAAGCAACTTTTAACCCCTGTTTACGCTCGATTTGACCGTCATCTGCTTTTATCAGTCCAGCAATCAACTTCATAAGTGTTGATTTGCCCTCTCCATTTCGTCCTAGCAAACATAGTCTCTCTTTAGCATCTATTTGTAGATTCAGTGAGTTCAGTAGATTTGGGCCACCGAAGCCCAGGTTAATATCTCGTAAGGTTAAAAGTGCCATAGCTTTACTCTAAATGTATCAGGGTGTATCTTAACAGAGCTTGAATCATCAATAGATCTTTAATAACACTTGTTTAGCTATGCATCAACTAACCATTCTCTCACTTATTGAATCACCCACCCACCCCAAGCTTTCTAGCCTGTACACTTCACTGGGTGCAAGAGAAATAAAGGTTAATTCAAGTCGAAACGCCATCAAGGCACTTAAAACACATAAGCCAGACTTTATTATTGCCGAATTTTTCTATGGCTATGGCAACAATTATGCGGGAGTTAATGTGAGCAATCTCGATGTACTACTTTCATCGCTTCCCAAATATTCACCCGATACCCGTACCATCGTTTTTGTTCAAAAAGAAGAGCTGCCATATATCAACAAGCTCCATGAACTTTATCCTCTACACGCAGCATTTTTATATGACACCCCTGAATATGCCATTGAAGAGTCTTTACTAGAACCATCCTGACTTTCCATTGTCTCAAATATGTCTGTACACTATCCAGCAGTCATATGAGAAACAGCTCATGTTCAAGCCATTATTTATTCTTTTTTGCTGCATCTATTCGACCACTCTACTTAGCGAAATCAAATTCATTAGTAGCCAGAGTAATAATACTCTAATCGAGCTTTATTCTTCCCAGGGTTGTAGTAGCTGCCCACCTGCTGAACGCTGGATATCAAAATATTTTGATCATCCCGGTCTCTGGAAGTCAGTTTTTCCTGTTGTCTTTCATGTCGACTACTGGGATTATCTTGGATGGAAAGATCCTTTTTCACAAAGCAAATTTAGTCATCGTCAAAGACAATATCATCAAAATCGCGCCATCCGTACTGTCTATACCCCAGCGGTTATCGTTAATGGCATTGAGTACCGACAGTGGTACAGAAATAAATTTATTAAATCAGAACATCAAACAACAGGGAATTTAATGGTCAGTTTATACGAGGATAAACTTGTTGCTAGTTATTCTGAGAAAATACCAAGCACTCTAAACATAGCTATTTTAGCAATGAGGGTTCATACACAAGTAGAATCCGGTGAAAATGCCAATAAGACATTTACTGAAGACTTTATAGTATTGGACTTTATGACGCTACCTTCTGATAAAAGTGAGTGGGAGTTTAGCTTCAATGTACCCGAATCTTATAAGACAAATAGGTTAGCCTTAGTAAGCTGGGTATCTAATCAAGACTCACTCCAGCCATTACAGGTTACTGGTGGCTGGCTTGAGTGATTATTCAAGAGACTATCCTTCACCATCCATCAACTTTGTTAGATTCAATTTGAAAAATGACTCTGCACCACCTTCCATAAAGAAATACTTTTTGATCCCGTGAGACTCAATATAATACTGAAACCAGCGAACCTGCTTTCCAACCATATCATATACATATAACGTCTTATTACTCTTCTTGATATTATTAAAGAACTCATCAAGCTTTTGCTGATCTTTCTTCGCCATACTTATTGATTTTTCATGGCCTGAGAAAATATAAAAACCATCACGTTCAATTCTGTCTCTAATATCGAGTATTTCGACATCATCAGATGCTGTTTTTATAAATTTCTCAGCCTCAAGTATATGCTTCTTGAAATTGTCTTTTGAAATTAGCTTGGCCGGGTTTTCTAAAGGTTTATCTAGTAGTAGTGCTTCTTCTGGATATTTCTGGGCCCAGTCAAATATTCCTGCATCAAAGGCAAAAACATTATCTAGTCCCACATATGAAATCGCTCTTTTTGCTGCCTTGTATGACTTCATACATTTGTGGCCATTACAATAAAAGACTATTATTTTCCCAGGGCTTTTCTCTCTTATCTCAAGTAATTTCTTTTTAAATTGCGAGGTCCCCAAGGTCAAAGGAATTAATTCTGCACCTTTAACTCTTAATGTGCCATATTCATAGGGTGATCTGGCATCAATAAACACAACACTATCTTTAATTTCAAACAGCTTGTCTATAGCTATGTAGGGAACCTGTGGGTATCTTTTCCTACCCGGAAAGTCAGTATTCGCAAATACCTGAAAGCTAAACAGACAGAGTAATCCAATTATTATTTTTTTCACACAAAAGTCCTATTTTATAATTTGTAATTATTATATTTAATCAATTTTTTATTTTTATAATAGATTGAGCTGCACACCAAGCTGATGACCATGCCCATTGAAAATTATATCCACCTAGCTGCCCTGTTACATCCAGCACCTCTCCGATAAAATACAGACCCTTTACTAATGAAGACTCCATAGTTTTTGACGATATATTTTGAGTCGAGACTCCGCCCATTGTTACTTCTGCTGTTTTATATCCCTCTGTATCACTGGGATATATATTCCAATCTGCTATTCTTCTATTTATCTCCTCTATCTTATTCTTATTTAGTAGTTTATTTTTTATTGAGCCTTCACTCTCTCCACATATAAATTGTGCTAATTTCTTTGGCATATGCTTGGCTAGTGAACTAGACACCAATAAATCTGGATGCTTCTGTTTCTCTTTATTTAAGTATGTAACCACATCAATCTCAGGCAACAGGTTGATTTTAATTGAATCACCTTTTACCCAATATTCAGAAATTTTGAGTACCGCCGGTCCACTTAGACCTCTATGTGTAAATAAAATATCATCAGTTATGACAATGCTTGTGTTTGCATTATGGCTAATACTAGCTTTTATTGACACACCTGATAAATGTTTAGTCTTATTTAAAAGCTTTTCTTCAAACATAAATGGCACTAATGATGCCCTTGTTTCTTCTAAATCATGACCGAATTGTTGTGCGATTTCATATCCTAACCCTGTTGCTCCTAATGTTGGTATTGATAACCCACCAGTTGCTATCACTAATGATTCAGTCTCAAATTTCGCAATGGACGTATCGATTATATATTTGTTATTGTTATTGGTTATATGACCTATATTGCATTTTTTATAAATTTTAACTCCTGATTGCGCACACTCGTCGAGAAGCATCTTCAACACATCTTTTGAGCTGTTTTTACAAAATAACTGGCCAGGTGACTTTTCTACATACTCTATTTGATGTTTATCTATCAACGTGAGGAAATCATATGGCGTGTATTGTTTGAGTGCTGACTTACAAAAGTGTGGGTTTTTTGAACTGAAATCATCTGGCGTTGTATATAGATTAGTAAAATTACAACGCCCACCACCTGACATGAGAATTTTCTTACCTACCTTATTTGCGTGATCTACAACCAGTACTTTTTTACCTAATACAGCACAATTTAAAGCACAGAATAGCCCAGCTGCGCCTGCACCGATTATCACAACCTCATAATCTATCTTCAACGATAATTTCCGGTTTATTTATCTTTTTTAGGACGCTGCCACCCTTTAATTGTCTTTTGTGGTGCGCGACTAATAACCAGAACTTCAGCTTCAACATCTTTTGTAACTGTTGTGCCTGCGCCAATAGTTACACCTTCTCTTACAGTCACTGGGGCAACAAGCTGTGTATCAGAGCCTATAAATACTTTGTCACCAATTGTTGTTTTATGCTTATAAGCACCATCATAATTACAAGTAATAGTTCCTGCACCAATATTTACATCTGCACCCATTTCAGTATCACCTATGTAACTCAGGTGATTTACTTTACTTCCTTCACCAATTACTGATTTTTTAACCTCTACAAAATTACCAATCTTTGCATTCGCCTTCATAACGGTATCAGGTCTAATTCTCGCAAATGGGCCTATATTACAGGAATGTTCAATAGTCGAATTTTCAATCACGCAATTTTCTAATATTGTAACGTTTTCACCAATATCAGAATTTTTGATTATCGAATTCGAGCTAATTACTGTTCCTTTGCCAATATTTACATTGCCTTCTAATATAACATTAATATCTAGCGTTACATCGTTTTCAATATTAACCTCGCCTCGAATATCAATTCTTGTAGGATCAATGATAGTTACACCTTGTTCCATCAACTTATACGCCATTCGCTGTTGATATATTCTCTCAAGCGCTGCTAACTGATTTCTATTATTAACGCCTTCAACTTCAAAACTATTTTCACAAATAGTTGTTGCGATTGTTATTCCCTGACTAGCAGCCAGTTCAAATATATCCGTAAGGTAATATTCTCCCTGTGAGTTATTATTATTAATGTTTTGTAACAGCCGATTAAGCAACGATGCCTTGCAACATAAAATTCCACTATTTACTTCTTTAATTTGTTGTTGCTGCTCAGTTGCATCTTTCTGCTCGATAATTCCTGTCACTAGATTTTCGGCATTTCGTATAATTCTGCCATAGCCGAATGGATTTTCTAACTCTACAGTCAACAAGCCAATTTCATCTCTATCCGCTGATAATAGCTGCTTTAATGTATCTGTAGTAGTTAAAGGTACATCTCCATATAATACCAGTACTGTATTATCCTGTTTTATTTCATTAATCGCCTGCTTCACAGCATGACCAGTCCCTAGCTGCTCAGTTTGTTCTATCCATAAAGCTTCAAAATCATCACAAGCATTTTTTACTGCTATCCCACCATGACCATAAACTATAGCAATTTCTTCGGCACCCAGTTTTTTTGCAGCGTCGTAAACATGTGCTAGTAATGGTTTATTTGCAATTTTATGGAGAACCTTTGGTAACTCGGATTTCATTCGAGTCCCTTTACCTGCTGCCAGTATAATTACGCTTAGTGACATAACTCTGCCTTATTTAACTATCGTTTTAGTTATCTTAGTTTATCTATCATTTATATTATCGCAATAAAAAAGCCGGACAAAGTCCGGCTTTTTTATTGCTTTTAACAATCTATTACTCGTTTGGGTAATAATTACTTACGACCCTTAATTTTCTTGATTGTCTCAACCAGAGCTGCTGCCTCTGCCAGTTCAGCACTAGCTTTCGCAAGGTCCATTTCACCCTTGCGATTTGCCATTGCTTCTTCAGCACGTTGCTTAGCCTGTAGTGCTGCAGCCTCATCCAGGTCATCTGCACGAGTAGCAGTATCTGATAACACAGTTACTACGTGAGGTTGAATCTCTAACATTCCACCTGTAATGAAGAAAGATTCATCTTCACCGTTTTCACCACGAACACGTACTTCACCGGCTTTAAGCTTGGTGAGTAATGGCGTGTGGCGAGGTGCAATACCGAGCTCACCCATGACACCTGGAGCAAAAACCATAGTGGCTTTACCTGACCAGATCTCTCTTTCCGCACTAACAATGTCTACATGTGTTGTCATAGCCATATCAGCTTACCTTACATGTTCTTTGCTTTTTCTTTAACTTCGTCGATTCCGCCTACCATGTAGAACGCCTGCTCTGGAATATCATCCAGTTCACCGTCCAGGATAGCTTTAAAGCTAGCTAAAGTTTCTTTTAAACCAACGTATTTACCAGGTGCACCGGTGAATACTTCAGCTACGAAGAATGGCTGTGATAAGAAACGCTGCATCTTACGAGCACGGGCAACAGTCATCTTGTCGTCATCCGATAATTCGTCCATACCCAGAATTGCGATAATGTCTTTCAGCTCTTTATAACGCTGCAGAGTACCTTGTACACCACGTGCGATATCATAGTGCTCCTGGCCAACAACCTGTGGGTCTAACTGACGTGAAGTTGAATCCAGTGGATCTACCGCAGGGTAAATACCTAATTCAGCGATTTGACGTGAAAGTACCAGAGTCGCATCAAGGTGAGCGAAGGTTGTAGCTGGAGATGGGTCAGTCAGGTCATCCGCTGGTACATAAACTGCCTGGAATGAAGTAATCGAACCAGTTTTAGTTGATGTGATACGTTCCTGAAGAACACCCATTTCTTCTGCCAGTGTTGGCTGGTACCCTACCGCTGATGGCATACGACCTAACAATGCTGATACCTCTGTACCCGCTAGTGTATAACGGTAGATGTTATCGATAAACATCAGTACGTCACGACCTTCGTCACGGAAGTTTTCTGCAATAGTCAGACCAGTCAGTGCTACACGAAGACGATTTCCTGGAGGCTCATTCATCTGACCATAAACCAGGGCTACTTTATCCAGTACGCCACCTTCTTCCATCTCGTAGTAGAAGTCATTACCTTCACGAGTACGCTCACCAACACCTGCGAATACAGAGAAACCACTGTGTTCTACTGCGATGTTACGGATAAGCTCCATCAGTGTTACGGTTTTACCAACACCCGCACCACCGAATAGACCAACTTTACCACCCTTAGCGATTGGCATAACCAGGTCGATAACTTTAACACCGGTTTCCAGAATCTCTACGTCTGAAGATAGCTCTTCATAAGAAGGTGCTGCACGGTGAATTGGCAGTGACTTCTGCTCGCCAATTGGGCCAGCTTCATCAATTGGCTCACCCAGCACGTTCATTACACGACCCAGCGTTTCCTGACCAACAGGAACTGTAATTGCAGCACCCGTGTTAACCACTTCTAGGCCACGCTTTAAACCTTCAGTTGAGCCCATGGCAATTGCGCGAACAACACCATCACCTAACTGTGCCTGAACTTCTAATGTCAGACCTGCGCTTTCAATTTTTAACGCATCGTAAACCGCAGGAATATTATCCCTTGGAAACTCAACGTCGATCACCGCACCGATGATCTCAACAACTTTTCCAGCACTCATAGACTGATCCTCTTAATTTAAATTCTTTAGTGTCTTGTAACTAATCAACAAGACAATTAAACCGCGGCCGCACCTGCAACAATTTCAGAAATTTCCTGAGTAATTGCTGCCTGACGCGCTTTGTTATACATGGTCTCAAGGCTACCAATAATGTCGCCAGCGTTATCAGTTGCGGCTTTCATCGCAATCATTCGCGCAGACATTTCACAGGCGATGTTTTCAACAACGCCCTGGTAAACCTGTGACTCAACAAAACGCATGAGCAGGGCATCAAGAATTTCTTTTGAGTCCGGCTCATAGATGTAATCCCAGTGATGTTTAAGTTCTTTATCAGTGGGCCCGCTAACAGGCAAAATTTGCTGAACATTTGCCTCTTGAGTCATAGTATTAATGAACTCGTTACTTACCAGGTATAGCGCATCGATCTTGCCATCAGTAAATGCATCTAACATTACCTTAACAGAACCGATCAGGTCGTTGATATGAGGTGTATCACCTAAGTGACTCGCCTCAGCAACGATATTGGCATTTTGACGCTTGAAGAAGTCAACCGCTTTACGGCCGACTGGAACAACATCAATTTCTACACCATTGTCATGATGAACCTTCATGTCAGCTACTGTCTTTTTAAACAGATTGACGTTCAGTCCTCCACACAGACCTCGGTCTGATGTGACAACGATATAACCAACACGCTTTACTTCACGCTCAATCATGTAGGGATGCTTTATCTCTGCATGGGCATGAGCTAAATGGCAAATAACATTGCGCATTTTCTCTGCGTATGGACGGCTCGCAGTCATTCTATCCTGCGCTTTACGCATTTTAGACGCTGCTACCATTTCCATCGCTTTGGTAATTTTCTGAGTGTTTTTAATACTCTTAATCTTACCGCGTATTTCTTTTGCACCGGACATGCTTTATCTCCGAACCTTTAGATGACTACCAAACACCGTTTGCCTTGAAAGCATCTAATGCAGATTTCATATCTGCCGCGATGTCATCGTTGTAGTCACCGGCTTCATCAATCTTGGCAACCAGGTCAGCATTATTGCTCTTCACATAAGCCCACATTGCTGATTCGAAATCTAGAATCTTCTTAACTTCAACATCATTCATGTAGCCTTCGTTCATCGCAAACAGGCTGAAGCCCATTTCAGCAACACCCATTGGCGAATACTGTGCCTGCTTCATCAGCTCAACAGCGCGCTCACCCAGTGCTAACTGTGCACGAGTCGCTTCATCAAGATCAGATGCAAACTGAGCGAATGCCGCCAGTTCACGATACTGAGCCAGTGCCAGACGCACACCACCACCAAGCTTCTTGATGATTTTAGTTTGTGCTGCACCACCTACACGAGATACCGACAAACCTGCGTTAATCGCTGGACGAATACCTGCGTTGAACAGATCAGACTCAAGGAAGATCTGGCCATCAGTAATCGAGATTACGTTTGTTGGTACGAATGCAGAAACGTCACCGTCCTGAGTTTCGATAATTGGCAGAGCTGTTAATGAACCAGTCTTACCTTTAACTTTGCCGCCAGTTGCTTTTTCTACATAGTCCGCATTAACTCGTGCTGCACGCTCAAGAAGACGTGAGTGTAAGTAGAAAACGTCACCTGGGTATGCTTCACGACCGGGAGGACGACGTAACAGCAGAGACACCTGACGGTAAGCCCATGCCTGTTTAGTTAAGTCATCATATACGATCAGTGCGTCTTCACCGCTATCACGGTAGAACTCACCCATCGCACAACCAGAATATGGCGCAATGTACTGCATTGCTGCAGAATCAGAAGCCGTTGCCGCAACAACAATAGTGTGTGCCATTGCATCGTGTTCTTCCAGTTTGCGAACCAGGTTAGCTACTGTAGATGCTTTCTGACCAACCGCTACGTACACACACTTAACGCCCGTGCCTTTCTGGTTGATGATGGCATCCAGAGCCACTGCAGTTTTACCTGTCTGGCGGTCACCGATAATCAGCTCACGCTGTCCACGACCGATGGGCACCATCGCGTCGATTGACTTAAGACCTGTCTGAACAGGCTGGTCAACTGACTTACGTTCGATAACACCAGGTGCAATCTTTTCGATTGGAGAAGAAGTTGAAGATTCAATTGGGCCTTTACCGTCGATAGGGTTACCCAGTGAGTCAACTACACGACCTAACAGAGCATCGCCTGTTGGCACTTCTAAAATTTTGCCAGTACATTTGGCAATATCACCTTCTTTCAGGTGCTTGTCTGAACCAAGTACAACGGCACCTACTGAGTCACGCTCAAGGTTAAGTGCCAGTGCGAACGTATCACCAGGCAGTTCGATCATCTCGCCCTGCATAGCTTCGGTTAAACCGTGGATACGAACGATACCGTCGTTCAGGCTTACAATAGTACCTTCGGTACGGGCTTCTGCGACCGTCTCGAAGCTTTCTATACGTTTTTTAATCAGTTC
>JBFHVQ010000077.1:0-13997 GCA_041589455.1 Gammaproteobacteria bacterium | reverse complement strand
CCCCCGCGCAAGCGGGGGGGCCTTTTTATTTTATATGATGGCCCGGAGGGCCATGACAAGAACCCGTTTCGAAAAAAACGCCTGGAGCGTTTTTTAACATGGTGATGTTTTTTATCACCATGGCCGCGAAGCGGTGAGGGCAGGACAGCCCGAATAGTCCCGCATGCAGAAACTTCATAAAGATAAAAAGGCGCCACTCTCTGCGCAAGCGGGGGGGCTTTTGATTTTATATGATGGTCCGGAGGTTCATGACGAGAACCCGTTTCGAAAGAATCGCCTGGATCGATTCTTAACCTGGTGATGTTTTTTCACCATGGCTCCGAATAGTCCCGCATACAGAAACTTCATGAAGATAAAAAGGCATCATTCTCTGCTCAATCGGGGAGCTGGGGTCGATCGATTTGTCGTTCCTACCTGTCTTAGCACCAAGCGCATTTATCGAGGTTAGTTTAAAAAACATATTCACACGCTGACATTGTCGGTTGTCTGGATATAAGGTGTTCGCAATATTAAATTAATACTTATAAATTATATTATGGAAATAATTCAATTAAGACATGGAAAACCTGTTGCCTTGCCTTTAACGCGTATAACTGCTAATGCTTTTTCATGCTGGGTTGTGAAATATAATGAAGTCGGTCTGGATTCCCTGTCGTTGCCGGATAATTCAGTGCTTGAAACTGCTAAGCTTAGTGGAGTCATTGTGAGTAGTGAGTTGCCACGATCAATTCAGTCTGCTGATAGATTAATTACCCATCAAATAACATTTTCCAGTGCATTATTTAATGAGGCAGAGTTACCAGTTGTTGGATGGCGAATAAAGCTATCGCCGAAACTATGGGCGGTTATATTTAGAATCGCCTGGCTATTAGGTTTCTCAAAAAACGTTGAATCGTATACAGAGTCTAAAAAGCGTGCGCTCGATGCGGTGAAGCAACTGGAGCGGCAGGCAAATGAGCATGGTAGTGTGTTGCTGGTTGGTCATGGCGTGTATAATAGAATCTTGGCCAATGCATTACGAGCGAATGGCTGGAGCGGTCCTGCAAATCCAGGGCGAAAGCACTGGAGCTTTGGCGTTTATAGAAAATAAAACAGATGTGGAATAGATAATGAAAGCGCCGGTTAAAAAGCTGCTTGAAAAACATCAGCAGCTTACACACAGTGAAATGATGAAAGTGGCATCTCATGTGCAGCGTGAATCAGGTGAATGGTTTGTTAATACCATTATGCTTGAAGGTATTGATGTACCGTTTAAATATAAACGTAAAAAGCAATATAAAAATTTGCAGGGACAGCGTGTAAACCTGACATACTATCCTTCAACCGAAAATGTCGCAGGATTCGAAATGGAAGTCATGAATGTGGTGCGTATAAAAGCTTCGTAAAAGTGCTACTGACGGTCTTCAAGGCTTTGGATTTTTTTACTGACCTTCTCTGCGCGTTGAATGAGCTGAATAAGTTCTGCATTATCAGGTGAAAGTTTTTGAGCCTGTTGCCATAGTTGCAATGCTTCATTTACTTTCTGTTTGCTATAAAGCTCTTTGCCAAGTCTTATCTTACCGCTGATTAGTGATTTGATTTCATGGTCAAGCTTTTTGATGAGCTCATTTGCCTGTTGATGATTTGAGTTTATAGCAAGTATTTTTTCCAGCTGCAATCTGGCCTGGTTGTATTGTTTTTTGTTATATGCTGCGTTGTATTGTGATAATAACTCGGCATAAAGCTTATGGTTCTTCTGGTGGGTTAGCTGTTTATTTATTTTATCTACCCAGTATTGTTTTTGTTTTGTAGGATTGATGTGATGTGAGACTGAGTAACAGTCGTAGGCTAGCTGCATAAGTTCATTCTTGAGTGCCTGCGCGCCACAGGATTCAAGTTTTATTGATAATGCAGATTTATAATTCGCATGTCGTTGCCGGTCTCTTTGAGCAGTGCGGTCATTGGGTACTAGCTGCTCCAGTTTGTGATAGATCTCATCATAAGAGATCTGTGCCTGTGCATTTTTTATCAGCAAATTTTTGCGAAGTATGGATAATTCCTGATCGCGTTGAATAATCAGTTCTTTAAGTTCTTTGCTCAATCTTGGTTGGTCTTCAATGTTATTGAGCGCAGATTTGTAGAGGTCAATAGACTGTTGCCATTGTTGCTTTGATTTAAGAATTTGTGCCTGTTTCGAGACATGCTCAATGTATTTCATTTTTTCGCGCTCAATATCTGGCTTGCGTATTAGGATATTGCTATATACATCTTTTTTTGATTCGAGTTGTCTGAGGCTACTGTCGATACGATCAAACTGCTTTTCTTTAAGCCATAAATTTATTTGTCTATCAAGTGATTCTGGTGGAGGAATCAGAAAGGCACAGGATACCGGGTATTGCAGGCAAAAGACGAGAGTTATGGTTCGCAGGTATCCAGGCATAATTTAATTTTAGAGCGAGTGTTTAAAAAGGTGAAAAAAGTAGCTCTACTTATGGTTATATATTTTCCTTATGGGCTGATTGTATATCATTAATCACCCATGTGGAAACTGCTTCCTGTTTGCCTCGAACGCGAATAATTTCATGTTTGGTGGCGACGACACGGCTTTGAATAGAGTGGTGCTTATAAAATTCTTCTAAAACGATAATCTGGTCGCTCTTTGCAATACTGGCCAGTCGAGATGCCAGATTAACAGGGTCACCGATGACGGTATACTCCATACGATCACTGGATCCCAGGTTGCCAGCAATCATAGTACCGGTATTTATACCAATTTTAAAATGAACTGGAATCAGGCCTTGTGACATACGCTGTTGATTAAGTTTTGAGACAGACTCCTGAATCATCACTGCACAGGCAACTGCATTAAAGCTGTGGTCATGTGCGAAATCAGGTACCCCGAAGACGACCATTGCGCAGTCACCCATGAACTTGTCGATATGCCCGCCATGCTGCTGTGCAATCCTCGAAATGCAGGAAAAGTATTCGTTGAGCAGGCTGGCAATTTCATCGGGCGGCATTTTCTCAGAAATACTGGTAAAGCCAACAATATCTGCAAATAACACAGAGGCTTTTACATGCTTGCCACCCAGCTGAACCTCATCCAGGTTTTCAAGGACCTGTTTGGCGACATTACTAGATACATAGCGGGAGAAGGCGCTTTCTACCTGGGTTTTCTGTAGTAAGCCGTGGGCCATCTGGTTAAAAGCAATGGCGAGTTCGCCAATCTCATCATTGCGCCGCTCATTCAGTCGATACTGGTAATTACCCTTGCCGATGGCTTTGCTTGCATCTACCAGATTATGGATCGGGCGTGACAGGTGGCGACTCATTACAAACGCCAGGAAAATTGCAATCAGGGTCATGATCGCAGTTATCATGACGATTACAAAACGTGAGCGTTGTAGTGATTGCAGCATAAACTCTTTACTGAAAGTAACGATAACCTGACCGGCAATCAGCTGTTTAAAGCGGATTGGGCTACTGAAGCAGACCATAGTGGAATCCTGGCTGGTGCTTGTCAGTAAATCAAATCTTTGTGCAACCTGAGGGTCCTTTAGCTGAGTGGATATTTGCCGCATTTCAGGCGTTTGGCCGCTGCTGGCGAGTTCCTTAAGGCTGTCGGATAGTACGATGGCACCGACAATTTGCTGTTTGTCGACCAGATTGGCGACCAGTGTTTGCAGGCCAAGACTGTCATCAGAGAGCACCAGGTCACTGGCGCTAACGGCAAGCTGGGAGGCAATAGCTGAGCCCATTCCCTCAATCTGGTTGCTGAGGACGGATTTCTGGTTTTCAAGAATAATTATGCCGAGCGTAGCCATACCGCTAACAATCAGCAGTGTAATAGCCAGTGCCAGTTTAATCGCGATGGGAACACGGATTTTGTAGCCAATTTCCCCGATTTGATCAGGCACAGTCGAACTGTTTTGTTCTAGCTTTGCGTTCATTCAGGCCTCTTTTCTTTGGCTGAAATCATAGCATGAGGTGCCCCTGGAGAGTTGATAATTAACTGAATCTGGGGTGCTTTTAATGGGCTACTGGTCACAATGATTACTAGCTAGCAAAATTTGTCGGGAATCTGATACAGGTATTCCAGCCTTTTTTATGTGCATTCTCTTTTGTCGTGTTACCGTTAGCGGAGATATTAGCTAGAATTATTCAAATTATCTGCGAGCGGCTTCATGAACTCAATATTAGAGGTCAGTCAATTAACTAAAAAATATAATGCAGTACCAGCGGTTGCAGGCATTAGTTTTCGAGTGTCAGAGGGTAGTTGTCTTGGCTTGTTGGGGCCTAATGGGGCGGGTAAAACTACCACGGTTGAAATGATGGAAGGCATAACTTTTCCCGATAGTGGTGAAGTGCGATATCGAGGAAAGAAATTGGGAGTGCAGTTTAAAAATCGTGCTGGAATTATGTTTCAGAGTACCGCATTGCAGGACTTTATTACGGTAGAGGAGTCTTTGGAGCTGTTTTCCAGGCTCTATCCAGTACAGATGGACCGCCAGCAGATTATTGAGGACTGTGCGCTGGATGAGTTTCTTGATCGTGAGACATCAAAACTAAGCGGCGGCCAGCGGCAGCGACTGCTGCTGGCGATTGCCCTGGTAAATGATCCGGATGTGCTGTTTCTGGATGAACCGACTACTGGTCTGGACCCTCAGTCCCGGCATAATTTCTGGCAACTGGTAAAAAAAATTAAGGCGCAGAATAAAACCATTGTGCTGACTACGCACTATATGGAAGAGGCTTATGAGCTGTGTGATCAGATAATTATTATGGATCATGGAGAAATCATTGCTGAGGGTACGCCCCAGGCGTTGTTATCAAGGTATTTCGATGATGTGGTTATACATCTGCCTGAATCCCCGCTGATTGCCCAGCAGCAGAAACAGCTAGCAGACAGGCTTGGCTTAAAGCGACATCCACGGCATCCCGGTTATGAGATTTGCACAGCAGATATCACCGGAGCTGTACAGCAGCTAATTCGTTCAGAAATACCACTGGAAGGTATGCAGATACGCGAGCGGACACTGGAAGACCTGTTTCTTGAGCTCACCGGAAAGGCATTAAGAAAATGAGGTGGCAGCGATTTATTAGCGTTCTTAAAGCTCGTGACAAAGAGTTTGTGCGTGACCGAAGTGCGTTGGCCTGGAATATTCTCTTTCCTCTGTTAATTATATTTGGCTTTGCGTACGGTTTTAGCGGTGATCAGATGGAGCGCTATAAAGTGGGGGTGTTGGTACATTCGGAGCCGGCCCAGTTAGAATTTCTAAAGACTCGATATACCCAGTTTATAACGATCGACTCGAGTGCACTTCAACAGGCAGTTAATAAGGTGGAGAGGCACCAGCTTGATATGCTTATCGATAGTCAGCACAGGCGTTACTGGGTCAATGACAGTTCGCCATCAGGTTATTCGCTGGAAAAAATGCTGCAGGGCAGTGGTGGTAAAAGCTATGAAAAACAGGAGGTTACAGATCAGCAAGTGCGCTATGTCGACTGGTTAATACCCGGTGTTCTGGGGATGAATATGATGTTTAGTGCGTTGTTTGGTGTGGGTTATGTGGTAGTGCGCTATCGCAAAAATGGCGTGTTAAAAAGGCTTCACGCAACGCCATTGGGGGCGTTGGAGTTTTTATCGGCTCAGGTGGTTTCTAGGTTGTGGCTGATTATGGTCATAACGACCATTGTGTACCTGGGCTGTGACTGGTTTATTGGCTTTGCGATGTATGGTAGTTATCTCGATCTATTCCTGGTATTTGTCTTAGGTGCATTTTCAATGATAAGTATGGGGTTGATTGTGGCTGCGCGGGTAAAATCAGAAGAAATGGCTGGCGGTTTGTTGAATCTGCTGTCCTGGCCAATGATGTTTCTATCAGGGGTCTGGTTCTCTCTGGAGGGCCTGCACCCAGTGATTCAGAAGATTGCGCTAATATTCCCGTTGACCCACATAACAGAGGCGGCTCGTGTTATAATGCTCGACGGTGCCGGTCTATCAGTCATATGGCCGAACCTGCTGGCACTCGGATTAATGAGTACTATTTTTTTATTTATGGGTGTTTTACTGTTCCGTTGGGAATAGATGAGTGTTTCGCTTGAGGCAATATAGCCGGCAAGTCCTGAAAGCCCATATCCCCCCACAGCCAGGCCTGGTAAGAGTCTGTGCTGTTGAGAATTGAGGTTACATCATGTTTCATTTAAGTGAAGAAAGACAAATCCTGCTAACTCAGAAGATCATGGAGAATCTTGATGGCTGGGGTCTGTCAGCAGCTGATCAGGTCACTGTTCTTAACTTACCAGAAGGCACAAGAACGCGAAAACTACGCGCATATCATGAAGATACTCCGCTGCCCAAAGATGACAATGTTGAGTTTCGAGCGGTCCGTTTGCTGGGAATTATTGATGCATTGCGCACCACTTACCCCAAGAGTGAGCAAATGGGTGGTCGCTGGATGAAGGCGCCTCATCGTCGCTTCCAGAACCGCACACCACTTCAGGTAATGCTGGAAGACGGTAATACGGGTGTTAATACGGTTCTGGCAGAGCTTGATTGTGCCTATGCCTGGGAGCTGAGTGGTTCACAGGCTAAATAAACGCTTTCTTCACTCTTGTCCTGTTCACAACTATACTTCTTGTTAACCTTCGTCAACCAGTTTTGATGGGGGGAGATGTCCGTATCAATTGGTGAAAATCAGGCAAAGTCCTGGCCTTATTGTGAGTGAAGTATGCACGATTTCGATAAAGAACTTGATGCTAGGAATCTGCATTGCCCTGTTCCGGTAATGAAAACAAAGCAAGCGATTAACAAGATGGATGCAGGTGAAGTCATACATGTTATGGCAACTGATCCGGCTGCGCCTCATGATATAGATTTGCTTTTGTCTATTATGGATCATGAGTTGCTTGAGAAGGAGCAGATTGATGGCACTTATCATTTTTATATAAAAAAAATTGCTAAGTGATTTCAGATTGTCTGTAGATGTCATCACACCTGGCGGCCATAATGAAATCATTCTTGTGCAACCCGCCTATTATATGAGTCCACCAATTGACCTTTACTTTTCCCCATTCTATACAGAGTGAAGGGTGATGATTGTCTTTCTCAGCCAGCTCTCCAATCTTGTTGGCAAAAAATAATGCGCTGTTAAAGTCACTGAAAAGATAAATGCGTTCTAACTGGCTGGCTTCGTCAGTTTCTACTAAATTCCATTCATTAAGTGCTTCTAAATAACGGCTTATTTCATCTGTTGTTGCCGATTTGCTGCTTTTGTTGCAATCTTGAAATGCTTGTTGAGACAGGCCTATCATCAGAAGTTCCAGAAATATTATTTAAGTATGAGCATAGTATAAATTGTGAAAGTGAAAAAAAACTTCCCTGAAAATATATCTAAAGTTTCAGAGTTAAACAGGCTGTTGCAACAGGTTGGTGGGTCATATTTAATTGAAGGTAAGCTGCCAGATAAGCAGGTTTCTGCTAAATTTGAAGGAGTGTTTGAAGAATCAGTCGTCGTCTGGAACGCGGTTGTAATGACAATGGATTGCTATGCAGAACAACATTCAGTTTGCAAAGACCCTAAACAGTTTATTGATATCAGCTGTCACGAAGGTGTGTATCACTTGCTGGTTGCACTCAATTTGCCTGAAATTAATCAAGCCGTCATAGAAAGCACTATAATAATGATACGTAAGTATAAGCGTTTAAAGTCTGGCAGGCATGAATACGGTGCCAGGAGTAAAACGCAATAGTATTAATCAACAGGGTTATAATGTAGATGCAATGAAGAAGATCGTCGTCATTAATATAAAAGGAGGTTGTGGAAAAACAACGGTGTCGACAAATCTTGCCAGTTTTTATGCGTCCAGAGGTGTTCATTCTGCTATCTATGACTATGATCCTCAGGGTTCCTGTATGCGATGGTTAAAGTTGCGTTCAGGTGAGCGGCCGAATATATATGGCGTAGTAGCACATAAAAGTGCTGCCAAGGCAGTAACTATGAGCTGGCAACTACGTCTTCCTCCAGAAACAGAACGACTGATAGTGGACACACCGCCTGGTCTTAAAGGTAGTGAGTTAATTGAGCAGCTTAAAGGTGCAGATGTGATACTGATACCCGTTCTGCCTTCACCGCTTGATATATTTGCAACTGCAGATTTTATTCGTGATCTCCTACTGGAAGTAAAGATCCGTATGAATAAAACCTCTGTAGGAATTATTGCGAACCGTGTTAAAAAAAATACCATTGCATTTCAATCGCTTGAGCGTTTTTTAAGTACACTGAATATTCCCGTTGTTGGTAAACTAAGGGATACCCAGAACTATCTCAGGGCAACTGATGAAGGCATAGGTATTCATGAGCTTAAAGGGCACAATGTTTATCTGGATGCTCAGCACTGGAAGGGAATTATGCAGTGGGTGGATAAGCAATAATAAATAGATTCTTATGATGTGATTTCTGTAGCGATAAAACCCCCAGACCTGCCAAGTCTGAGGGTCTGGCATAAATAGCTTGTGTTGAAGAAAGCTTAGTGCCTGTTTAGACCGCGGAGGCTTTGTAATTAACTTGCTTTGCGCTTAATGAGACCAAGTAAGCCAAGTCCTGATAAAAATAGCCACAATGCAGCAGGTACAGGTACAGGTGTTACGGTGGATGGTGATTGAATATTATAGGATGCCAGTGCTTCAATGCCCGCCAGTCGGTTATGACCTCCAGCTATCAGGTCGATAGTAAATTCACCTAATACTTCGTTCTCGGCAAAGTTGTAATCAGACAAGTCTATGCTGACAGCAGACAATGCATAATTAGTGCCGTTCAATGTTACATGGTATTCAGTGCTAAATGCAGCGGTAAGGGTATTCCTTGTATCTGGTGTGCAATTACTGGTAAAGCAGACGTTGATATTGTTTATTTCATCGCTACCACCCATGAAATAGAAGGCAAAGTCATCGCCAGCGGTATTAGAAACTGTAGATGCAAATTCTAATGTCAGGCTTGCGTTGCTTTGACCATCAGTATCGCTACCAAAGAAATAAGTTGCCATGTCGGCATCGCTGAGACTGGCAGACAGTTGTTCATTGCTTAAAGGTGTTAAGTCGTTTCCGTAAAAGCTGCCATTAGATGAAATGACATTCACCGTGCTTGCATTGACCTGTAGAGTACAGGGTGCTGCTATTGCGACTAATAATATTGATAAAAACTTTTTCATTTTAGAATATCCTTGACTCCTGTGAGACTAAAAACCGCCAGTGTCTGGTCCAGTGGCACTAATTACTGTGTTCGAATTAGTGACGCCGACGTTTGCTGCTGATGTAATAGCAATAGAAACAGTTGATGCTGTATCGATGAAATCACGTGTAATGCGCTGTGTGGTAATTGTTTCACGTGTTAATGCAGTGGCCGTACGAGTTAGTGCAGTGGTTTCATTAGGACGAAGGTCGACCTGCGTTAATTGTGAAGGTGGTGGTGTTAAAGTAGCTGTGATCCCTGCAGCAGGTTGAATGCCTTGAGACCAGCTTCCCCAGCTATATACGGAGTCATTTGCCATGGCATTTGTAGACGACAGTAAGGTGGCGAATACTAAACAGTTTACTTTTTTCATTACTTTAACTTCCTACTAATAAGTGTTTATAGTTAAGCAAAGGCCATGCCACTAACTATTCATGATCTAATTAACAGCTAGTTACGCCTAATGTGCTCGTGATAACTTGTGACTATGTAAATTTATGATAATTATAGTGAGACTGATCATCTCGTATATCCCATGTATGGGTGATATTAGTAAATAACCATATAAGATATTGATTTTATAGGTTTTAATGTGGGGTGATAGACTAAAAGTGAAATAAGATCAGGTGTTCTAGAGGGCGCTATCTAGCAAGAGGCGCTGTAAAGTATGCCGACATGTTTTAATGTGTTATGTCGACATACTTTACTAATCGGCTAAAGGAAATAGCGTCTTAAATTAAGCTCTAAAATACCACGATCATAAGAGAAGGCATCTATATTTGATTCATTGTCTCGATATGAATACTGAGCATTTACAGACCAGGACTTCAGTGCTCCGCTTCTGAAATCATGGCTAACACCCATGATGACTAACCGCTCAGTTTCTTTGCGTTTTAGAGTCGTGCTCTCAATGCCATCTGGAGCCTGATAGTGATAATCGCGGCTACTTAGAGTAAGGTAGGCACGGGCATTTTTCCATACAGGTAACTGACCACCAATGTATACTTCTCCGCCGGTGAAATGTAGCTTGTTTGCGGATGCGCCATTATCATGGTGCTTGAAACCAGCCTGAATGCCGATTTGTTTGCGGTGATAGAACTGAGAAATATTAATATCCCAGTTGGTTTGGGATCCATCAAGACCTTGATCGGCTTCTTTTTCATGGGTGCGTTTAGTGGTTGTATTAGCCACGGTGATTTCCATATTATCAGTAGCATTTAGAGTGAAGACTGGGTTAATTCCCAGGTACTCAGCATAAGGCTTATTACCAAAATAAACTTTATCAAGCTTGAAATTTAATGCCGCACGCCAGCTTTTTTTTGAAAAAAGTGCAGGACCGGTATTGAGACTTATGACACCAAGATTGAAGTCGCTTTCGCCTGAGCCATAGGCCTTATTGTACAATGTGGCCTGGCTTAACCACTCGAAATCAAGCAGACTGTCACCCACTTCTAGAAGCTCTCTGCCGCGGGAGCGATGAGCAAAACTTAAAGCTAATTGAGCGCCACTACCATCTTCCTCGAATGCGCTAGAACTAAGTTGAGTTAGTGATCTGTCATCGGGTCCCAAATTTATGTTGCTGTCGGTAAAAAGGCCAGCGGACAGGTAATAAGAACTGGTTGAGCGATTTTTTGATGACTTAATATCGCTAGAGAGCTGTGCAAGATAAGCAGTAATAGAGAGCTTTACCGTCTCTGGTGTATCTGGATTATTTAACACCTGAGTCAATTGCTCTTTGGCATGCTCATAGCGGCGAGACATGTGGTAGGCTACAGCCAATTCAAGGCGGGCGCGATTTAAATCAGGCTGTTGCTTAATTATTGTCTCGAACAGCTGGATTGATTTATAGATCTGGCCATCCTCCCGATATTGCATTGCCTCTTGAAAAAGTGATTCGACAAACTGTATTTCAGGATTGTATGTGTCTTGTGCCATGGCGGCCTGCATAAAGGTTGCAGCGACCAGGCCAGTTATGAAGGGTTTCCAGGTCATTTAAAGCTCCAGATGAACAAATAGCGATCGGGATCTTGACGTGTTTTAATGGTATTTTCAAGCATCATACGACAAATTAAAGCAAACTGGTAAGAAATAACTCATTTGGGTGAAGGTATGATCTAGGTGAGTAGTGATTAGATTATCGATAAATTGATAGCATGATAGACGTATATTTGAAGCAACTGACAAGCAATAATCAAAATAAGATACTGATAACGAAAGCATTTATTGTGTTATTTCTAGTTATACAGTCACCTTTTGTGCTGGCATCCGGTTTATTTGGCTACCAGGAAAATCAACGATCAAATTTAAAAATGTTTCCACAGTGGCTATCTGTGCTGGAAAGAGCAATAAAAGAAAAGGCGCCTGATGGAAATTGTAATAGTCGAGTATTTAATCAATGCCATCTTAAACAGTGGCAAGATTTTTTAAGCGGCGTTAGGCGTTTGCCACAGCATGAGCAAATTGAGCGTGTTAATGACTTTGCAAATGAACAAGATTATATACTCGATATAGATAACTATGGTTTAGAAGATTACTGGGCCACACCAGGCGAGTTTTTTATCAATAATGGTGATTGTGAGGATTATGCAATTACTAAAATGCTGTCGCTAAAAAAGCTTGGGTTTAATATGAATGCGATCCGATTGGTAATACTACAGGATACAAACCTAGGGGTGGCTCATGCCGTTCTGGCGCTCGAAAGTGAAAATGATACTTTAATACTAGATAATCAGATTGATGAAATTGTATCGCATAAACATGTGCTTCATTATGTTCCCGTCTATGCATTGAATGAGAAAGGATGGTGGATGTTTCTACCTGAATAAGCCAAGATTAAAGTTATGACAATGTTGAAAACACAAAAAAATACGACGTTAATCGCCATTATACTTCTAAGCACATTTGTTTTGCTTGGCCTGTTTCTGGTAATGCAATATGTAAACAAGGAAAGGTCACGTGATTTAATGGACTGGCAATCTAGACTGTCATTGCTTGCAGAAATAAGGTCAGTAGAGATAGAGGATTATTTGCAGGATAAAAAAAAGCAGATAAATGATCTGGCTTCGAACCAGACAATAAAATTATTTTTATCTACGCATCATGCAAGCAATAACCAGGATAAAGATGTATTGAGCGGGCAACAAGCGCATGTAAGAAATTTACTAATTGCTGCAACACAGAAAATAATTCCTGAACTTAAGATATCGAATAAATTAAATTTAGCAGTAGAAAGTGATTATGGATTGGCGGTGCTGAATAGTCAGAAAAAAATAATATTATCGAGTCGCGGGCTATCAGTGGAAACAATAAAGCTAGAGCGTGCAATTAGTAGTGCTTTTGATGATTATGCTGTGAGTCTAGTTGATTTGTATAGAAGTGTTAATGGTCGACCTGTTTTTGGCTTTGTCGCGCCTGTAATGCATATTCAAGCAAGCTCAGCTCAGAAAATAGTAGGGGCAGTGGTAGTTTTGTTAAATCCTGAATCAGGATTGTATAATTTATTAAAGAACAGGCAGACAGCAACCAATACGGACGAAACATTACTTGCATCAGTTAAAAATGACAGGGTGATTTATGCTAGCCCGTTGAAAGAAAAGTATGCTGTTTTTCATCAGATATCAAAAAATAATATACATAATGCTACAGCGCAGGTAATAAGTGGTGGTGCGGTAAGAGAAGGACTAAAAGATTACAGGGGAGTAGAAGTGCTTGCAGAATCAAGAAGTATATCAGGTACACCATGGATTTTAGTGCAGAAGATAAATGCAAAAGAAGCGCTTGCCGAATCTGATAGTCATCAACAAATGTTGCTGATTATATTTACAGTGCTGGTGTTGTTCGTGGCAGCTACATTTGTAGCAATCTGGAGGCATAGCACTAGTGTGAGACTGGAAAAACTAAAAAATGAAGTTGAATCACATGCAGCAATACTTGATGCGATTGCAGAAAATATTCAGGATCATCTATTACTGGTAAATTCTAAACAGGAAGTGCTGTTTATGAATACAAGTTTAAAAGATGCGCTTGATATACAACAGACGTTTGTGGGGCGTAAGCTAGATTCATTATTAAGTAAAGAAACAAGAGGTGGTTTGCTAGAGGCAAAAAATAGCGATACATTAAATGTAAAACAACTTGAAATGAATGGTGAAAATCGTGTTTATGATATATCGATAGTGACACTTGCTAAAGGTGAGCATGCAAATAGCTTGTTATATGTATTACATGATATTAGTGAGCTTAAACAGAGTCAGGAAAAGCGCGAACAGTTAGCTAAAGGGATTATCACGACACTGGTTAAAGCTGTCGATATGCACGATCCGTATTGTGCACATCACTCTGAGAGGACGCGGGAAGTAGTGCTAGAAATTGCAAAAGAAATGGATCTGCCTGAAGAGAGAATAGAATCGCTTGAAATGGCTGCATTATTAGCAAATATTGGTAAGTTGAATATTCCCAAAGAAATATTAACCAAACTCGATCCGTTAACGAAGGATGAAGCAAAAGAATTGCGGAAGAATGTTGATTATGCAATAGATATTCTTTCCGAACTGACATTTCAGGGGCCTGTACTGGAAATTATTTCACAGAAGAATGAGTATCTGGATGGTAGTGGATATCCCAGGGGGCTAGAAAATGAAGAAATTTTATTAGAGTCCATGATATTAGCGGTCGCAAATGCCTTTGTTGCTATGGCAAGCTCACGAGCTTACAGAGAGGGTATGTCAGTAAAAGAAGCGATAGATATCCTGCTGCAGAAGGCGGGCAATCAGTATGACAGGCATGTGG
>JBFHVQ010000076.1:0-14223 GCA_041589455.1 Gammaproteobacteria bacterium | reverse complement strand
CCGCGTCAACAAGACCCATTACGATGAAGAACTGAGTACGCAGCATAGGGATCAGCTCAGGCTGACGTGCAGCACCTTCGAGGAAACGGCCACCAAGGATACCGATACCTACAGCAGCGCCCAGTGCGCCCAGACCCATCATTAAAGCGCCAGCGATATACAGAAATGCAGTTGCTTCAGTCATTGTTTAATCTCCTGTGAGAGTAGTTTTAATTTAAAGTTAAAAATTACAGTAATCGTTAATTGTTTAATCAATGATTAGTGATCTGTGTGTGCCATATCCAGATATACAATGGTCAGCGTCATAAAGATAAACGCCTGCAATGTAATAATCAGGATGTGGAAAATTGCCCAACCTAACTGCAGTACGCCACCGAAGGCTCCAACAGCCCAACCAGCTGAGAACATAATTGCAATCAGAATGAAAATAGTTTCGCCAGCGTACATGTTACCGAACAGACGCAGTGCCAGTGATACCGGCTTAGAAATCAGAGAGACACCTTCCAGCACCAGGTTAACTGGCGCACCCGCTTTACCGAATGGCTGGAAAGCCAGTTCGCCGAAGAAGCCACCGATACCTTTAATCTTGATGCTGTAGTAAAGCATTAACCAGAACACACCCAGTGCCATACCAAATGTCACATTGGGGTCAGTTGTTGGTACAACTTTGAAATATACGTGATGCGGATCCGCACCGAAGGCTGCACCAATTTGTTGTGCCAGCATTGGCAACCAGTCAACAGGCACCAGATCCATCAGGTTCATCAGGAATACCCATGCAAAGATGGTTAACGCTAATGGTGCGACCAGATCATTCTTACCTGAAAAAGAACCTCGAACACTGTCATTGACGAAATCAATCATCATTTCAGCGAAGTTCTGAAAACCTTGTGGTACGCCAGTAGTTGCTTTTTTAGCCACACTGCGGAAGGCGAAGAAGAAGATCAGTGCCAGGCCAATTGACCAGCCTAATGAATCAACATGAAATGCCCAGAAACCCATTTCTTTAGCCTGCTCAGGTGTTTGAGCAAACATCCAGCCCATTTCTGGGTGGTTGCCATAAGTCATGTTCTGGAGGTGATGCTTTATATATTCACCGGAAGTAATGCCTTCGCCAGCCATTCTTTATTCTCTCCAATTCTTGTCGTCGTCATTCACAAAAAATGACGCCAACCAGGGAATCATTGTAATTAACAGATAAGCACTCATTAGCGCTATCACGCTTAGGGGTTTGATTGTGTTAAACACAAATACAAACAACATTACGGTCAAAATAATCTTGCCGACCTCTGCCCGGTAATAGGTTGAGAGGATTTGTGCCGATTCAGTCTCCTGCTGCTTTGCGAAGACTTTCCATGCAAAGTATCCATTCGTCAGGCTGGCAATCAGGCCACCGGCAATTGCAGACACTGCCTCGGTGTAACCGAGCAAGCCACTGACTGCACCAATAAATAGACTCAAGATAAACTGAATCAGCAGTAATTTCTTAATCTGTGTGGTGCCTGTTTTTAGCATTGCCTTGACTAAACGCAAAAAGCGTCGCAGAAATGCGCGCAAATTATAGGTGCCAGGGTCAATTGGGTCAACCTTAATGTCTCAATAAGCCCAATTTATTTTAGTAACTCCTGAATTATTAATGTTTCAGGCAGAATCACTGTTTCAGCTTAGTTTTTGCAAGGATTTATCTCTTGTTGCCTGGGTAATATTGTCGATACACTCCAGGTTACTGATAAGACAAAAGAAACTGACTCATCATTAGCTAACAACATGGCAAGCTTAAATTCAGCGAGGGCATATTGCTTGTATGGCTCGACTAAACCGGTCTTTATGTATAGCAGTAAATTTTTAATTCGGCTGAGAGATTGTGACTTTTCAACGCCAGATTAGAACAGTACGCCATGACAGCCCACCGCTCTCCGCAAGACACCACCACGATATGCAGACGAGATTATATGGAAACTATTTGATTTTATTGAGGATACCGTCAAGCTCATCGAGACTGGTATAGTTAATAATTAGCTTTCCCTTACCATTCGACTTATGCTGAACCTCAACTGATGCTCCAAGCCGCTCAGCAACCTGTTCTTCCAGTCGCTTGATATCCGGATCTGTTTTTGATGTTGCCTCTGTCGCTTTAGGTGCCGGATTAAGCTGTTTCTTCACCTGTTTTTCGATTTCACGCACTGACCAGCCCTGATCCGCGGCTTTTTTCGCCAGCATACTCTGTTCATGTCCATTCAGGGACAACAGGGCACGAGCATGACCCATATCTAGCTGGCGCTCATCTACCAGAATCTTCACATCTTCATTCAGATCCTTCAGGCGCAGCAGATTGGTTACCGTGGTGCGTGAGCGGCTAACCGCTTCTGCCACCTGCTGGTGAGTCATATCGAATTCATCAATCAGGCGCTGTAAGGCACGCGACTCTTCCAGTGGATTCAGGTTTTCACGCTGGATGTTCTCAATTAATGAAACCGCAGCCGCAGCCTGGTCGTTAAGCTCTTTAACAACTGCCGGAATTTCTTGTAACCCAGCAAGCTGTGTCGCACGCCAGCGACGCTCACCCGCGATTAACTCGTAACGACCTGCGCTGATGGGACGCACTACAATTGGCTGTACCACGCCCTGTGCTTTAATAGACTCTGCCAGTTCCTGTAAGGATTCTGGCTCAAAGTGTACACGCGGCTGATAAGTGCCTCGCTGGATCAACTCCACCGGAATATGACGCAGACCCTCACCGCTGACTGTCTTAGCCGATTCTGCAGGCGCAGTCGTCGGCTCAGGTTTGGGATCGGTTAACTGTTTAACGTCTGCCGCACTGCCCAGTAGTGCATTTAAGCCCCGTCCAAGACCTCGTTTTTTAGCTGCCATGTATTACTCTTTAAATTCTGTCTATCAGCCCAGTTTATAACTTAAGCTTTTGATTTTACTTACTTGAATAGCCTCAGGCGACTGCATTCGCAGGCTGTGATGTCTTTACCTGTTTGCGGATCACTTCACCGGCTAGGGAAAAGTAAGCCAGTGCACCACGCGAGGTTTTATCGTAATTCATCACCGGTACACCATGAGATGGCGCCTCTGCCAGACGCACATTACGTGGTACTACAGTACGATATACCCGATCACCAAAATGCTCTATTAGCTGTTCTGATACATCAACAGCCAGTCGATTACGCGGGTCATACATGGTACGCAGAAGACCTTCAATTTCCAGCGCTGGATTCACGCTGCTGCGCACCTGCTCAACAGTCTCCATCAGAGAAGACAGTCCTTCCAGTGCATAATACTCACACTGCATGGGGATCAGCACGCCATGCGCCGAGACCAGGGCATTTAGCGTCAACATGTTTAACGAGGGGGGGCAGTCGATAATTACAAAATCATAATCTGCTTTAACCTGCTCCAACGCATTGCGTAAGCGCGACTCGCGTCCATCAATATCCATTAGCTCAACTTCTGCAGCAGTCAGGTCGCTATTGGCCGGAATCACATGGTAGCCCACCTGTTCCGGCTTATGGATACATTGCTGTATTTCAGATTCTGCCAGCAACAGGTCCAACACACTGTGCTCAAGCTCATGCTTATCGACATTACTGCCCATCGTGGCATTGCCCTGTGGATCCAGATCCACCAGTAATACACGCTTACGTGTTTGAGCCAGTGAGGCTGCCAGATTAACGGATGTTGTGGTTTTACCCACGCCACCTTTTTGATTGGTTACTGCGATTATTCTTGCCATGAAATTCGTCTTTTAGCTTACGCTGGTTATTTCTATCAGGTGCCGCTCTTCATCTAACCAGGGTACCTGTAACTTATACACTGCCTGCTGGCAATAGCCCTTGGCCAGTTCGGGCATTGCTTCCTTACCCTTCATAGCCATAATTCGTGTTGTTGATGTTACCAGATGTTGCGTGCGATCCAATATAGTATTTAATGCCGCAAAGGCACGACAGGTAATAATCTCGAATCCGGTATCACTCTGGTATTCTTCTATGCGACTATGAATAATGTCAATGTTTTCAATACCTAACTCGATTTTTACCTGTGTCAGAAAACGTGTTTTCTTACCATTACTGTCAAGCAAAACAAATTGATGATCGGGCAGGCATAGCGCCAATGGTATACCTGGAAGGCCTGCGCCGGTACCCACATCGAGGATGGGTGACTGATCGATATAGGGCAGGATACTCAAACTGTCCAACAGGTGCTTAATCACCATATCATCCAGTTCGCGGATAGCCGTCAGATTATATGCCCTATTCCACTTCTGCATCAGGTGCAAATAAGCCATAAGCTTATCCTGTGTTTCTGTCGAGATATTTAGACTTAGTTGCTGGACGCCCTGTTTTAGTCGGTCTTCTGGCTGCATAACTACCCACAATCAATCAAAGCCGGATATTCTAGCCTGATTTTTACTCCACGGCTTTATTGGTCATCGCATTCAGTGCTTTTTTCATTTTATTAATAATTTTTTCATTTTTTAGCTGATGTCGATCTTTCAGCTCATCAGGACTGGTATAGGCAATCCATGTTTGATTGTTACTGCTTTCCCAGGCCAATACTTTCATCGGTAAATCCAGGCCCATCAGGCGCTGTTCCTTCATTAATGGTGTGCCCATTTTGGGATTACCAAAAATCAGCAACTGGGTATCTGACATTGTCTGACCGACCTTTCTTGCGCCCGCCGCATGGTCCACCCGGGCAAAAACAGTGATACCTTTTTGCTTTAATACCGCCTCAAGCCGATCCAGTGTCTCGCTCACACCATAAGGGCTTTGTTTCTGTATAAACATATCCGATGCCACGACGGTATGACTGTATATTACCGAAGATAACACAATAGTAACGACGTTAAAGACCTTGCTGCTTGTTTTCATATAGTTAACTCCATTTTGCTTTCTTAAGTATCTATATACCAGAGATCACTCTAGTCGAATTTATTCCATATGTTACCCAGTGCAATTAACCGCTTCCTGTTTATGACAAGGAACTATCATACTTGAATAGACTATCGGTTACGTGAAGCTATTAAAACTTCTTTATTACAATCTAACAGGATTAATTTAATAAAATACTGTACCCTGAATCACTTCTGGTTTTATTGCAAATCAAGCCGACAACCTAAAAGGCCATTCATATGGATAACGAAACCATTCGCGTGCGTAACACCGACTCCGACCAGCTTCTTGACGTGCTGGTTTATTCAAAACGCTCTGATCAAATTGAAGTGGTTCTGGGCGAAGGTATACACAGTACAAAGTGCAAACTGCTTCCCACCGCAAATGGTAATGCCTTTGTGGGTAATGTAATGGGCCGCGAAATTGTTTATGAGCGTAGCCAGCAACAGGTACAGGACGATATTGACAGCATGAAGCCTTCAACAAGAAGACGTTAAATACCCGCCAACCTTCGCTGCATATCACCCCATTTTATTTTATAAGTTACTGTTATTCATAAATATATATCGCTTCTCATTATTTGAATTCATTTGCCGAGCCTCTGCCACTTCTGCCTCACACACTGATAAAACTACACTATAAGAATTAACTATTCGCAATCCGACCAAATCCTACCGTTTGCCGAATCATTCATTCGTGCACTAGCCCACTTCAAACATACTGTATATACTTAACCTCTATATATGGGCATCACCCTGCCTGTTATTTTGTGCTGTTCAAAGTATCCACTGTAGTTTTGTATGAATATTATCCTGCTTAAGTTTGTTCTTTTTATTACCTCAATACTCCCTCTTAAACTATTACATATTATCAGCTTAGGCATTGGCAATATTGTCTGGCGTAGCAATTGTCGAATCAGGCGTATCACTGAAAAAAACATTTGCCTCTGCTATCCACAACTGAATCATAATCAACAAACTGAACTGGCAAAAAAGACACTAACTGAAACCTGTAAAGTCATTTTAGAAACTGGAAAAGTGTGGCATTCATCACCACAAAAGGCACTCAAGTTAATCCAATCCTGTGAAAACGAGCAGCTTATTCAGCAGGCACAGCAACAAGGTCGAGGTATTATTCTTGCTGTACCTCATTTTGGCTCATGGGAAATGGTAAATCTGTATTGCTCCCAACATTACCCTGTCACCACAATGTACTCACCACAGAAAAATCCGAAAGCAGATTCAATTATAAAACAGGCAAGACAACGAACAGGTGCCACTTTAGTCTCGGCAGATACCACAGGTATTAGAGCCATGAGTAAAGCACTCAAGAGTAAACAGTTGAGCATGATACTTCCCGATCAGTCTCCTCGAGAAAACGGACAATTCGCGCCGTTTTTTAACCAGCCATGTTACACCATGACCCTACTTCCAAAACTCGCCAAAAAAACCAATGCCGTCGTCCTGCTGACTTACGCAAAACGATTAGAAGATAGCAGTGGCTTCAAATTGGTTTTTAAAGAGACATCCCGGGATCTAGCGTCGCTGGAGCTTGATGATGCACTTGCTCAGTTAAATTCAGATATAGAATCTGTAATTGATGAAGCACCGCAGCAATATCAATGGACATATAATCGATTTAAAAAACAGCCAGAGTATCAGGTTTAGTTAATTACCCTATCAATATAAGAATCATTTTTATATTTTGGAATATTGAGTTTCAAACAGACTTTTATTGTTTAGGCTTAACCATATACTGATATGGTATTTACGCTCACGCTACTTCATCTAAAAATATGTTGTCTACACCCGTGTTAACTACAAGTTAGAAATTAATAGTCAACATCGTTTCATATTTCACCAATTCAATATATGTGTCAGATTAGTCACCTGTAACACCTCAGAAAATTACGAATGCCCAATCTTCTTAATATGCACTAGTAATAGTGAAATCGCCGCAGGTGTAACTCCGGAAATTCTTCCTGCCTGCCCCAATGTTGCAGGACGATGATCAATCAGTTTCTGGCGAACTTCGTTTGATAAACCTTTAACCTGATCGTATTCCATTGCATCAGGGATTTTCTTATCTTCATAACGTCGAGCTTTCTCAATTTCATCCTGTTGACGATTCAGGTAGCCTTCATATTTTGCCTGAATTTCTACCTGCTCTGCTACCAATGGATTTTCTACTGCCGGGCCAATTTCTGCAACGGTTGTGAGTTTCTGGTAATCCATTTCTGGACGCTTTAATAAATCCAGTGCGCGTGACTCTTTGCTTAATGGCTTAGCCAGTACCGACTCTAATGTTTTAGCAGCGTTAGAGCTGGGTTGAATCCACAGATTGTGTAAACGCTGTTGCTCGCGTTCGATGCTTTCACGTTTTTCACTAAATACCTGCCATTGTGTATTACTCAGCAAACCTAATTCATGCGCGCTTTCTGATAAACGCAAGTCGGCATTATCTTCACGTAAAATCAAACGATACTCAGCGCGTGAAGTAAACATGCGATACGGTTCCTGTGTTCCATTTGTAATCAGGTCATCGGCAAGTACTCCGATGTAGGCCTGGTCACGACGAGGATACCAGCTGTCTTTACCCTGTACCTGTAACGAAGCATTCGTCGCAGCGAGTAAGCCCTGTGCAGCAGCTTCTTCATAACCGGTGGTGCCGTTAATTTGTCCTGCGAAAAACAGACCATTAATAAAACGGGTTTCCAATGTTGGTTTTAAATCTCTTGGGTCAAAAAAATCATATTCTATCGCGTAACCCGGCCGTGTAATAAATGCATTTTCAAAACCCTTTATCGAACGCACCAGCTGCAGCTGCACATCAAATGGGAGGCTAGTAGAAATCCCATTGGGATAAATTTCAAAGCTGTTTAAACCTTCCGGCTCGATAAATATCTGGTGTGAATCTTTATCCGCAAAACGCATCACTTTATCTTCAATCGATGGGCAATAGCGTGGACCGACACCTTCTATGACACCGGAATACATAGGGGAACGATCCAGCCCACCATGAATAATTTCATGGGTGCGCTCGTTGGTATATGTGATATGGCAACTGATCTGTTCGGGGTGGTCGTCTACCGAACCAGTGAGTGAAAATACCGGGGTTGGTGTGTCGCCAGGTTGTTCCTGTAATTCTGAATAATCAATGGAGCGTGTATCAATTCGTGGTGGTGTACCGGTTTTTAATCGATCGACACGGAATGGCATTTCGCGTAGACGTTTTGACAATGCAATTGAAGGTGGATCACCGGCACGACCACCGGAGTGATTACTCATACCAATATGGATAAGACCACCCAGGAAGGTTCCAACGGTTAACACTACCGCCTTACATTTAAACTTCAGGCCCATCTGAGTCACCACACCCACTACCTGATCATTTTCGATAATCAGGTCATCTACTGCCTGCTGGAAAATCGATAGATTCGGCTGCGTTTCCAGCGCAATACGTATCGCCTGACGATATAACTGGCGATCCGCCTGGGCACGAGTTGCCCTAACGGCCGGGCCTTTGCGACTATTCAGGGTACGGAACTGTATACCACCCTTGTCTGCTGCCTTCGCCATAATGCCACCCATGGCATCGATTTCTTTTACCAAGTGGCCTTTACCAATCCCTCCAATCGCCGGGTTACAGCTCATTTGCCCGAGGGTTTCAATATTGTGGGTTAGCAACAGGGTTTTTGAGCCCATACGCGCCGCCGCCAATGCGGCTTCGGTGCCGGCATGACCGCCACCAATAACTATGACATCATAGGACTCTGTGTAAAACATGGGCTGAAAAACCTTATAAAACGGGTTGTGGTTATTAATTCGCCAATTTTAGCAAAACTTAATGTAATTAGCTTCATCTGAACATGTTATCTGTTAAGCGGCATATATTATGCTAGTCATTAATAACAAACTTACTTGGCACTATGTGCAGTCACTGACTATTGCACCCTGACATAGGAATTCCATGAAGTAATGAACCGTTATGATTACGACCTGCTAGTAATTGGCTCTGGCCCTGGCGGCCAGTCAGCCGCCATTAGTGCTGCTAAATTAGGCAAGCGGGTTGCTATAGTAGAGCGCAAACTCTATGTCGGTGGTGCCAGTTTGCAAACCGGCACCATCCCCAGCAAAGCCTTACGCGAAGCGGCTTATCTGGCGACTCGTTCAGCCAGCCCGGGAATGCGTGGCACCTTACATGGCAACACCGCCAACCTACCTGGATTTCTTGCGGATGCCCTCTCCCTGAAAAATCAGGTAGTGGATCGTAAAGCACAACAGATACTCAAGGAGCTGAATGATTACCATATCACTCTGATTCATGGCGAGGCCAGCTTTACTGATGCTCATACCTGTCAGATAATTCCAACAAATAACGAAAACAATACTTCAACACCGCAACATATCAGTGCAGCGGTTATTATTCTGGCTACCGGCTCCCGTCCCAGACGACCCGATGCTATTCCATTCGATAAAGAATGCATTCTCGATTCTACTTCACTCTTAAAACAGTCTGATCTACCCGAGTCACTGATTGTCGTGGGTGGTGGCGTCATTGCCTGTGAGTTTGCGACCATTTTCGCCGCACTGGGCAGCCGGGTCACGCTGGTAGATTCCCATGCACAGGTGCTGGCCTATATGGATGCTGACATTACAAGCGTACTCAATGAAAATCTGACCGCAATGGATATACAGCTGTTACTGAAAACACGCATTAAGGAGATTAGACGTAGCGATAAGGGCGTCATTGCCCTGACTGATAATGGTGACACACTTAACGCCAGCGCGCTGTTGTATGCCTTAGGTCGAGAGCCCAACTATAGTGGACTCAATTTACACTATGCAGGTTTAGTTGCCGATGACAACGGCTGGGTGCGCATTAATTCTCAATACCAGACATCACTACCCCATATTTATATAATCGGAGATCTGGCAGGACGGCCCTCCCTTGCATCCACTGCCATGGAACAGGGACGCATTGCCGTACAACATGCCTTTGAAAATGAAATCCTGCAAAATACAGGGCTATTGCCCATGGCGATTTATACCATTCCGGAAATTTCTTATATCGGCGCAACAGAAAATGAACTTATAGAAGCAAATATTGATTATGTTAAAGGCACCGCAAAATATGCCAGTACCGCACGCGGACAGATTATTGGCGATGAAAAAGGCTTATTTAAATTACTGGTAGATAAGACTAGTCGTGAAATTCTTGGTGTGCATATTATTGGTGAATCCGCCAGCGAACTGATCCATGTCGGTCAAATGGCAATGACATGCGGGGCGAAGCTGGAGGTGATAGCTAATAGTGTTTACAACTATCCAACACTGGCGCAATGTTATAAAACCGCAGCTCTGGATTGTATAAACCAGTTAACCAGCAGCTAATCCCACTTAAATTACGGCTTAACCTGTTGCATTGAAGGCCTCATGAAATGTAACCCTTCCTTGAGGCAGCTTCCCTTCAAATAGGAGCACAAAAAATGCTTCCTTCGGAACGCCATCAAACACCAAACTTTCAATATTCTCAAAACCAAACTGGCGATAGTATTCTGGGTGACCAACTAGACAACAGCCATTAGCTTTCAGTTTTTTTAATCGTGAAATGCCTTCCCGTATTAGTGCTTTACCAATTCCCAGCCGTTGATACTTCGGCAACACAGAAACCGGACCTAGGCCATACCAGTCCAACGTTCCATCTGACATGGTTACGGGTGAAAATGCAATATGCCCAACCACCCGGCCATCGACTTCAGCGACCAGAGATAATGTTAATGCATTTGCATCACGAAGTGCTTCGATAACAAACTGTTCGGTGTTATCACTCACCTCAAGTGTTTCGAAAGCTAATCGAGTAACTTCAGAGATGGTAGAAAAATCAGCTTCTTGCTCGTCGCGTACAAATATATTATGCATGATTTATCTATACTATTGACATATTAATCTACTTAAAAAGTAGATTAATTTTCTGCTGCAATTCATCTGAATCCCATTCAATAGCCGCATTTACACCGTAAGCAATATGGCCATTAGTATCGATAATGAAGGTAGATGGATAACTCACCACGTTCCATTGATTTGCATAGTTACCATCTTTATCCAGAAGTACCGGGAAATCTATTTTTATCTGCTGCATAAACTTATCAATTTTCTCTTTTTCTTCTGCATAATTTATCGAGATGATTTCAAATGATTTCCCTTTCATCTTTTCTTTCAGTCGATTTAATGAAGGAATTTCTTCAATACATGGAGGACACCAGGTAGCCCAGAAATTTATCAATGTTACCTGGTTTTTATAATCTGTTTTACTAAAGAAAGTGTTATCAAAATTTGGTAAATTAATAGCCAGTGGAGTGATATTGCCTTTTATAGATTTTAGTTGTGTATCGATACCACTTTTAGCACTGTCATCAATGATTAAGGCAACTGAAGTCTCAGGAAATTCATACTTTTCAAGAACGTGAATCATTTTCTTTATACTTCCTGGCAATGTTCGCGCCTCACTTATCATGTGAAGTGTGGGCTCAGGCTCATAGAACAAACTCATGATATTTTTTAAGTAACGTGTATAAATCGGGCTATCATTCTTTCTTAGTTTATCAAGCAGAGACTCGAACTGACTAATAATAGCACTGTTTTTCGCCTGATAAATCATCACTGGAAAATTAATAGATGAAACGATCGGTAAATATTCTGGCGATTCACCCAATGTCGGTATAAATGCAAAAGTATAGGGTGAAAATAGTATTGCCCCAATTACACTGGAATTTTCGCTACCCTTTTTTTGCCATTGATATACACCACGTAAGGCTAAAACTGATCCATAAGAATCTCCGGCCACGATGATTTTCTTACCAGTAGTTTTATGGGCATAATCTATCATCTCAGCAATTTCTTCGCCATTGATCTGCTTAATTGAAGATGAACCATTCGGCATAAATAGTGATTCCTGTATATTACTTAACCAGACTTCAATTCCCTGCTGGCTTAAGCCTTCTGCCATAGAGCGATGTGTATCACGGAATCCGTATTCAGGCGCGAACCATAAAATGAGGTATTCCCCCTCAGAAGTATAGGGTTCAGCGATCAGCTCATCTCCTGTTTCAAGCGGTATATTAATCTCTAAACTTGCATAACAATGTGTGCTATAAACAGTTAAAACAAAGAGACTGATAATCAAATGATACATTTGTGTGAATATAAATTTCATTTTATTTATACCGTATTGAAGTATTAACTGACGATGGCTCATATGATTATCTTCTAGATAATATTTTTGTATCTCATTAATATCTGACGCTCAATTATAGTATCTATAATCTATTTTCCTATGTAGATACTTTTATCTCTAATCAAGTATCTATTAGTAATTCTATCTTTGACCTATTTTTACCGAATAATTAGCCTGTCGAAATGTTTTATGAAATATATTACCTATATGCTAATTTTGTAATAATAACTTGCCGATTTTTCACAGATATGACATGCGATGCTGCTCTCACTTAATTGAATTTTATTACACCATCTTTATCGACTGGTTGTAATGATCTTTCAACTCAATTTATAACGTCATTGGTCTCAGTAGTATAAATTAACCATAGTAATTTTTTTATTTTTTACAAAAAAACGTAATCATCATACTACGTCACATTCATGAACAATTCTTATAACGCAACATCATAATTTTTGTTTTTTGCTACTTGTAATATATACCTTACTTTAATCTGTAGTGCTGTATTCTGCATTAATACACTTAATAAATCACTCTGACATATAAGAACTATTTAAACCATAACAATGCTACTTTTCTGATAAATTCTATGTGTTATTTTTGAATTCTATTTTTATATATTGTGATGAATATACAATCACATTACTTTCTCGGTCACGAAAGTAATATACTAGCACTGCTATTTGTGATCCGCTTTTCTTTAAGATATATCAATACCCTAGACAATATTTGTACTATATGGTTTATATCTATTGACAGATTAGTATGCCCACGGCATTCTCACAGAATTATCCATCCGATATTGCCAGCTATGCTTGAAGTGGTTTTCAAACTGAATCGAATATTGACGTTATATGGATACTTCATTTCATACTTTTTAACTCGATTTACGATAACAAACTATCGTTTCGAAGCTATCACACTCATTTACGTAACATGTCTCTCTACTATTGAGAGTAACCGTTGGCGTATGCTTTCCTATATTTATTGCTTTTTTAAAATATATCGGTTTACTGTAGCCTTGATTTATACACCATTTATATGCGACAGAATCACCACAATCAGAATTTAATGTCAAACACCAATCTAGCCGCATACCGTCAATTTGAGGTTGAACATATTCTTCTACGTCAGAATACACTGGGGACGTGAAGAGCATAAGTACGAACGATAGTAATGTGATTTTATACATTTTTTCCATCTTATTTAACTATGGGAAATTTAATTATACACAAGCCCTTTTTCTACTTATCATTAGTTAGATTGCGCTCATACAGACCATTTTCCCTCTGGCCAGAGGTTTCCTCTACATCTGTGTCCCTCAGTAAAACACCTTACTCTGTAAAGTAAAGCATATTATGCTTTTCATATTCAGATGAAAAACCAGGCCATGACATATTGCATCATAGGCTATCTCAAACATTATTTCTTTATAGTTTTGTACTTATTAAACGATATTCTCAACACTAATATACAAAAATAGTATTTATTTCATGGCTATCTAGATTGTATTTAATACATTAAAGTAAAATATTTTGTATGGCATAACCATTTTTTGATTAATATAGGAGCCTCTTCATTGAATCAGAGAGTTTCATCAATAGGTATTTTTAATGGACACAGGCTTACTAAAGGCATTTCTTGAGGTTAATCGCTTACGTCACTTTGGACGGGCAGCTCAGAATCTGTTTATCAGTCAATCAGCGATGAGTGCACGAATCAAACAGCTAGAGGAAGAAGTCGGTACACTGCTATTTACACGTGATAGAAACAATATTGAATTAACACCCGCGGGTGCGAAACTGGTGATCTATGCTGAAAATATCCTTAACACCTGGCAAAGAGCTCGTCAGGATGTAGCTTTACCAGAAAATGGTTCCAGCCTACTTTATATTGCAGCCTTACCAAGTTTATGGGATATCTTCATGGATGACTGGCTTGTCTGGTTGCACAACAGCAGTCCTTCCACTGGACTGCATACCGATGTCCAGGACTCTAATCAACTAAATCAGAATTTACTCGATGGCGCTCTGGATCTAGCGTTTGTCTTAGATCCCCCAGGGAGCAATGAACTTGTGGTTAAGGAGGT
>JBFHVQ010000075.1:0-14261 GCA_041589455.1 Gammaproteobacteria bacterium | reverse complement strand
TAGCTGAATTTAGGATGATTTATAGCACACATATTGGTCTTGATTAATTTATAGGGTGCTAAGTTTTTGATTTATGTGTAGTTTTAAAAAGGTAAGAAATCAGAGATTATTTAAATGGTGCCGAGAAGAGGACTTGAACCTCCACGAGCCAAAGCTCACTAGCACCTGAAGCTAGCGCGTCTACCAATTCCGCCACCTCGGCATGGGTGCGTGGGTCGAATGACCCTCAGACTGTGTCTGGATAGGGCGCGTACTTTACTGTTTGCTTATGCTTTTGTCAAGCGTCGGGGGCTGAAATCTCGGCATTTTATAATCCCTTTATTTATGGCGCTTTGGTGTACAATAGTGTTATTCGAATCAATACTTTAAAAGTGCAGCCCCTTCATGGCTAAATCCAGAAAAAATAAGAACAATAGCTCCAAGAATACGTCCTCTAGCAATACGCCAGGTTCATCTAAACATTCCAAAAATCACGGCTCTTCGCGTCGTGGCAAATCCAGACATCGCAAGGGTGAGCAGGCTAAAGTCGCTAAAACCCATCTGGTAGATCCTCAGAAAGAGCGCGAGGCGAGTAATTATGATAACCCGATAGCCAGTCGTGAGCTGATTTTGCAGGTTATTCATGAAGAGGGCGCTATGCTGCACGAGCATATCCAGCAGCGTCTGGAGATGAACTCTGAAGAGCAGAAAGAGGCGCTAAGACGCCGTCTTAATGCGATGGTACGTGATGGACAGCTGATTCGTAACCGCCGTGATGGCTATGTGCCAGTTAATGAGGAAGACCTGATTAGTGGCCGTGTTATTGCTCATCCTGATGGTTTTGGCTTTCTTGTGCCGGATGAGGGTGAAGACGATATTTTCCTGCACGGTAAGCAGATGCGTACCTTGCTGCATGGAGACCGTGCAGTAGTACAGATTAATGGTGTCGATCGCCGTGGTCGTAAGGAGGGTGCGGTGATTGAGGTGATCGAGCGTGCCAATGACCGTATTGTGGGGCGTCTGTTGTAGAATCGGGAGTGGCCTTTGTGGTCGCGGATAATAAGCGAATTACCCAGGATATCATGGTGCCACTGGATCAGCTGGGTGAAGCGGAAGCGGGTCAGATTGTTATTGTTGAGATCACTCAGCAGCCAACTTTCCGCAACCGGGCAATTGGCCGAATTACCGATGTTATCGGTGATCATATGGCTCCGGGTATGGAAATTGATATTGCCATCCATGCACACAATCTTCCCTTCCTGTGGCCTGATGATGTCAAACAGCAGGTAGCCAGTATTTCCGCTGAGGTGGAAGAAATTGATAAGAAAGATCGTCGTGACCTCAGGCAGATGCCTCTGTTGACGATTGACGGTGAAGATGCCCGTGACTTTGATGATGCGGTGTATTGTGAGCCTAATGCCAAAGGCTGGAAGCTGTACGTGGCGATTGCTGATGTCTCACATTATGTAGAGCGTGAAAGTGCACTGGATATCGAGGCTTATAACCGTGCTACCTCGGTATATTTCCCTGAGCGTGTGATTCCCATGCTGCCGGAGATTCTCTCGAATGGCCTGTGTTCATTAAACCCCCATGTCGATCGTCTATGTATGGTCTGTGAAATGCAGTTCGATAAGAAAGGCAAGATGACGGATTATGGCTTCTTCGATGCTGTGATGCACTCACATGCTCGCCTTACTTATAATAAAGTGTCTGCAATGCTGGAGGATAATGATCAGGCATTGCGCGAAGAATACAGTGATGTACTACCACATCTTGAGTCGCTTTATAGCCTGTATCAGGCGCTGGTTGCTCAGCGTAAAAAACGTGGCTCGATTGATTTTGAAACCACCGAAACGCGTATTATTTTTGATGAAAACAAGCGTATCGACAGTATCGTACCTACGGTTCGTAATGAAGCCCACAAGATTATTGAAGAGTGCATGATCTCGGCGAATATCGCTGCGGCTAAATTCCTCGAAAAACATGAAATTCCGGGTTTATTCCGTGTACATGGTGGGCCGAAAGAAGACAAAATGGACGATGTGAAGGATTTTGTTCAGAGTCTGGGGCTTAAATTTAAGTCCAGTGATAAAGTTCAGGCGACGGACTATGCGCGGATTATTAATCAGGTAAAAGATCGCCCTGATTTTCACCTGATACAGACCGTATTATTACGTTCATTATCACAGGCGGTGTATTCGCCGGATAATGATGGTCACTTTGGCCTGTCCCTGGAAAATTATGCACACTTCACATCACCGATTCGTCGATACCCCGACCTGCTGGTGCATCGTGCGATTCGACATATTATTCAGGGTAAAAAAGTTCCGGCTTATTTTTATCGTCATAGCGATATGGTTATGCATGGCGAGCACTGTTCTGCGAATGAGCGTCGTGCTGATGAAGCCACTCGTGATGCAGTATCGGCACTGAAGTGTGAATACATGATGTCGAAAGTAGGAGAAACCTTTAAAGGTGTTATCTCTTCAGTCACAGGGTTCGGTATTTTTGTTGAGCTGAATGATATTTACGTTGAAGGCCTGGTACACATTACCAATTTGCCCAAAGACTACTATCAGTATGAGCCTGTCACTCATCGATTAATTGGCGAACACAATGGGCAAAACTTCCAGCTGGGTGATCCGGTTACGGTAACTATTGCTGGAGTTAATCTGGATGAGCGTAAGATTGATTTTGATCTTGAAAGTCACGATGGACTGCAGCCAGCGGCACCTGTTATAGACTTCGAGAAAGCAGCGAAAGCTAAAAAGGACAAGAAGAAAGATAAGAAGAAACAGTCTGCTAAGCGTAAAGATAAGTCAGGCAGTAAAGAACCATCTGTAAAACGTGCAGCAGCTAAAAAGCTGACTGAAAAGTCAGACAGCAGCACGAAGTCGACAGCTAAAAAGTCTGCCACGGAGAAGCCTGCTAGCAAGAAAGCGGCGAGTAAAACCGCAGAATCTAAAAAGTCTACAACAGCTAAAAAGAAAGCAGCAACTAAAAAAACGTCAGCTGCGAAAAAATCTGAAACAAAAGCCACTGGTAAAACGACAACGAAGAAGTCGGCTACTAAAAAGGCGACAACGAAAAAGAAAGTAGCGGCTACCAGGAAAGCCACTGCTGAAAAGAATGCTTCGACTGCTAAAAAAGCGACTGTAAAGAAAAAGGCTGCGGTTAAGACAAAAGCTGTTACCAAGAAAACAGCGGTTAAGAAGGCAGCGCCGAAGAAGAAGGCAGTTGCTAAAAAGGTAGCGGTTAAGAAAGCGGCGCCGAAGAAGAAGGCAGTTACTAAGAAAGTGGCGGTTAAGAAGGCGGTACAGAAGAAGACAGTTACTAAGAAAGTAGCGGTTAAGAAGGCGGTACCGAAGAAGAAGGCAGTTGCTAAGAAGGTAGCAGTTAAAAAGGCAGCACCGAAGAAGAAGGCAGTTACTAAGAAGGTAGCAGTTAAGAAGGCGGCACCGAAGAAGAAGGCAGTTGCTAAGAAAGTAGCGGTTAAGAAGGCAGCGCCGAAGAAGAAGGCAGTTACTAAGAAGGTAGCAGTTAAAAAGGCAGCGCCGAAGAAGAAGGCAGTTACTAAGAAGGTAGCAGTTAAGAAGGCAGCGCCGAAGAAAAAGGCAGTTACTAAAAAAGTAGCGGTTAAGAAGGCGGCGCCAAAGAAGAAGGCAGTTACTAAAAAGGTAGCGGTTAAGAAGGCGGCGCCAAAGAAGAAGGCAGTTACTAAAAAAGTAGCGGTTAAGAAGGTGGCGCCGAAGAAGAAGGCGGCACCTAAAAAGAAAGTGGCGAGGAAGAAGAAACCTTGATCCGTAAGTATTCATTAAGATTAATTTTTCTGGCGTCGTTGTGTGCTTTTTCTACGCAATTGTTTGCTTCAGACGAGCTGGTAACAGTGGAAGATCTGAGTTTCCTAAAACAGGAGATGTCAGATAGTCAGTTGCCAGTTCTAATGCTTTTTACAACTGAGAATTGTCATTACTGTGAAGCAATTCGCGAGAATTACTTAATACCTATGCTGCAATCGGGTGAATATCATAACCGGATTCTATTTCGCCAGTTATATATGGGGGAATATAATCTGATTCGGAATGAGCAGGGAAAACTGGTAAGTGGTGACCAGCTGGCTTTGAAATATGCGGTGGACGTTTCACCAACTATTCTGTTTCTGGATGCAGAGGGCAATGAAGTCGCGCAGCGTATTGTTGGTGTTTCCACGCAGGATTATTTTGATAAAACATTGCAGCAGCATATTAGTGCAGCCAGTCAGTAGTCGTTTATAACTGGTTGTGGCTTAATTTAACCTACTTTAAAATTTCATTGTCCATGACATCCAATAAATCTGAAATTATCTTTGGCTTCCATTCTGTCGAATCTATTATTCGTAACGATCCGGTTAATATTTTACAGTTGCTGGTTGAGAAAAATCGTAGCGATAAGCGTATGACGCAGTTAGTAAATCATGCAGAAGCACAGGGTATTTCAGTTGAATTTCTGAAAAAGACCGACCTGGAAAAAATCGCTGGTAGTAAAAAAACCCAGGGTATTGCGGCGCGCTATAAATCATCAGATAGAATAAATGATTTATCCCTTGAACAAATTCTGCAGCAGGAACGTGTTTTACTTCTGGTGCTTGATGGTGTGACTGACCCCCATAATCTGGGAGCCTGTTTACGGACAGCAGATGCGGCAGGTGTTGATGCAGTGATCGTACCTAAAGACCGTGCTGTAGGCTTAACCCCGGTGGTAAGAAAAGTTGCCTGTGGTGCTGCAGAAACTATACCTTTTTTTCAGATTACGAATCTCGCCAGAACTCTTAAGCAACTGAAAGATGAAAACGTCTGGATCGTCGGAACAGCCGGTGAAGCTGAACAATATCTTTATGATATCGAGTTACCTCAGAAACTGGCGATTGTTATGGGGGCAGAAGAAAAGGGTATGCGTCGTTTAACCAGAGAAAATTGTGATCAGCTGGTTAAGCTGCCAATGGCTGGTCAGGTTGAAAGCCTGAATGTTTCGGTAGCGACAGGTGTGTGTTTGTACGAAGTGGTTCGTCAGCGGTCACTGTAATTGCTTATGTCGCAGCTTGACCTTATCATTCCAGGATTACTCGGACCTTTTTCAGATGAGTTTCCTGATTATCTTCAGCAGCAGTTAGCAGAGCCAGTATTTAATAATTTGCGACGTGTATTATCTCGTGCCCAGACTGCTCAGGTCGCAGAAAAAGATTTTCATACAACTTTAAAGTCATTGATTAGCCCTGAGTCCACGATGACAGTGTGTGATTTTACTGCAAGTCATTTAGATAGTGATTTTTCTGGTGCCACTCTTTATCGAGCCGACCCCGTACATTTTAAGGCGGAATCTGATCATGCGATTTTGTTGGGTCCCGAGTTGCTGGTGCTGCAGGATGAAGAAACACAACAGTTGGTCGATGCATTTAACACACATTTCTCAGAGGATAATATCCAGCTTTTAGCCGATGATCTCGGTCACTGGTATTTGCAGGTAACAGAATCACTTGACCTGGATTGTCACCCATTAGATTTTGCACTGGGTCGAGATATAAAGCATTTTATGCCGAGTGGCAAAGATGCCCTGTGGTGGCGTCGTATTGTAAATGAAGCACAGATGCTTTTTTTCCAGCATCAGGTAAACCAGCAGCGTGAAGATCGTGGTCAATTAACAATTAATGGCCTGTGGTTATGGAACCAGTCACTTCCTGTGCAAGATCGTCAAGAGAAAGTCATGTCTTACGATGTGCTCTATAGCGATCATTTGCTGGCTAATTGTATGGCGCAATTTGTCGGGCTTCATTGTGAACCACGGGATAAATTTTCAGCAGGTGCTGTATTGACCGGTCATTCACTTATGGTGGTTGATGATTTATATAGTGCGGTTTGTTATGGCGATCAGCAGGCCTGGCTTGAAGCATTGCAGGTATTTTGTGAGAGTATCTTCGATGAAGTGTATCAATTGCTCGCATCAGGAAAAATTAAGCAGTTAAATATCTACAGTGCCGACGGGCGACAATTTAGCCTGAATACCAGGTTTCGTTATCAGTTCTGGGTGGCGAATAAGCCGCTGTCTGATTTTGTTATAAAGAGTGACCTGTAATATATGAATACAAAAACCATAAAGCGTTTGCCGGGTGAGATTTCTGAAGCGCTCCGTGACTCCAGTTTTCATCCAGTGTTACAGAAAGTCCTCAGTCATCGTAATATTTCACACCCCGATGAAGTTGAATATTCACTTAATAAATTACTCGGCTTCAATCTGCTAAAAGGCATTGATGAAGCAGCCGCTTTAATTGTCGAAGCCATTACACAGCAGCAGAAGATTTTAATCGTCGGTGATTTTGATGCGGATGGCGCAACCAGTACCGCAGTGTGTTTTCGTGCGCTTAACATGCTGGGGCATCAACAGGTGAGTCATCTGGTGCCAAATCGTTTTGATTTTGGTTATGGTCTAAGCCCGGAGCTGGTGTCGGTTGCCTGTGAGGATAAACCGGATTTGTTGATCACGGTGGATAATGGTATTTCTAGTATTCAGGGTGTAGCCAATGCGCGGGCAGCTGGTATTAAGGTACTGGTCACCGACCATCACCTGGCAGGTGCACAATTACCGGATGCGAATGGAATCGTGAATCCTAATCAGCCGGGCTGTGAGTTTCCATCAAAAAATCTGGCCGGTGTGGGTGTCATTTTTTATGTCATGCTGGCGGTAAGAAGTCAGCTTCGAGAGATGAATTATTTCAATCAGCAACGTGCCGAACCCAATATGGGGCAGCTACTGGATCTGGTTGCACTGGGAACCGTAGCGGATGTGGTGCCGCTGGATCAGAATAATCGGGTACTGGTTTCACAGGGCATTAAACGGATGCAGGCAGGGCGCGCCTGTGCCGGTATTCAGGCAATTTTGAAAGTGGCAGGCCGTGATATTAGTCGCGTCACATCAACCGACCTTGGCTTTGCAGTCGGGCCGCGTTTAAATGCAGCGGGTCGTCTGGAAGATATGTCCCTGGGGATAGAGTGCCTGATTACGGATGATCCATATCGCGCGCAGGCGATTGCTGAACAGCTGGATGAGCTGAATAAAAACCGACGAGAAATTGAGGCGGAAATGCAACAACAGGCGATGCAAAGCTTGCAGCATCTGGAATCTTCGATTCAACAAACTGATTTGCCCTATGGCATTAGCCTGTATAACGGCGAATGGCATCAAGGGGTGGTGGGAATACTCGCTTCACGCATTAAGGAAAAGTTTCATCGCCCGGTGATTGTCTTTGCGGATGATACCGAAGCGACCATTAAAGGTTCTGCGCGTTCTATTAAGGGCCTGCATATTCGTGATGTGCTGGAAGAAATTTCCAGTCAGCACCCGGGCATGATTGTGAAGTTTGGTGGTCATGCCATGGCGGCGGGTTTGAGTCTGCAAAAATCACGTTTTTCTGAATTCGAGCAGGCTTTTAATGAGCAGGTTAAAAAGCAGCTGGATGATGATGCATTGCAGGGTGTGATTGAATCTGATGGTGAATTGCAGGGGCATGATTTTAATCTTGAACTGGCGCAGGCCATACGTGATGCGGGTCCCTGGGGACAGAGTTTTATTGAGCCGGTGTTTGATGGTGAGTTTGAAGTCATCGAGTGGCGCGTCGTCGGTGAAAAACACCTTAAAATGGAACTACAATCAGCAGATGCAGAGCAGGCTATTTCAGCGATAGCCTTTAATGCCCCATCGTCCCTGCTAGAACAGGGAGAGGGCTTTATTCGTGCTGCTTATCGCCTTGATGTAAATGAATTTAGAAACAAAATAACGCCTCAACTGGTAGTAGAATACTTTGAGTCAATTGAATAACTTTAGAAAGGCTTGTATTACATGGCTCTGATGCCCTATGCGCTCGCGCGACAGATTTTATTTCGTTTTAATCCTGAATCGTCTCATGAGTTTTCTCTGCGTGGTTTGAATTTTTTACACCGCTTTGGTCTGATTCCCACGTTATTTGGCAAGCCAGTGAGCCAGGCAAATAAACCGCCGGTGACGGTGATGGGAATACATTTTCCTAATCGTGTGGGTCTGGCAGCCGGGCTGGATAAAAACGGGGAATATTTTCAGGCCTTATCGGAGTGTGGTTTTGGCTTTGTTGAAATTGGTACCGTAACCCCTTTGCCACAGTCGGGAAATGAAAAGCCACGACTGTTTCGTATACCGGAGGCGCAGGCGATTATCAATCGCATGGGCTTTAATAATCACGGCGTTGATTACCTGGTAGAGCAGGTTAAACAGTCCGGCTTCAAAGGTGTGTTAGGGATTAATATTGGCAAGAATAAAAACACACCTGAAGATGAGGCAATCAATGATTACCTGATCTGTCTGGAAAAGGTCTATGAACATGCTGACTATGTGACGATCAATATTTCGTCACCCAATACCCCGGGTCTTAGAGATCTGCAACATGGGGATGCGCTGGAAAATCTGCTGCGAGATCTAAAATTTAAACAGAAAGAGCTGACGCGCCAGTTTGATAAATATGTGCCACTGGTGGTTAAAATTGCCCCGGATATTGCTGATGACGAGTTAAAAGATCTTGCGGATACGTTTACTCGACATGCCATAGATGGTGTGATTATCAGTAATACGACCTTGTCTCGTAAAGGTGTCGAAGGACTGCCGTATGCCGATGAAGCGGGTGGCCTGAGTGGCTTACCGTTAAAAGATAAAGCGGATCATGTACTGGAAGTGATGGCGGGTCACCTGAATGGGAAAATTCCCATCATTGCTGCTGGTGGTATTAGTAGTGCGGATAATGCAGAAAAGAAGATCCGTCTTGGCGCGAGTCTGGTGCAGATCTATAGTGGCTTTATCTATCAGGGGCCAGCGCTGATACACGCCTGTGTGGAACGCCTTTAGCGATCTGGCATCTGGCATCTGGTATTTGTCGGGCATTCAGTTTTCTATCAGTAATTTTAGTATTTGTGCCTGTTGAGTTTCATCCAGCATGCTTTTTAATACTGGGTGCAGGTGGTCGCCTCGCTCATTAAGGCAATGAATAGTGTGTGTGGGTAGAGAGCGGCGGTGCGGATTTCCATACTGATTGCATTGAATTTCCTTGTGGGTCTGGCACTGAAAAACCAGATGCGGGCCATCTTCCAGCACCTCAATTAGGGTACAATACTCATTATCGTGAATAACTTTCTGGCCAATCAGTTTATAGAGTTGTTCTAGCATTTATTCAGTCTATCAGAGTCACCGCTATTTCAGGTAATAATATGAAGTGGAAGCTGCTTGATCTTAAAGCAAAGTATCAGGGGTTCTTTAAAGTTGATCTTTGCCATATCAGGCACCAGACCTTTGAAGGCTCAGAAGTTGAAGTGAGTCGGGAGCTGTTCCACCGTGGTGATGCGGTTGCGGTGCTGCTTTATGACCCCGCTCGGGACAATATTGTGCTCATTGAGCAGTTTCGTATTGGTGCCATGGATGACCGGGACGGTCCCTGGCTGATGGAGATTGTCGCAGGTGTAGTCGAACCAGGAGAGTCGATCAATGATGTGGCAAGGCGAGAATGCATGGAAGAAGCCGGAATTGAGGTGCATAGTTTTGAACCAGTACACAGCTTTTACTCCAGTCCTGGTGGTTGTTCTGAAAAAATTCATATACTTTGTGCTCTGATTAATAGTCAGCAGGTTGGGGGCATTCATGGTCTTGATGAAGAGGGTGAAGATATCAAGGTGCACGTGATTGCCTATAATGAACTTCATGATTTGCTGGCCTCGGGGCGTATAAATTCAGCAATTCCGCTGATTGCAATGCAGTGGTTACAATTGAATCGAGAGCGATTAAAGCTAGAAAGTATCGTTTTATAGCTACAAATGCTGTTAATTTTCATTAAATGTACTGAATTGGTCTAGAATTTAACTATCTGATTTGGGGTTCATTGGCGAAAATACATATTTATATGAGATATTTTGTGAGTAACCGAGTATACAGAGCAGTTTTGGGGTTCTTAATATTGCTGGGGCTTTATTATGATTTAGAGCCTTTAATTTTCTTTGTAATCGCATTACTGGCTTTTGAGGGGCTGACCAATCTTAAGCTGACTGATCTGCTGTGCAAATTACAAAATTCTATCTTCAAAGGTGTGTATCATTTTGTTAATCCTGAGGAAGCATTAACCCCCCGTTTTAACATTGAGGCAGAGCAGGTCTGGCGTCTGGTCGTTAGTGCTTTTCTCTATTTATGCTATGTCCCGTTTGATATGTTCTGGTTTTTACCCTGGTTTATGGGGCTGGTTATTTTTGGCTCCGGATTAAGTGGTGTCTGTCCTGGTTTACTGGTTATGCGATGGATTGGTTTTAGATGACAGATCCACAGCGGTCAGCTAAGCCAGGTCATGCTTCTGGAATATCGTTACCAGCCAAGGTCACCGGGATCGTTTTCTGGGGTATGGTGCTAGTTGGGTTACTGACGTCAGCCTTCCTTCTTCATCAGGAGGAAACTCAACTCAGAGATCGTTACCACAGTCATATTGTGCTGATTGAGCATGAGCTGGAAAAGCTGTATGCAACCCATGAAGAATATATTTTTGACCATGAATATATGGCGCTTCAGATTGCTGGTTATTACCAGTATGCCATAGAAAAATATCCGCTAGAAGCCTTTCAGTATGTCTTCGACGGTCATACTTATCAGTATGGTCATATAGAGGGGCAGCAGGAGATGTTAGAGGGTCAGCTGTTTTTGCGGGTCATGACTCATCAGGGATTACAGCAGGTTGGCATAACCGTCTATATGGAAGGGCTTGAAGAAACCATTAATCAAAGCCGTAAGCAGATGATTATTATGATCGGTGGGCTGGTCTTTCTCTTTGGGCTTATTTTGCAGCAAATATTGCAAAAGGTTCTTTCGGCGCCGATTCTGGATATGGTGCAATCAGCACAGCGTTTTGCCTCAGGGGAGCAGGCTGCGCGGTTTGATGAAAAGCGCAATGATGAATTTGGCTATCTTGCCAAGTTTATTAACCAGGCGCTCGATTCAATTATGGATCAGCAGCAGCAAATCGAAAGCTCTCGTAAAGCACTGTATGAGGAAAAAATACAGGCTGAAATTACTCTTAGCTCGATTATGGATGGCGTAATTACCACGGACGCAAATAATGGGGTGCGGTACGTGAATCCGGTAGCAGAGCGCCTGCTTGAGCTTGATAAGAAGGTGGTCAAAGGGCGTAATCTGGCAGATCTGGTCACCCTGGTAGATGAAGATAGTGGTGATCATCTTGCGATTCCAACATTGCATTGCTTGCAGACGCAACAGGTAACGGTTTTATCAGGTCACTCCGCGCTGGTTCTCGGAGATGGTAAAACTATCCATATAGAGGCTTCAGCGGCCCCCATGCGTAATGATGAGGGCGAGCTGATAGGTTCCGTGATGGTTCTTCAGGACGTTAGTCAGGAGCGTAAGCTGAAACGTCAACTTTCCTACCAGGCCAGTCATGACATGCTGACGGGGCTGTTCAATAGACTGATGTTTGAACAGCACCTGGAAGCGGTATTAGTCAATGTGCGGCAAGAAGGGCGGCACCATGCGTTATGTTATGTGGATCTGGATCAGTTCAAAATTGTTAATGATACCTGTGGTCATGTAGCGGGAGATGAATTATTACGGCAAATTGGCGATTTGCTAAAAAGCTGCATTCGTGAGGGAGATACACTGGCTCGGCTGGGTGGTGATGAGTTTGGCTTGCTCCTTGAAAACTGTGAGTTGCAAAAGGCGGTTTCAGTTGCCGATAAGATGCGCGAATCTGTTAAGGGCTTCCGTTTTGGCTGGCATGATAAGTCGTTTGAAATAGGTGCCAGTATTGGTGTTGTCGCGATCAATGCCGAGAACAATGATAAGGCTTCAATTCTTGCTTCAGCGGATATGGCCTGCTATGCCGCAAAAGATATGGGGCGTAACCGGGTACATGTCTATGAACCTTCCGATACACACCTGACAGAACAGCATGGACATATGCACTGGGCCAGCCGAATCAGCAAGGCACTAGATGATGACCGTATGGTGCTGTTTGAGCAGCCAATCGTCGCGATTAAAGGTGAGCCAGATATGTCAGTGCATTGTGAAATACTCATACGGATGATTGATGATGAAGGTTCGCTGATTCAGCCAAATGCCTTTATACCTGCGGCTGAACGATATAATCTGATGCAGAAAGTAGATCGCTGGGTTATATCAGAGGTATTTAGAACCCTTGCATCGAATCAATCTAAAGATATCCATAAAATTGTATCTATCAATCTGTCTGGTATCTCTCTGGTTGAGGATGAGCTGCTGGGATATGTGCTGGCTCAGGCTAAACAACATAAGACGGATCTGTCTAGAATATGTTTTGAAATTACTGAAACTGCCGCAATTACCAACCTTTCCCGGGCGACGTACTTTATTAAAGAGCTAAAGGCACTGGGCTGCAAGTTTTCTCTTGATGATTTTGGTAGTGGCTTGAGTTCCTTCAGTTACCTTAAGAACTTGCCAATAGATTACCTGAAAATAGACGGTTCCTTTATAGTGGATATTCTGAAAGACCCAATTGACAGGGCCATGGTCGATGCAATTGTCAGACTAGGTCACGTTTTAAAAGTCCAGGTTATTGCAGAATGGGTGGAAAATGAGGAAACCTTACAGTTGCTGGAGTCGATAGGCCTGGATTACGTGCAAGGTTATCATTTAGGGAGGCCTGAAAAGCTAAATAGTTGAGAACATAGGGCCATTCTTGAGTTTTCTTAATAATTTAAATTAAAAAATAAGAATAAACTAATACACAAACGGGTGATTTCGTTCTTGAGCGTGACACAGTAATATCAGGGCCTGGCTAAAGGAATTAGTGAAAATTTGAGAGAATTCTTTAAGGGCGTTTATCTTAATGTGTATTAAAGTCTTTGCATCAAAAGGGCGGATTGCCTATCATGTGGCGGTCTCTAGATGGAATTATATTAGTAAATATTAATGAATAAAATTATTATAATGAAAATACATACATTTTTTAAAGGCATGGGGCTACTACTATTTTCCGCAGTGTTCACTGCGGCCTTTGCAGCCAAGTCATCAATATCTATGCCGTCATACCTTATTGGCCCAGGTGATATTTTACAGATATCTGTCTGGAAAGAGGAAGGTTTACAGCAGGAAGTGCTTATAAGACCAGATGGTGGCATGAGCTTCCCACTAGCAGGTGACATACAGGCAGGTGGTAAAACAGTGCAGCAACTACAGGAAGCGCTTACGCAGCAAATCAAACGCTATATTCCTGATCCTGTCATCACCGTAATGGTGAGGCAGGTGCAGAACAATAAGATATTTGTGGTAGGCAAAGTGAATCGTCCTGGTGAATTTGTCGCTACTCATTATGTTGATGTAATGCAGGCATTAGCCATGGCTGGTGGCCTGAATGCCTATGCTAACTCAAACAATATTAATATTTTGCGTCGCCTTAAGGGAAAGGTTCATAGTTTTCCATTTGAATACGATGAAGTATCTAAAGGTGAAGAGCTGCAGCAAAACATCATTCTTAAAAGTGGTGATGTAGTCGTTGTACCTTAGGGTAAGCTGTGGGCTTTATTGTGAATGATGTAAGTAATAAAGATTTTATTGTTAAATTATTATTCGCAGCGTGTCTGTGCTCGAGTTCTTTAGCTTATTCTGTGGAATTGAAAATGGAGCCAGCGGTTAATGTGCAGGGGCTATATAATGATAATTTACGTATGGCTCCAGAAAGTGAAACACAGGAAAGCACTTCGGGATATTCTCTACAACCAATCGTCAATATTTCTGCAGAAGAGTATCGGCTTTGGGATCTTGCTTTTGGGGCTAAATTTAAAGTAACTCGTTATCAGGATGTTGATAACTTAGATACAAACAATGCTTTTATGAAGCTGAGAGGTTCAAGAAAAACTGAGCGTTCAAGCTGGACACTGTCGAGCAGCTTTGAACGAAATACCAATTTTGATACAGATTTTGATACAGAAACTCAAGATGCTCATCTTTTATTGGATGATACGACGGTAAGAAAGACAGCTACTCTGTCGCCATCTGTTAGTTGGCAAATATCAGAAGCATCAATGATGTCATTTGCATTAACGACAACTGATATCAGTTATGATGACAGTGATTATGTCAGTTATACATATAATAGCGCTCAATTTTCTTCATATTGGCAACTGTCTATTCAGCATCAACTGGGTTTTACTGTCTCGTATAGTGAGTACGATAACGAAGATAAGAGCTATAGCTATGATCAAACG
>JBFHVQ010000074.1:0-14265 GCA_041589455.1 Gammaproteobacteria bacterium | reverse complement strand
GTTGCCAAGCAGGCCACAAAAATCAATGTTGTAATAAAAACCATATCATCCAATGAAATTCTGCAGCTGGAGAAACGTGCAACAGACTGGATGAAAGCCAATACGCCTGACCTTGTAACTGAAGGCGCCAGCCCCTCGATCATGTTTGCACATATAGGAAAACGCAATATCATCAGTATGCTTAGTGGAACAACAATCGCATTAGTTATGATATCTATCATACTCATTGTTGCGCTTGGCTCACTCAAATATGGCCTGGTCAGCCTGATACCGAATCTGTTCCCGGCCGGTGTCGCCTTTGGCCTGTGGGGCCTCACCGTAGGTGAAGTCGGGCTTGCCCTGTCTGTGGTAACCGCAATGACACTGGGAATTGTAGTTGACGACACCGTTCATTTTATCAGCAAGTATATTCGGGCACGTAAAGAAAAGCAGCTTAGCAGTAGTGAAGCCGTTAAATACGCATTTAATAATGTTGGTGTTGCCTTATGGGTCACGTCACTGGTATTAATTGCCGGATTTATGATACTCGCTCAGTCAAGCTTTGAACTTAATTCCGGGATGGGACTGATGACAAGCATCATCATCTGTATCGCACTCATACTGGATTTCCTGCTATTGCCACCACTGTTAATGGCAATAGATGGTCGCAAAGAACAAAAACTTCAACAGGGGTGAATAATGAATAAATCAAGCACTCTGCTATTAACCACAATACTGCTAGCCACCACGTTCTTACAACCAGCTGCGCAGGCAGACAATGCTGCACGTGGACTCGAAATAGCGATAGAGGCCGACCGCCGTGATACAGGTTTTACAGACCAGGTTGCGGAAATGACCATGACTCTTAAAAACAGTCAGGGGCAAACCAGCACACGGGAAGTCAGAGTCAAAACTCTGGAAGTAAATGGCGATGGCGACAAGAGCATGTCTATTTTTGACACACCAGCTGATATAAAAGGTACTGCTTCCCTAACCTATTCGCATGCACTACAACCAGATGAACAATGGTTATATCTGCCTGCACTTAAACGTGTTAAACGAATTAACTCTAAAAACAAATCTGGCCCTTTTATGGGTAGTGAATTCGCATATGAAGATATCTCATCACAGGAAGTGGAAAAATACAGCTACAAATACTTACGTGATGAGGTGCTCAATGGTATAGATTGTTATGTAATTGAACGCTACCCCGAATACACACACTCGGGTTATACGCGTCAGCTTGTCTGGGTAAACAAGCAGGAATACAGACCTGAACAGATTGTATTTTTTGACCGCAAAAATGTAAAACTGAAAACTCTAACCTATGCAGGTTACAACCAGTACCTGAATCAATTCTGGCGCGCAGATAAAATGACGATGATTAATCATCAGACAGGAAAAGAAACAACCCTTGAATGGCGCAATTACAAATTTAAAAGTGGGCTATCAGATGATGATTTCAATCGCAACAGTCTTAAGCGTGCACGCTAGTTAAGCATCTCACTAATAGAGATACTTTCATGAGACGATTAATTTTCATTTTTAGTGCATATCTATACGCATCATTTTCTTATGCTACAGATATATCAGGTGAGGTGGGTTATCAGAGTCGCTACTTTATGTCAGATTCAGAGTTCAAACCGGGTCTGGATAGCCATCACTCATCCATCAATATAGAGTTAGACTGGTATCATGCATGGGATGAGCACTCGATTAATTTCAAGCCATTCATAAGAGCCGATGCAGTAGACCACAACCGCTCTCATGGTGATATTCGTGAACTCTATTATCAGCGGCTATATGAAAACTGGGAAGTCTTATTTGGTATAAGCAAGGTTTTCTGGGGGGTCACTGAATCACAGCATCTGGTAGACATAATCAATCAGACTGATCTGGTAGAGAATATTGACACTGAAGACAAGCTGGGGCAACCCATGTTGAAATTCAGTTATATTCTAGATAACGGTAGTCTGGACCTGTTCATACTCCCATACTTTCGAGAACGTACTTTTTATGGTGCGGACGGTCGCCCCAGATTATTTGGGCTGGATATCAGCAATAACGCAACTTATGAATCCAGCGATAAGGAAAAACACTTAGACTATGCCATTCGCTGGTTTAATTACCTTGGCGAACTTGAGTTTGGTCTTAGTTTGTTCGATGGAACAGATCGCTCTCCCCTTTTTATTAATACGATCACTTCGAAAGGACCAGTTCTAATACCATTATATCCACAGCTAAGCCAATTTGGTCTGGATGCACAGTACACCTCAGAAGACTGGCTATGGAAACTCGAGTATGTTTATCGGCAATCTACACGCATAGCTGGCGGCCAGCCTGTTGACGATGATTATTACGCTTATACGGCTGGCATCGAATACACCTTTGTTGGAATTTTTAACTCCGATATGGATCTTGGCTGGGTATTTGAACACCTGTATGATTCCCGCGAAGATCAGGCAACTAGCCTGTTTCAGAATGACCTCATGAGTGGCTTACGACTTGCCGTTAATGATGAAGCCAGTAGTGAAGCGCTACTGGGTATTATCTATGATCTTGATTATGGTGATATTCTGTTCAGCATTGAAGCCGCTACACGGCTTATGAGCAACTGGACTGCAAACCTGGAAGTGCGCTTATTTAACAGCAGTGACAACAGGAGCCCTGTACAGATCGTCAACAATGAAGACCTCATACAACTCGATTTTAATTATCACTTCTAACAGATATCACTACATTATCCCTGCAGATACGCCATTAGTGTCTATAATTTCACTAAATACGCCCCGACTAAGGCGCTCTTATATTAATATATTCTAATTTCCTTTGCTTCAAGGAGGAGCATATTAAATGAGATCAATGGCTACATTGATACTGTTGATATGCTTATCTTCAGCTACTCCATCCTATGGGGCTGAGGACATCATAATAATCAAGAATGCATCGACTCACCATGATGCACTGACACGCAAGTCTTTAAAATCCATTTTCAGCATGCGCTGGAGAACCTGGGATGATGGGTCACCCATCAAAGTCATCGTGATGGATGATGATAGTGATACACACAGAAAATTCACAACCCAGATACTTGGTATATTCCCACATCAACTCAGAAAAGTCTGGAATCGAATCGTATTCAGTGGAACCGGACAATCACCCAGAGCAGTTGATAATAGCGAACAAATGATAGAACTCGTGAAAAACACACCGGGTGCAATTGGCTATATACCAAAATCACATGCTGTTGAAAACTTATTATTAGTTGAGGTTATCGAGTGATAATGAGAAAACGCCTGAATACATATATTGCTGGAATCTTACTGAGTATAACGACACAAGCTGTTAACGGTGATGAAATGTGGAAAGACACGTTTCAGGCACATGGTTTTGTATCGCAGGGTTTAATTCATTCCAGCGACAACAATTTTGTTGGCGATAGTAGTGAAACTAGTGCTGAACTGACTGAAATTGGCATTAATGGATATAGCAGATTACTAAACAATCTATCACTTGCAGGTCAGTTACTAGCAAGGCGAAGTGGTGAAATGTACGATGGTTCTATTGAGCTGGATTATCTTATGCTTGACCTGACAATTCAGGACACCCAGGAATCACTAAATGGCCTACGTTTTGGCCGATTCAAGAACCCTATTGGACTCTACAATGACACCCGAGATGTCGCATTTACTCGACCAGGCATATTTATGCCACAAAGCATCTATTTTGATAATTTGAGAAATGCATTTCTATCAAACGACGGCATTATTGTTTATCAACAAATTGACAGTAGTCATGGGATGTTCGATTTTCAACTCGGTGCTGGTTATACACCCGTCGATGTCAATATTGAATACACACTAGTAGGAGACGATATTCAGGGTGAGATTGAAGACAATGGCCTTACGACTGTTGCTCGAATTCATTATGAAAGCAAATACATCACAGCGGCATTTAGTTATGTAGACACCAGCCTTAAAATGACAGGCACGAGTATTTTCACAGGAAATGGAATTTACGATGTAAATATGTATGTTTATTCTCTGGCATTTACTGAAGAAGACTGGTACATCGTTGCAGAATACGCCAGGCAACCACTAAGCTGGTCAGGTTTTTCCAGCTTTTATCCGTCAGGAAGCGCAGGATCAATGAAGCCAGCAGGCCACTACATACAATTTGGCTACACTGTAAATCGTTTAGCCAATATCTACTTCAGACATGAAGAAGGCTATTCGAATACTGACGACAGGAATGGAACAGCACGTGAAGCCATTCTGGCATCACTACCCATCCCGATAATATCACCTGCACATAATTATTACACAAAGAGCAACATCATAGGGTTAAGGTCGGACATCACAAATGAATTCATGGTACGACTGGAATACCATGATAATGAAGGCACATACTTTTTATCGAGAAGAGAAAATAACAGCGAACTTACTGTGAAAGACTGGGATATGGTAGCAATTTTGCTCTCATATAGATTCTAACACATGGTAAAACATCATCAAATACGATCAAGATTTATAAGCCTTAAGTGGAAAATTGTATTTCTGCTCAGTATCGTATTGCTCGTAACAAATTCGTTTCTTGCTTCTATTTCGTCAACACAAATTAAATCACAATTTAATGACAATAGAGAATTTAGCAAACTAAGACAGACACATGAACTTAATGGATTAATCCGTAACAGCTATTCAGAACTGGAAAACATCGCCAGTATAATTCAGATTATAATTTCATCAAGCCATAGATCGGATGCAAAAAACACTCTACATCGTATATTCGATGAAAACACACTAGTGCTGGATGCAGAATGGGGGCTTGACTTTATATCCATTCAATACAGTAACAGCAGTCGTCTTTACGAATGGGAGACCGAAGATCATGAAGAAGTCATATCATCACTGCATGATCTTGTGACAAAAGAATTACACCCCATACACTGGCTCTCATGCAATCCTGAGTGTATTCAATATTTAGCAACCCCCATTCTGACGAGCGATGGCACCGACATCATCATGATAACGGGAAGAACACTAACCGATATTGTACAGAGATACGAAATTCTAACCGGCTCATCTCTCATCATACTATCCCCGGAGACGAAAAGCTTAGATATATCATCAGACAGAAAAATCAGGAACTGGGGCTATGAATTATCACTCGCAACAAGCAATAAGAACAACGGACAAATATTAGACAGAATATCTTACCAGACGAGCATAAGCAGATTAGACTCGCGTCACACACACATAGCAGAGACTGGTGATTTTTATGAGATTTACTCAGTTTCACCGGAAAAGCTAGATCAGGAATCGACCGTCAAGTTTATTATTATAAACAACATCACCGATGCAACAAATCTGATGATGAAAAATATCGATCTTATTCATTTATATGCAATACTAGGATTTGTACTATCAGAAACCCTGTTGCTTCTCTATCTCTGGCTTCCTGTATCTAGAATCAAAAGCCTAACATCTACATTACCCCTGTTGTCTTCAGGAAAATATGCACAGGCCAGAGAACGACTGCATTCAAAGCAAAAAATATTCCCTGATGAAATTGATGCACTATCTGAATCAACACTTGACCTTAACAGCAAGCTTGAAACGCTTAATCAGGATCTAGAAAATCACACCAAAAAGCTTGAAACGCAAAGAGATGCACTCCTGCTAGAGCGTGATTTTAATACTGATTTACTCGATACCGCTCAGGCGATTATCATCACTCACGATGTATCCGGAACAATCATATCAATTAATAACTATGGTTTAAGCCTTTGTGAATGCGATGAAAGCAATCTTCTGGGAAAAGATATCGAAAAATTATTCGGCAATGAAGACACAGGAATATATCGCTCTCTCGAGTCACTAAGAAATGGAATTGAAACACACTTTAACCACGAGAACACGATAACAACAAATAACGACAAACACATATGCCTGTCATGGTACCACTCAAGAGTCAGCCACACATCAACCGACGATGCAATTATCCTATCTATCGGACTTGACATGACCGCAAGGCATCAAGCAGAAGAAAGGCTCGGATGGATAGCAGATCACGACCCGTTAACAAAGCTCAGTAACAGGAGAAGATTCCAGATAGAATTCGACAGAGTACTAGACGAGTCGAAACGTTATCAACGCAATGGCGCATTGTTATTTATAGATCTTGACCACTTTAAACTTGTCAATGACACACACGGACATCACATAGGCGACCAGCTTCTCAAGTCAGTTGCTAACTCAATGAGAAACGCAACAAGGCAGAGCGATATACTTGCCAGGCTTGGTGGTGATGAATTTGCAATGATTATCCCAGATACAAATGCAGCGAATGCCCAGAAAGTAGCAAGAAAGATTATGTACAACCTCAACAGAATACACATAGGAGAAGACAACAATCGCTACAGAGCATCAGGCAGTATTGGAATAACACTATTCCCGGAACATGGGGTTGACCCACAGATATTGATGGGTAATGCAGATATTGCAATGTATATGGCAAAACAGAATGGGCGTGGTGTATGCCATATATATAATGACGACGATCATGCCAGGGAGATAATTTCAAATCGTATGGAATGGAAACAGCGAATCGACGTAGCCCTTGAAAACGATGAGTTTACCCTGTTTTATCAACCCATACTTAACCTGGCTAACAACAAAGTATCACATTACGAAGCACTGATAAGACTACGAGATGGAGACTCCGTAATTCCACCTGGTGCATTTATACCACACGCTGAACAGACCGGACAGATAATTGATATTGACCGGTGGGTTATACACAATAGCCTGAAATCATTAAAAGAATTTCATGATGAGAAAAGACTGGTAAGTATATCTATTAATCTATCAGGCCGTGTTGTAGATGACCCAAACATCATAAGCTATATCAAAGAATGCATCGTACAAACACAGGCAAATCCATCGAATGTTATCTTCGAAATAACTGAAACCGCCGCAGTTGCAGATATTAGTGCAGCAAGATCACTTATGCTGGAAATTGCAGAATTAGGATGTAAATTTTCACTTGATGACTTTGGCGTCGGTTTTTCATCATTTTATTATCTAAAGCAGCTACCAGTGGACTATGTAAAAATTGATGGCACGTTTATCAAAAACCTGACAACAGACAGTGCAGACCAGGTATTCGTAAAAGCCCTTCGAGATGTAGCTAGCGGCATGAATAAACACACGATTGCTGAGTTCGTTGAGGATCATGACACCCTGATGCTGCTCAAGTCATACGGAATCAATTATGCTCAGGGTTATCATGTAGGAAAGCCCTCAAAAGAGTTACTTGGATGTGATACTTTTGAACAAAAGGATGTTGAAACTGAACAGTTGACGTCAAATATATTCAGAAATTAGCGCATCAAGCTCATCTGGATCAAAAGGCTTTGGCAGAAAATCATCCATGCCTGCAGCACGACATTTTTCTCGATCTTCTTTCATGGCATTAGCTGTCAAGGCGATAATAGGCACATCATGCTTAATAACCTTTGACGAGCTATCCCTGATAACCCTTGCAGCATCATAACCATCCATTACGGGCATCTGACAATCCATCAAAATGACGTCAAAAACTTTCTGTTCGAGTATTTTTATTGCCTCATCACCGTCGTTAGCTACACATGTATTATATCCAAGCCCTTCCAGAATACCTCTCGCAACAAGTTGATTGGTTATATTATCTTCTACAATTAAAACACTGTGCTCTTTTACCGCTTTATTGTCTTCATCAACAGGCTGATTTTCTTTAACAATTGATGTTTTTTTGTCACCCTTCACCAGACACTTAAGCACCTCAGAAGAACTTACTGGCTTATTAAGCGTATCTAAATTTTGTAGATTTATAGAATCGATATCATCCGATACAGCATCAGACACAATCACGACCTTAGATTTAGCCGAACACAGACTAGAGACGTCGATTTCTTCTGGATACTGGCTCAACATTGCCTGATCGATTATAACTAGCCTGTCAGACAAATTCAGAATTTCATATATTTCAGACTTTTTTAATTCGGAATGTACGTCGACATCAAGCTGATAAGGCAATAGAATAGTTTTTATAGAATCTGTAAGACTTCCATTATCTGAGAATAGTTTAACATCGGTATATATATTATCTCGATCCAGTTCTTTACTTACCTGGTCAGAATCGATCATTACATTAATTTTGAACCAGAAAGTCGTTCCTGTACCCAGATCACTCTCTACACCAATTGACCCACCCATGACCTCGACAAGACTTTTACATATGGCAAGCCCGAGCCCAGTCCCTCCATATTTTCTAGTTGTTGATGTATCTGCCTGTTCAAAACTATCGAATAATCCTGATAATTTTTGTGGTTCTATTCCAATACCTGTATCTTTTATTGAAAAATATAATGACACTGAATTATCTTCACCTTCAATGAGCCTTATCTGAAGTGAAACCTCACCCACCTCAGTAAATTTTATCGCATTACCTATGAGATTCATTAGTATCTGCCTTATCCTGGTAGGATCACCATGTATCTTTTCGGGGATACTTGCATCAACAGAATATCGATAATCAATGCCTTTCTCACTAGCCTTCACATACATGAGTTGAGAAACCTCAGACACCATCTCACGTATAGCAAACTCACAGCGCTCAAGCTTGAGTTTACCCGCTTCTATCTTCGAAAAGTCGAGAATATCATTTATTATAACCATCAGGGTTTTCCCACTAGCCTTAATGGTTTCTACATAATGCCTTTGCAAGTCCTTAAGCTCGGTCTTCATTAACAGATCAGTCATACCCAGAACACCATTCATTGGCGTTCTTATTTCATGACTCATATTTGCAAGAAACATTGACTTTGCCTGACTTGCCATTTCAGCTTTTTTGGCTAGCTCTCCAGCCCTTTGAGTTTCCTCTCTCAATTCGGCATTCAGTTTCTCGATATTATCTTTCGCTATAATTGCCTGCTTTGCAGCAGCTTCAGCCTGTTTTCTAGAAAGCTCGATATCCCGTGTCCGCTCTTCAACCTTATTTTCGAGATCAACATTTCTCTGCAATAACATTCTCTGATATTTCTGGATATTTCTAATCAGGTAATGCCCGAGCAATAAGGTTGCAATCACCACAAATGCCACCAATACAAGTACTTGAGTCCTGACTGTGGATACAGTTTCATGCCTTTCTCTGACTCTTGATTTAATCAAATCAATATATGCATAATCCATTTCCTGTGATACTCGATTATAATTATTCACAAGGTCTATAATTTTTAGCATTGCTGCATCATCGTTCGTTATTTCAGCAGTCCCCAGAAGCTCGAGTATTGCATATTTTCTACGTGATTCTGCTATTCGTGAAAACTCGGTGGATAATTGATTAATAATATCATTTAACTCAATATAAGATGACTCAATAACCAGCTCACTAAGCCTGAATGAATTTATATTATTTTGAATTAATGAAACATGCTCTATAAACTGATCATGCAATTTTCTGACCGCTACTGGGTCCTTACTGTTGACGAGCCTCACAAATTCCTTCATGACAGTAAACAGTTGATGCGATAGAGGTATGATATATCGCGTATATTCACGAACAGGCCTGTTAATATCATCATGCGGATCAACATCCAGCTTACTTATTCTAATAATTTTTAATATTGAATTATCAATAAGTGAAAGATTTTCTGCGAACACATTATAATCATCCTTAATCTGACTATCATTCCCCTGTAACTCCAGTGTATCTAACTTAACGATATCAGAAATTCTGTTGTTCAACTCAGCCAAATACTCATCACTATCTATCTCCATATACGAAACACTACGGTAGTATTCATATTTATTATTGATAATTTTGCTGGAGACCTCTAAACCTTGTATTTCTTCTCTAGCCTGCTTTATGTCTCGAGTTAGCTCACCCACATAAAGATAGACCAACAGTCCCATTGTCAGAAAAACAACTGAAGCTGTTGCTGCAAGCTTATAGCTATTATAATCTGCTTTCGAATTTTTCAGTTTTTGCACTGACATCGTGTATTACTCAAAGCGAGTCAGACTTATACTCATCAATGGTTCTAGCCACATCGAGAACTTCAGGCTTCCATAACACGCCTTCTAAGCCTGAAGACACTGTATTTATCAATATACCTGGAAGACCTTCATCATTGAAGACAATTAACGAAACACCATCCTTAGAATAGTCTGGCCTGTTTGTCACAGTCAAAACTCGATTCTCTCTAGCATGATCAACAATTTCTTTAATTTTGCCACCACCGATAAATATTACATCTACTTCGGATTCAGGCAATTTATCACTATGCGTTACTTTCATTATCTCCAGATTATTAAACCTCTTACCCTGATAACCAGCCATTACACTTGCAATACTTGCTGAAGATATGACGTGTACCTTAACGCTTTCACGCTTATCGAAACGCTCGTCATACTCGATCAATTTGAATATTATTGCAACAGTCAGCTTATCTGGTAGTGAATCAGCGAATGCAACAGACGACATCACAAGCATGCTAAGCATAACTGCCTGACGAAATAGCTCTTTATATCTGTCAATGAACACTTTCATTAGAGCTTCACCGTTAGATAAATCATATAGACCCGATCTTTGACCTGCGGAAGCAACGAATTCTGAAATCCATCATTATCTATCTGAAAGTTATTACCACTTGTTGCTGATTCCACACCTGGCAGAAGATACTCTTCTTCGAAAATATTTTCGATCTTCAACCCATATTCAATATCCTTACTTTGATATAAAATATTGATATCAACTTTGGTATATGCTTCAGCTTTCGTATCGACATCAGCTAATGAGTTAAACTCTTTTCTTAGTGGGTTCTGCGAAAAAAGATCTCGACTCGACAGCCAGTTTGCCATCAGATTGACATTATATTTCACACCTACAGGTATATTGACCATGAAGTTCACTTTATGTGGCGCAATATCACCTTGCTCACTTCTCTCGTCAATCCATTGTCCGGCAACATTATCATATTGCCTATCAGACATTGCCCTGGTATAGGTATAAAAAATATTACCCGTTATATCTGAGCTGTCTTTCAGGAAATTTGGTAGCCTGTATTTACCTCTGTACTCAAATCCATAGATATCTCTACCACCTACATTATCTCCACTCGCAATCGCATTCTGATAATTCGCATAGAAAAGTGAACTATCACTCAGAAGATTCTTACCTTGATTTACTATTACAAACTCAATATTTCTAACTTTTTCAGGCTTTAATTCAGAGTTTGCCAACCTGCCATTAAAATCACCATACAGATCTTTTGGCGCTGGTTCCTGAAACGCTTCACCGTATATTATCTTGTATGTATTGAATGCATCACTATGATATATAAATGCGCCTCTAGGATTAACCTCTGTACCATATTCACTATTGTCATCCATTCTCAAGCTAAGGTTATATCTCGTTCTTCCAAAATCCCATATACCCTGAATATATGCACCAATGTCTTTCGTGTTTATTGAATTATATCCAGGTATGTCCTCACCTCTTACCGTTGGCGGAAATGAAGTGAAGTTACTTGAATCAATATCTGCCGCATCCACGACACCGCTACCATCTGATCCTGCCCCGTTCACTGAACCTGCAGCCTGCTCTGGACATATACCAAGTCCATCAAAATAATTACAGATCATATAAGTTTTGGTCAGGGTCTTTTTCTCATATTTAATACCACCATTAAGCTGCATGGTATCTGTCAGCGTGTACCTGTATTTCTGCTCAATTCGGACTGCTGTATTGTATGAATTCCAGTCTGATATACTGACTGAACCACCGAACGATTCCACCCAGTCACCATAGACCTGGCTAGATCTGTACACTACATCCGTATCAACACTGAGACCACTTGATGTTTTTCCATTATGCTCGATATAAAACTGTCTTGATTCATGGAACCATGATGAGTTTGGCTGTGCATCTGCAAATGAATAGTAGGGCCCATAACCTTCGTCAGTTTTCCAGTACAAGTAGCCTGCTTTTAGCTGCTTGTAACCAAGCTCCCCCATCACACCAATATTATCTGATGGATCCTCATATCGTCCTATTGACTTTCCGTTAAACTGTTCAAATGGATCGACAGTGCCATTTACATTAATATCACCCGGTGGGCTATATACAGATGTCACCGGATCTACACCTTCTCCTATACCAACACCCCATATAGAAGCATCACTCAATAATTCTGGATTTGTGAATCCCCAACTCGAGTAATCATCGATATCAGCCTCATGACTCGAAAACAGACGGCCACCAAAGTTATAATACAGATCACCTTCTCGCCCGCCTGCTGCAAGATCCACACTTGAGCTCGAATAACTACCTGCTGAGAAAGTTGTTTTAAGATATGACTCACCCGGTGCCAGCTCTCGTGAATCTTTAGTAATGATATTTATCACACCAAGAAATGCATTTGGCCCATATACCGCACCCGCTGGTCCGTAGAGAACCTCAATCCTTTCGATGATATTAATCGGATATTGCCTGGATAGTTGTGCCGAGTGGTTCCACAGATTGTTATCAACCCTGCCATTAACCAGCAGTAGCGTTCTCTGAGTCCAGGGTGTTCGATAGCCTCTTTGATAGGAAACCACCTGCATGGTGCCATTGGTAACAATCGTATCAAAGCCTGGCAAGTCGTCCATAATTTCATCGAGGCTATCATATCCACGCCGTTTAATATCCTCGGCGTTGATCACTACCATAGCTGCAGGTGAATTTCTGATCGTTTCGTTAGTACCGGATGCCGTTTTTGAGTCTCTGTACAGCTCAACCCTCTGTAGCAGCAGGTCATCCAGTGACATTTCATGCAACTTCACATCAGATGCGCTCTGTCGCTCAGTGGTATGGCCATAGTTAGATAGCATTAATGAGGCCAATATAGCGATCGTTAATGCTGCAGGTCTTTGATTAATCATTATTATTTTCGATTACCTTATTTCCATCTGCATAAATTATAGCTATTAATATGCCCTTATGTTCTCATCATATTCACGATTCCAGCATCAACACATTAATTTGACCTAATATAAGCTGATATTGATATTTGGTAGCAGATATCGACTATCAGCAGGCTATATACCAGCAATCCCATCATCTAATAAAACACGTATTTTTTACTCGTCTAAATTCCAGATAAGCCACCGGGAACGCCTGGCACAGACCCGCTTAAGGTTGTACCCATTGCGCAGGATACTCTACTACAGACCACCAGTTTTCTACATTACACGATTATGATTTTTTCCTATATACAAACTCATATCTGCAAATTATTTTTATTATAGAAATACTAGTTAGCTTTCTGTAAATGTATCATCACTAGTCTTCTGCATGAGGCAGTTATAGTGGTATGACTCTGTAGGAGCCTGTAATGTCTACATCTGACAATATTCGTAAAGTAATGATGATTCCGCTACGTCGGTGCGGTAGCCACGCGATACGACTACGACTCAACCGAAACCCTTCATTTTATGCGCCTTATCCACTACACATTACTGATGTCATGGAAATATTCTCACGCTATGGAAATTTGACTAACGATAAAATCTATTTCCAGTTGATCACAGATCTTGTTGGGCTTCAGAACTCCCTGATGGTGAAGTGGCCCGGTATATCACTGGACCCAGTAGAAATTTTTAATAGCCTTCGGGATAAACCCAGAAATATTCATCAGGTTGTCTGGGAAATGCTTTCTCTTTCTGCTGTCCATCAGGGCGCTTCAGTGGCGATGGATAAATCACTGGATAGTATCCATTATGTTGATGAAATTATGGCGACATTCCCCGATATGCTTTTTATCAATGTCGTCCGTGACCCAAGAGCCCAGATAGCGAGCATGAACAGGGCCATTATCTATAACTTCAATACCTTAATGAATGCTCAGTTATGGAAGGAAGCATATAGCAAGAGCCATTATTTAGCTCAAAAATACCCAGATCGCGTCTTAACGATCCGTTTTGAGGATTTTATAAGCAGCGAAGCCGTCATTATCAGAGAAATATGTAAATTTATTGATATTGATTACACACCAGATATGCTTGATATTACACATTCAAAAGAAGCACTGTCAATTACAACTCGTTCAGCTCTATGGGAATCAAATTCATCCAACCCAATTGAAGCAAATATCGATAAATTCAGGAAACAGCTAAGCGATCTTGAGTTACTGACAATTGAATCTATTACTTCTAATCTTATGGATATTTATGGTTATGAAAAGATGACTGATGCAAACCT